>JAHFUQ010000189.1 GCA_023265045.1 Acidimicrobiia bacterium
GCATCAGGCCCCCCCGGCCGGGCCGCGGCGCCGGCGCCGGGCCGGTTCCGGTGGTGGCTGGGCAGCGGCGCGGTGGCGGCCGTCGTCGCCCTGGTGGTAGGGGCGATGGCGTTGCTCAACCAGGAGAGCCACGACACGACGGGCACCGCCCTCAGCGCCGGTCCCCCATCCGCCGCCGAATCGGCCGGCGACGCCAGGGCGTCGAGCAAGGCGGCGGGGGCGGCGACGGGCGAGCTGGGCGATGTCGCCGACCTGGGCGCGCTGCGCAGCCGGGTGGCGGGGGCGTCGGCGACCGCGAACTCGGCGACCGCGACTGGGGACGCGACGTCTCGGGCCAACTCAGGCGCGGCCACATCGGGCGCCGGAGGCGCGGCCGCGTTGAGCCAAGTCGCACCGGCCGCGCCGGCGCCGGCCACCCCCGGCACGCGGGTGTGCGAGGAGCAGGCCCGCACGGCGCGCCCCCAGCTGGGGGTGGTGGTGTACGCGGCCAACCTGCGTTACGCGGGCACGCCCGCCGTCGTGCTCGGCTTCGCCGCTAAGGCGACTGACCCTCCGGCGACGCTGCTGGTGATGGCGCCGGAGCAGGGGTGTCGCGTTTTGGCCGAGACCAGCCTGCCCTGAGTCCTGCGGCCGCGCCGGTGAGGGCGACGGCCGCCCAACCCGTGCCGCTGAGCACGCCGAGGTGATGGAACGTCGTGATCCAGGCGGCCCACGTCATGGCGGCCAGGCCGATGACGGCCGCGGCCGCGCCCAGGCCGGCGACGGCGTGGCGGTTGACGGCCAGCGCCGCCTCGGCGATGAACAGCCCGAAGATGACCCCGGTGGCCAGGATCGTGATTCCCTTGAACTCGTACTCGCCCAGGATGACGGCGCCGAGGGCGCCGGCGGCGGCGGCGGCGGCGAGGGCAAGGATGCGGCGCACCGCGCAAGGGTAGGCTCAGCCCATGCCGGACAAGGGTGCGGGGGACTGGGCCAGCGACATCGCCGACCGCCTCGAGCAGCTCGTCACCACCGTCCGGCGCCAGACGACGGACCGGGTGGTGTCGATCGCCCGGCTGGTCGTGTTCGGCGTGCTCGCCGGCATCATGGGCCTGATGGCGCTCGTCCTGCTCGTCATCGCCGCGGTGCGGGCCCTCGACGAGCTGATCCCCCAGGAGATCTGGCTGACCTACCTGATCATGGGGGCAATATTCACGGGCGCGGGATTGTTCCTGTGGTCCAAGAAGGACCGCCGGCCTGCCCAGGCCGGCGCCTGACTCGCCTTCCCAGGAGCGTTTCGTGGACGAAGTGAAAGACGTCGTGATCGTCGGCTCGGGGCCGGCCGGGCTCACCGCCGCCATCTACACCGCCCGGGCCAACCTCCGGCCCCTGGTGATCGAGGGGGAGCCGTCCTCCACGTCGGACCAGCCCGGCGGCCAGCTGATGCTGACCACCGAGGTGGAGAACTACCCCGGATTCGTCGACGGCATCCAGGGGCCCGACCTGATGGCCGCATTCCGAGCCCAGGCCGCCCGCTTCGGCGCCGAGTACCTGACCGAGAAGGCCACCCGCGTCGACTTGTCGTCCCGGCCGTTCGGGGTTTGGGTGGGCGACCAGGAGTTCCGCGCCAGGTCGGTGATCGTGTCCACCGGCGCCCAGTCCCGCATGCTGGGCGTGCCCCGGGAGCGGGAGATGATCGGCCACGGCGTGTCGACGTGCGCCACCTGCGACGGGTTCTTTTTCGGCGGCCAGGAGATCGCCGTCGTCGGGGGTGGCGACTCGGCGCTGGAAGAGGCGACGTTCCTCACCAAGTTCGCCGACAAGGTGTCGGTGGTCCACCGCCGGGACGCGCTGCGGGCGTCGAAGATCATGCAGGAGCGGGCGTTCAAGAACGACAAGGTCGAGTTCGTGTGGGACTCGGTGGTCACCGACCTGGTCGGCGACCGCCGGCTCGAGGGCGTGACGCTGCAGAACGTCAAGACCGGCGCCTCCACGCCGCTGGCGGTGACCGGCCTGTTCGTCGCCATCGGCCATTTCCCCAACACCGGCCTGTTCACGGGCCAGCTCGACCTGGACGAGAACGGGTACATCGTCACCCACGACGGGTCGCGCACCAATGTCGAGGGGGTCTTCGCCTGCGGGGACGTGCAGGACCACGTGTACCGCCAGGCGGTCACCGCCGCCGGCTCGGGCTGCATGGCGGCCATCGACGCCGAGCGGTGGCTGGAAGCGCAAGCGGATTAAACCGTCATATGGGCGTGTTTCACTGGAGTGCAGCAGAACCCGTTGAGGAGGGGTTGAACCCGATGGACAGCACGATCACGGCCCTGACCGGAGCGACGTTCGACGAGGAGATCAACAGCGCCGACGTGCCCATCCTGGTCGATTTCTGGGCGGTGTGGTGCGGTCCGTGCCGGATGGTCGCCCCGGTCCTCGAGCAGATCGCCGAGGAGCACAAGGGGAAGATCCGCATCCACAAGCTGAACGTGGACGACGAGCCCCAGCTGGCCCGCCGCTTCGACGTGATGAGCATCCCCACCCTGCTGCTGTTCAAGGACGGCGTGCTCAAGAAGCGCCTGGTCGGCGCCAAGGGCAAGGGGCAGCTGACCGCGGAGCTGGCCGAGTTCCTGTAGGCCGCGCCTGGGCGCGCGGAACGATCCTCCACAGGTGCGATCAACTTGTGGAGAACGTCTGTGCACCTAAAGTGCGGGCGTAACTACGCGGAGTGGCGATCCCGCTCTGCGCCGTTGTTCATAGCCCGGTAAATCCGTTCGAGGTCCTCGAGGTCAGCGAACTCGATGACCAGCCGACCTTTGTTGGACGTCATCTCAACCTTCACGCGGGTGTCGAGGTGGGCGGCCAGCAACTCCTCCAGTTCGTGGATGCCCGGCGGTCGCAAACGGGTCGGCGCGTTCGCCGGAACGCTCCCGGGCGCGGCGGGCGCCGAGCGCACCGGGGTGGGCCGGGCGGCGTCGTTGTGCTGGCGCGCCAGCTCCTCGACGGCCCGGACCGACAAACCCTCATGCGCGGCCCGCTTGGCCAGCTCCTCCTGAAAGGCGCGATCAGGAGTCGAGAGTAGGGCGCGCGCGTGGCCGGCGGCGAGCTGTCCATCAGCCAGCATCCGCTGCACCGAGGGCGGCAGCTGGAACAGCCGTAGCGTATTGGAGATGGCGGCCCGGCTCTTCCCCACCCGGCTGGCGAGCTCGTCGTGGGTGAGGTGGAAATCCTCGATCAATTGTTGATAGGCAGCCGCTTCGTCCATGGGGCTGAGGTCTTCGCGCTGGACGTTCTCGACCAGCGCCTGTTCGAGCGACGACGTGTCGTCGGCCGTGCGGACGATGGCGGGGATGTTGGAAAGGCCGGCTCGGCGGGCCGCCCGCCACCGGCGCTCGCCGGCGATGAGCTCGAAGCCGCCATTGCCCGTCGGCCGGACCAACACCGGCTGGAGCACGCCCAACTCGCGGATCGAGGCGGTGAGGGCGACCAACGCCTCTTCATCGAAACGGGTCCGCGGCTGGCGACGATTGGCGGTGATCGCCGAAATGGAGATGTCTTGGAACGAGCTGCCCTCGTCCTGAGCCGTGCTCGGGGGGATGAGGGAATCGAGCCCTCTACCCAGTCCTCCGCGCCGCGCCACCGCTCACCTCCTTGGCCAGTTCCCGGTAGGCGAGGGCGCCCCGGGACGTCGAATCGAACACCAGGATGGGTTGGCCGAAGGACGGGGCCTCGGACAGCCGGACGGTGCGGGGCACGATGTTGCGGCAAACCTTGGCGCCGAAGTGCGACCGCACCTCCTTCACCACCTGGTCAGACAACTTGGTACGGGCGTCGTACATGGTCAACACGATCGTGCTGAGCTCGAGTCTGGGGTTGAGGTTGTTCTGCACCAGGGCGATGTTGCGCACCAGCTGGCCCAGGCCCTCGAGGGCGTAGTACTCGCACTGGATGGGCACCAGGACCTCGCTCACGGCGGCCAGCCCGTTGATGGTGAGCAGGCCGAGCGAGGGCGGGCAGTCGACCAGGATGAAGTCGTAGTCGTCGCCCAGGCGCTCGACCCCCCGGCGTAGGCGCAGCTCGCGGCTGAACGCCGGCACCAGCTCGATCTCGGCGCCGGCCAGGTCGATGGTGGCGGGGGCGACGAACAGGTTGCGCAGGGCCGTGGGCTCGATGCAGTCCTCCATCGGCGCCTCGGCCATCAGCACGTCGTAGATGGAGTGATGGAGGTTGCGGGCGTTGATGCCCAGGCCCGTGGTGGCGTTTCCCTGCGGGTCGAGGTCGACGACCAACACCCGGAAGCCGATCTCGGCCAGCGCCGCGCCGAGGTTGACCGCGGTGGTGGTCTTTCCAACACCACCCTTCTGGTTGGCGATGGCGATCGTGCGGGGGAGCGGCCGACCGGGGTACAACTCCCGTACCGCGGCGGCCGCGACGGCTTGGTCGGTGGTGGCCGGGCCGGTCGCTTCGCCGAACGACGGCGTCTCATCGGGTGCCTCGATCGAGGGTTCCAGGGCGGGCTCCAACCGAACCGGCTGGTCGGGCGCGGGCGGCGCGGGCGGCGTTGGAACGGCCGGCAGATCGGGGAAGACGGGGAGCGCGGCCCGGGCGGCTGACGTACTGGAGTCCACGACGAAGGCTGGCATCGCGAACGGTCGTCGAGGTTCGATGCCGCCTTCAGGCGACCGTTCAGACGACCAATCAACCCTGAAGTCAGGCATTCGGCCTATCTTGACTGCTGCCGCGCAAAGGGTCAAGTACCAGGTTCGGTTTCACGTGAAACATAGAGGGGGCGCTTGGCAGGCACGCCGGAGCGCCGCGGGAACCGATCCGGGCAGGTTGAGGCTTGCTCCAACACCGCAAACCCCCCCGGCTGCAGCTGTTGGACGCCCGTCAGCCGCAGCCCGAGCGTTTCCAACGGATCGGGTGGCCACCGCTCCCCCGCACTGCCCGGGGGTTCGCTCACGACGAGATGCCCGCCCACCGCGAGCAGGGGGGCGGCGCACTCCGCCGTCACCGCCGGGGGGCCAAACCCCCGGGCCACCACCAGTTCGTAGGCGCCCCGGTGCTCCGGTGATCGCCCCGCCTCCTCGGCCCGGGCCCCGACCACTCCCACCCGGTCGGTCAGGTCCAACGCGGCCACCGCTTCGCGCAGGAACTCAACACTCCGGCTGCGGCTGTCGAGAAGCACCCACGACGTGTCAGGTTTCGCACTCGCCAGGACCAGCCCCGGAAGGCCCCCGCCCGAGCCCAGGTCGAGCGCCCGGCGCTTCTGGCCGCCGAGGCCGCCCACTGCGTCGGCGAGGGCGTCGGCGAGGGCGTCGGCGAGGGCGAGGGCGTCGGCGAGGGCGTCGGCGAGGGCGTCGGCGAGGGCGTCGGCGAGGGCGTCGGCGAACGCGAGGGCGTGGGCGATCTGGCGGGCCATCGGACCCGGCCCCACCAGCCCGCGCCGCTGGCCTTCGAGCAGGACCGCCGCCAGCCCCGGGTGCGGGTTCAGCCCAGCCACCGCGGTGCTGAGGGGGGTCTTCCGGCGTCGAAGTGACCGCCGCGGTTGTTTCGACGCCGAATGTGCGTCG
>JAHFUQ010000190.1 GCA_023265045.1 Acidimicrobiia bacterium
GCCCGTGCCGCTGGCGCCGAGCGAGCTGCCCTGACCCTCGGCGAGGACGTCCGTGACCTGCGGCGTGCGGCTCGGGAGAGCGCACCGACGGCGTCCGGCAACGGACTCCCCGGCGGGAAGCGAGGAGAGGCAGGTGGCTGAGTTCCCGCCCACGCCCGAGCAGCAAGCTGCCGTCGATGCCTTCACGGCCGGCGGGACGCTGGCCATCACGGCCGGCGCCGGCACGGGCAAGACGTCAACGCTGCGGTTGGTGGCCCAGTCGCGGCCCGGTAGCCGCGGGCTCTACGTGGCCTTCAACAAGGCTGTCCAGCTCGAGGCCGAAGCGTCGTTCCCCGCCAATGTCACGTCGAAGACGGCTCACGCCCTCGCCTACCGCACCCATGGGGCGCCGTTGCGCGCCCGGATGCAAGGACCGCGGATGTCCAGTGCCAGCGTCGCCCAGGCGCTCGACATCCGCTCGCCTGTGATGCTCGACAGCGCCGACGGTCGGGCTGTTGTGCAGCCCGCCCAGCAGGCCGCGCTCGCCCTGTCAGTCGTTGCCCGGTATTGCCGATCGGCCGACCGGCGGATCGGAGGGCAGCACTTCGTGCCGCCGGAGGGGACCGACGGAGTTGATCTCTCCGAACTCCGCCGCGTGGTGGTGGCCGCCGCTGACCGGGCCTGGGCCGACCTGTCCGGCCCGAACGGGAAGCTCAAGCCGACGCACGACCACTACCTGAAGCAGTGGGCCCTCACCGATCCCAAGCTCGCCTTCGATTTCATCCTCTATGACGAGGCCCAGGACGCGGATCCCTGCATCGCCGGTGTCCTCCTCGGCCAGGATGCCCAGCTCGTCGCCGTCGGCGACCGGGCCCAGGCGCTCTACCAGTGGCGAGGCAACGCCGACATCCTCAGCACCCTCCCCGCGGACCACCGCGTGAGCCTCACTCAGTCGTGGCGGTTCGGCCCGGCGGTGGCCGCCGAGGCCAACCTGTGGCTCGCCGTCCTTGGCGACGATCTCCGGATCACTGGCGCGCCAGGTCGGAACTCACGCCTCGCGCCAATCGACACTCCCGGCGCCGTGCTGTGCCGCTCGAACGCCGGCGCCGTTCGAGCGGTCATGGAGGCTCACGACGCCGGCCGCAAGCCCGCTCTCGTCGGTGGGGGCGTCGAGATCCTTCGCCTCGCCGAGGCCGCCCGGCGACTGCAAGACGGCCAGCCTTCCGGCCACTCCGAGCTTGTCGCCTTCGACACCTGGGGCGCCGTCGTCGACTACGCGCGGAACGATCCCGCCGGGACCGATCTGGCGATCGCGGTGAAGCTCATCGAACGCTTCGGTGCAGACGAGGTCGTCACCGCTATCGGTTCCGCCATCCCCGAGGCGCGGGCCGACATCGTCGTCTCCACCGTCCACAAGGCCAAGGGGCGGGAGTGGGACGAGGTGCGCATCGGCGCCGACTTCAACGCACCCACCGAACGCAATGGTGAAGCAGCGACGGTATCTCCGGCCGAGGCCATGCTCGGCTACGTCGCCGTCACGCGCGCCCGGTTCGTGCTCGACACCGGAGGGCTTGCCTGGGTCCACGGCTACGCCGCTGACCGTGGCATCGAGACTGAGCCCGGTTCCGCCCCCGAGTGCGCTGCGGCTGTGCCATCCGACTCCGAGCAACGCTGCCTTGGCGGCCCGGGCCGGTCATTCCCGCCGAGGCCCGACCCACCGCTAGCGGCACAGGTCGACCAGGCGGCTCCCACCGAGCCGGCGCAGGTACTCGCCCAGGTCGGGCTCACCCTCGGCATGCACGCCCGAGTGGACGGCGAGACGGGCGTGTGGAAGCTGATCGGGTTCGCGTCCGACGGCTCGGTGACCGCGGTCGGCGGCCCGTACGGGCACTCCCGCAGCTTCATGCCCGAGTGGTGCTATCGCGCCGGAGCGGCGGGCGCGGGCGGCGGGCTCCCTACCGAACGGCGTGGCTTGCGAGCCGCGTGGCGTGCCTCGCACGGGCTCGTCGCCACGTCCGGCGTCGGTGCCGAGCCGCCGGCCCTGTGAATCGACCCCGACAGGAGGCCACCATGCCCATCCTCCCGGACGACTTCCCCATCCCGCCCCACGTCGTTACCGTCACGTGGCAGGCGATCGCCGGAGACGTCCTGCTCCCCACCGACTACGCCGACTGGGTCGGCGCCAGCTTGAGCGTCCTCGTTGCCGCCGTCCATCACCCCGAGGCGCTCGCCGCGCAGCAACCCGACACCGACGCCCGCCATGTGGCCGCCGAGGTTCTCGCGGAGCTCGACGAGCTCAAGCTGGCGGCGTGCACCGCCGAGCAGCAGCGCGGCCGCAACCCGGAGGCACCGACCACCCAGCAGCTGGTCACCATGCAGGCAGACAGCAGGTACGTGCGCATCTCGCCCGGATCGGAGCTGAATGCCCTCGTCCTCGACCTGGAGGTATTCGCGAAGGCCGTGCTTCGTCCGGACGGCGGTGACGCCCGGACGGCGCGGGGTGCGCTCGCCTACTCCGCGGCGGCCTGGTCGAGGGAACTCGGACTGGTGACCGGAGCGCTTCCGGTCACCAGCACTAGTCGCGGCGAGGACGGCGATCCGAGCGCCGCGCCCGAGCCCCCTGCGCCACACCTGTGCCTGTGAGGGATGCGGGCTCGCAGGGGCGACCCGGGCCGGGCGGGACTGTGCGAGGCTGCACCCGTAGGAACCAATCGCCGCCGAGCAGGGTGGATTAGCCGGTGCGCCTCTCCCGAAGACTCTTCTCCAGCAGCAGCCTGGCCACCGGGCGCGCCGCCGACCCACGTCTCGGCGCCCGAGCACTGGAGCCGGAGGACGGCACCTGGGCCATCGACACAGTCGAACGCCTGCTCGCGAGGTCGCCCGCGAGACTTGCCCACTCGCGCCACGTCGCCGAGCAGGCCTCCAAGGTTGGCCATTTGCTTTCCGAGCCGTGGCGATCGGCCCTGGCCGAGGCAGCCTTGCTTCACGACATCGGCTACGCCTCGTCGCTCATCGACACCGGCTTCCACCCACTCGACGGCGCGCGCTGGCTCCGTGCCCAGGATCGGCGTCCCGAGGTGTGCCGCTTGGTGGCGTGGCATACCAGGGCCCGGACCGAAGCTCGGCTCCGGGGCCTCGAAGCGCTACTCCTCGCCGAGTTCCCAGCGCCGCCGGCCGCGGCGCAGGCGGTGCTGACCTGGGCTGATCTGACGTCGTCGCCGACCGGCGAGCAGTGCTCGCCGGCGATCAGGATCAGTGACATCCTCCACCGCTACGGCCCAGCCGCCCTCGTCCACCAGGCCACGCTCGCCAACGAGGCCGAGCTGCTGGAGGACGCCCGATCGGTCGATGACCTGGTGGCCACGCTCTCGGACGCCCGGTGATGACGGCATTCCGCACCGGCCTCGGCCACGACGTCCACCGGCTGTTTCCCGGCTGCGAGCTCGTGCTCGGCGGTGTGGCCGTGCCGGCCGACGTGGGGTTCGACACGCACTCCGATGGCGACGTGCTGTGCCATGCCGTGATCGACGCCCTCGCAGGTGCGATTGCCGACGGCGACCTCGGCACCCATTTCCCCGAGGACGACCCGGAGTCAGAGGACGCCCGCAGCCTCGACTTCGTCCGGGAGTTCGCCGGTTACGTCCGCAGGGCCGGCTACGCGATCGCCAACGTCGACGCCTTCGTGGTTCTCGGTCCCGTGAAGCTGCGCCCCCACATCGACGGCATGCGGACGAACCTGGCGGACGCCCTCGGCGTCGCGCTCGACCGGGTCTCCGTCAAGGCACGCTCGAACGACGGCCTCGGCCCGGAGGGCGAGGGGACGGCTTGTGGCGCGTGGGCGACCGTGCTGGTCTACCCGGTGACGGCGGGCTGAGCGTCTTCCCATACGCGCTCGAAGGAGCGCACCGCGTTTGTACCGAGGCCACGCTCGTGGCCCGCCCTGCAGTGCAGCACCGGAGACTCTCCCGCCGGGTTCCCCCACAGGTGCATGTTGACCAGCACGTCGTCGTCAAAGCGGAACAGGGAAGCGTAGAGCGTGGCGACCGAGCACCGAACCGCTGACGGGTCCACCTCGGCGATCGGCCTCGCGTAGCTCAAGGCGAGGCGGCACCGCGCCGCCATCTTGTCGCCGATCCCCTCCTCATCCCCCCTGAGCCCAACGGCCGCACTGTCCGGGTCCCCAAGGCAGACTCTCACCTTCACCCCGTCTGCCGCCTTGGCGGCCAGCGTCTCCGCGAATGCCGGGACTGAGTCCCACAGCCACAGCGCCGCGAACGCAAGGACATCGATGTGCTCGTGTGCGCTCGAGACCAGCGAGCAGATCGTCGCCGGCGATAGCTCCGTGCGAGTGCGGTACACCGCCACCAGCTCGCTCAACCCGCTTGTCGGCGTGACGGCCTCTGGCCACAACAACGCGGCGGGGACACCAAGGATGGCGGCGACCTGCTCGCGAGATTCGCGGTGAGGCTGGCGGGCCGTCGTGACCCACCGCTCCACCGTCTTCGGATCGACCCGGAGCTTCACGGCCAGGTCCGTCGACGTCCAGCCGCACTGGCGGATGGCATCGTCCAGTCGGTGGTTGCGTCCCACTGGCTGCAAACCTACACCCGCTGGGACGAATTGGTGAACTAAACGTCCCACGGGAATCCTCTGGACGCGGTTACGGCGTCCGCCGCATCGGCCGGAGAGTGCATTCATGCTCGATGACCGCCCGGCGCTGCACGGTGCCGAACCCGACCCTGCGTCCCCATACCGATACCGCGGCGGCCGATGGCGCCAGACGCATCGCCCTCCGGATGACGACGACCTCGTGGACTGGCTGGTTGACATCGTCGCTGACGGCGTCGGTGAGCAGGAAGCGCACGACCTGGCCGACTGGCTGATGGCCGTCCTGCCGCGGCGACACTGGTCCGCCGCCGGCCACCTCTGGTGTTCGATGAACGGGCGGACGAAAACGGCGGCGGGAGTCATCCGCGTGACGGGCCCACTCACCCACGAGCAGGCCCGTCACGTGCTGTGGGCGGTTCGACGGCGCGCCCGAGGAGTGGTCCGGGACGAACATGCGTTGCATTCCGCCCTGCGAGAACGTGAGGTCCCGGTCGGCGACTTCCAAAGCGGCGCTGTCGCATGACGACGGGGGACACCCACAGGACCTCGGCTGGCCTGTTGGACGGAATCGGGCTTGCGCATGAGTCGGTCGAGTTCGCGCAGCGCCGCGCCGGCATCGTCCTCACCCCGGCCGGCCGAGAGCGGTTGGTCGACATCGTCGTCAGCGTCGTTGCTCAGCTCGAGGAATGGGCGGCTGATCCTCTGGGGGGTCCACCCGACCCGTGGACCTGTCTCCGACGCCGTTGGCATCGCCAGCCACGGTTGCGTTGGTGGGGCGCCGTCCCGGCGGCCACCCGGCGGATGGTGGCGGGTGTGGCGCCCTTCGGGCGGGACTCCCTGGTGCAGCTCGCCTGGCCTCAACCGGCGAACCTGACGCCGGCGGTCCTTGAGCGGTGGCGGACGGGGCTCCTCGACCTCGACCCAGCGTCCGATGTCTGGGCGGC
>JAHFUQ010000191.1 GCA_023265045.1 Acidimicrobiia bacterium
GCCGCGGCGGGCCGCCGGCGGTCAGCGCCGCCAGCGCCACGCCGGCGGCGGCGCAAACCGCGAGGCGGGGCAGGGCCCGCCCCACCTCGGACGCCACCCGCACCCCGAGCACCGGTGCGGGCCGCAGCAGCTCCACGGCGACCGCGCCCGACCCGATGTCACGGCCGAGGTCCGCGATCATCCGGATGTTCAGGGCGACGGTCGTGGCCTCCGACATGGCGATGTACCAGGTGATGGCCACGGCGTTGTAGCCGGCGATGCCGCCACCGTTGACGCCGACGGCCACGCGCCAGAGCCCCGCCAGCGCCGCCACCACGATGAGGTAGAACCCCAGCGCGACGGCCAGACCGCCGGGCTCGGCGATCACCCGCCGGGCGGAGGTCGCCGCCGTCACCGGCGCCCACCGGTTCACGTGCGCGGCCGGGCGTAGATCGCGGCGATCACCTGCTCCAAAGGCGGGTCCAGCACGGAGATGTCGGCCACGGGCAGGCCCGCGAGCAGCCCGTCGAGGACCTGGCCGATCGACGTCAACGTCGTGTCGACCACCAGCTTGAGCGTGGTCTCGGTGTGCTCGAGGACGGTCACGCCGTCGGCGGGCGCCAGGGCCGCGGGCGCGCCCAGCCCCACCTCCACCAACTTGGTGGCGAGCAGCGTGCGCCGCATGGCGGCCACCGCGTCGTCGTAGATCACGCTGCCGTGGTTGATGACGATCACCCGCCGGGCGACGTACTCGATGTCGGCCACGTCGTGGGATGTCAGGAAGATGGTCGTGTTGCGCTGGTCGTTCAACCGCACCAGCAGCTCACGGAACCGCTGCTTGGCGAGCAGGTCGAGGCCGATCGTGGGCTCGTCGAGGAACAGCACCTCGGGTTCGTGCAGCATGCAAGCCGCCAGTTCGCACCGCATCCGCTGGCCGAGGGACAAGCGGCTCACCGGCATGTCAAACAGGTCGTCGGCGTCGAGCAGGTGGCCCAGATCGGCGACCCGCCGCTCCTCCTGCCGGCGGTCGAGGCCGTAGATGGCCGAGAGCATCCGGTACGACTGGCGGGGCGTCAGTTCGAACCAGAGCAACGACCGCTGGCCGAAAAGGGTCCCGATGCGCGCCGCCAGGCGCCGCCGGTCCTGCCAGGGGACGATGCCGAGCACGCTGGCGTCGCCGCTGGTCGGGTGCAGGATCCCGGTGAGGATCTTGATCGACGTCGACTTCCCCGCCCCGTTGGGACCGATGTAGGCGAGCCGTTCGCCGGGCTCGACGGCGAAGGACAGGTCGTGGACCGCTTCGATCTCCCGCCGGGCCCGCCCGCGGCCGGCCCGGAAGGTCCTCGTCAGCCCCCGGACCTCGATCGCCACGCCGACCAGCGTGGCCGAACGGCGTCGGGCTCGCTCCGGATTGCCGATGCTCGTCGCCGATGCTCGTCGCCGATGCTCGTCGCCGCCGCCCTGGTCGACCGGGGCCGCCGCACGATTCTCGTAGTGTTGGCGCCCGTGAGTCGGATCGCTGTCATCGGGTCGGGGTACGTGGGCCTCACCGCCGGCGCGTGCTTCGCCCACCTGGGCCATTACGTGCTGTGCGCCGACGTCGACGCCGAGAAGGTCGAGCGCTTGAGCCGGGGCGAGGTCCCCATCCTCGAGGCGGGGCTGCCGGAGATGGTCCGCGAGGGCATCGCCGGGCGGCGGCTGAAGTTCGTGGTGGGCGCGGCCGCGGCCGCCGCCACCTGCGAGTTCGCCTTCCTGTGCGTCCCCACCCCCCAGGCCGAGGACGGCTCGGCTGACCTCAGCTACCTGCGGGACGTGGCCGTCGAGATCGGGCCCGCCCTGGCGCCCGAGTCGGTGGTGGTGAACAAGTCCACCGTCCCCGTGGGGTCGACCCACGTGGTCGAGGAGGTTCTGGCGCGCGACGACGTAGCGGTGGTGTCGAACCCCGAGTTCCTCCGGGAGGGGTCCGCCGTCCACGACTTCCTGCACCCCGACCGCATCGTGATCGGCGCTGAGGACCAGCAGGCCGCGGCCCGCGTCGGTGAGCTGTACCGGGGCGTCCAGGCGCCGGTGATCGTCACCGACCCGGCCTCGGCCGAGATGATCAAGTACGGCTCGAACGCCTTCCTGGCCGCCAAGGTCTCGTTCGTCAACGCGGTGGCGAACGTGTGCGAGGCGGTCGGCGCCGACGTGCGCGACGTCCTGCTCGGCATGGGGTACGACCGGCGCATCGGCTTCGAGTTCCTGCGCCCCGGGCCGGGTTGGGGCGGGTCGTGCTTCCCCAAGGACGTCAACGCCCTCGTGCGCATCTCATCCGACGCGGGCTACGACTTCGGGCTGCTGCGGGGCGTGATGGAAGTGAACGAGGAGCAGTTCGACATCATCGCCAGCAAGGTGTCGACCGCCGCGGGCGGATCGATCGACGGCAAGAAAGTGGCGGTCTGGGGCCTGACCTTCAAGGCCCGCACCGACGACCTCCGCCAGTCGCCCGCGCTCGCGGTCATCGAGCGGCTGAAGGCGTGCGGCGCCAGCATCCGCGCCTTCGACCCGGCCATCACCGCCGGCCGGACGATCGAGGGTGTCGAGGTGTGCGCCGACCCCTACGCCGCCTGCGAGGGCGCCGCCGCCCTGGTCGTGCTCACTGAATGGGACGAGTTCCGGCGGCTCGACTTCGGCAAGGTCGCCAGCCTGCTGGCGGCGCCCACGGTGGTCGACGCCCGCAACCTGCTGGACCCGGCCGCCCTCCGCCGCCTGGGCTACACCTACACCGGCGTGGGGCGGTAGGCGCCCGTGCGAGTAGTTGTCACCGGGGGCGCGGGCTTCCTCGGGTCCCACCTGTGCCGGGCCGTGCTGGCCCGCGGCGACGACGTGGTGGCCATCGACAACCTGGTCACTGGATCCAAGCGCAACCTCGACGACCTGTTCGGCCAGCCCGGTTTCGTTTTCCAGCACCACGACGTCAGCAACCACGTCCACGTGCCCGGCCCCGTCGACGCGGTCATGCACCTCGCCAGCCCGG
Organism: Acidimicrobiia bacterium; assembly: GCA_023265045.1. Taxonomy (GTDB): domain Bacteria; phylum Actinomycetota; class Acidimicrobiia; order Acidimicrobiales; family AC-14; genus JAHFUQ01. The sequence goes on from JAHFUQ010000191.1 coordinate 2,996, forward strand.
CGTCGCCCGCCGACTTCGCCCGCATCCCCATCCAGATCCTCAAAGTCGGCAGCCTGGGCACCCACAACGCCCTCGGCCTGGCCAAGGACAAGGGCGCCCGCTTCTTCCTGGCCTCCACCAGCGAGGTGTACGGCGACCCCCTCGTGCATCCCCAACCCGAGACCTACTGGGGCAACGTCAACCCCATCGGCCCCCGCAGCATGTACGACGAGGCCAAGCGCTTCGCTGAGGCGATGACGATGGCGTACCACCGCCACCACCGTCTTGACGTGAGAATCGTCCGCATATTCAATACCTTCGGTGAATATATGCGGGCTGACGACGGGCGGTCGGTGTCGAACTTCCTTGTCCAGGCGATCGAAGGCAAGCCGCTGTCGGTGTACGGCGACGGGAGCCAGACCCGCAGCTTCTGCTACGTCGAGGACGAGATCCGCGGGTTCCTCGCCCTGCTCGACAGCGACTACGTCGGCCCCGTCAACATCGGGAACCCCGACGAGTACACGATCCTGGAGCTGGCCAAGACGGCGCTGGAGGTGACGGGCTCACGTTCGGACATCGAGTTCCATCCGCTCCCCCAGGACGACCCCAAGCAGCGCCGGCCCGACATCACCCTGGCCCGGGAGGTCCTGGGCTGGGAACCGATCGTCGACCTCCGCACCGGCTTGGCCCGCACGGCGGCTTGGTTCAGGAAATAGTGGTTTCGCCATGGATGAGCTGACGCCCACCAAGTACCGGACCCTGTCGGTGATCGTGCCGGTGTTCAACGAGCGCAACACCGTCGGCGAGATCGTCCGGCGCATGCGCCGCGTCGAGTTGCCCGATCTCGACCTCGAGATCGTCATGGTGAACGACGCCTCCTGGGACGGGACGGCCGACATCCTCAAAGCCATCGAGGACTCGACGGTGCGCGTCGTCCACCACGCCGAGAACGCGGGCAAGGGGGCGGCCATCCGCACCGGCCTGTCCCACGCCCGGGGCGACCTCGTCCTCATCCAGGACGCCGACCTCGAGTACGACCCCGACGACTGGCCCCGCCTGCTGGCGCCGGTGCTGAAGGGGCGGGCCCAGGTGGTCTACGGCAGCCGCTTCACCGGCGAGCGGCGCAACATGCTGTTCACCCACTGGATGGGCAACCGCTTCCTTTCTCTCGTCACCGACGTGCTCTACAACACGACCCTGTCGGACATGGAGACGTGCTACAAGCTGTTCGACCGGCGCGTCCTCGACGGGATCACGATCCGCTCCGAGGGCTTCGACTTCGAGCCCGAGATCACCGCCAAGCTGCTCCGGCGGGGTCACCGCATCTACGAGGTGCCCATCTCCTACGCCGGGCGCGAGTACTCCGAGGGCAAGAAGATCACCTGGAGGGACGGCTTCCGCGCCCTGTGGACGCTGGCGCGGTACCGCTTTTGGCGGGGGTGAGCCCGGGTGGCTGACGCGGACGCCTCCGTGGCGGCGGTCATCGTCAACTACAACGCCGGGGCCGCGCTCGTCGATTGCGTGCGCAGCCTGCGGGCCGAGGGCGTCGACACCGTGGTGGTCGTCGACAACCGTTCGTCGGACGGATCGGCGGCGGCCGCGGCCGCCGCCGACGCAGGCGTTCGGGTCGTGGACGCGGGCGCCAACCTCGGCTACGGCGCGGCCGCCAACCGGGGCGTGGCGGCCCTGCCCGAACCGCCCGAGCCCTACGTGCTGGTGCTCAACCCGGACGTGGTCGTCGAGCCGGGAACGGTCAAGGCCCTCGTGGCGGCCCTGGAGCGCGACCCCCAACTGGCCGTCGTCGGCCCCCGGGTGGAGGACCCGGGCGGCGCGCTGTACCCGTCCGCCCGCCAGTTCCCCGACCTCCTGGTTGCAGCCGGCCACGCCTTCTTGGGCTACGTGGCCCCCAACAACCGTTACTCGCGGGCCTACAAGCTGCTCGACTGGGACCACGGCACAGCCGGGTGCGTCGACTGGGTGTCGGGGGCCTGCCTGCTGGCCCGGCGCGACGCCTACCGGGCCGTCGGGGGCTTCGACGAGGCGTACTTCATGTACGTCGAGGACGTCGACCTGTGCTGGCGGCTGGGCCGGGCGGGCTGGAAGGTCGGCTACGAACCGGGCGGGCGGGTCGTGCACCAGGGCGGCGTCTCCACCGACCAGCGGGCGTACCGGATGATCCTCGAGCACCACCGCTCGCTGTGGCGCTTCGCCTGCCGCACGACGACGGGCGGCCGCCGAGCGGCGCTGCCGGCGGTGGCCTTCGGCCTGGTGGCGAGGACCGGCCTGGCCTGGGGGCACCGCGCCCTCGACGGCTGGCGCGGCGCGCGGCGCCACCCGGCCCGCGCCGTCGCGGGCGCCGATCACGCCGAGTAGGTTGGATCGGCCATGGCCAAAACCACCACCCGAAAGGTCACCAAGGTCGCCCGCACCGTCGGGGGCCGGACGTCGAAGCGCGGCCAGACCTCCTGGTTCTTCCCCACCGTGATCACCCTCACCGTGATCCTGGGGACGTTCCTCATCGTGTTCTCGCGTTCCCAGCGCCAGCCCGACAC
>JAHFUQ010000192.1 GCA_023265045.1 Acidimicrobiia bacterium
AGCCAGCCACCTCCGGGATGCTGGCTGACGGCGTACGCCACATCGTCGGCGGGCGTGAGGTCGAGCAGCGCGTGCCCGCCCGTTCCGAAGCGGGGATTGGGCGAACCGTCCTGAGTGTACGACGCCACCAGCGCGGCGCCGCTCGCCTGTCCCGCCACCACGACCGGGCCGTACTGGGATCCCACGCCGATGACGGCGTGCGCGATGTCAGCGCCGGGGCTGACGTCGTCGACGACCCGGCCGCCCGCACCGAACGTCGTCACCAGGTCGCCGTCGTCGTACCGCGCCAGGGCGACGCTGCCCCCCGCGCCCGAGCCCACGTCGCCCGCGGCCAGGGTCTCGTCGCCCAGGGTGGCGACGGCGCGGGCCACCGCGGGCGCCCCGAAGCCCGTCCTGACCTGCGGCCCGTTCTCGATGTAGCGATCGGGCTGCAGGGCAACGTCGAGAAAGGCGAGGGCGAAGTCCTCCCCCGCCGACCCGACGGCCACGACGCCGTGGATCGTGCGCCCGACGGCGTACGCGGCCGACGGCGCCCCGAAGTCAACGGTCGTGCGTTCCTCCGTACGGCGGTAGAGGCCGGGCACCCGGGCCAGCCCGAACCGGTCCCCCGACGAGCCGGCGACGATCACCGCCTCGTCCTGCTTGGTGACGCCCCGGGCCACGTCGATGCTGGGCACCGCCAGTTCCTGGCGAACGATGCCGCCGGTGCCGAACCCGGGGTCGAGCGGGCCTGCGGACGCGGCGGCCGACATGACGGGGATGGCGCCTACGAGGAGGGCCGCGAGCAGGGAGGGGGTTCTGTGCGCCACGCCGATCAACTGCACTAGGGATCGGCGCGAGCGGCGCCCAACTGAAAGCGAGAGCGACAAATAGGCCGGACGGCCCAGTTGCCTGCCGCGCCACGGTCCGTTACACGATGAATCGTTCGTACGATGAAATCGTCGTAGACTGTCGAAGTGGTCGAGGAGCCGCTACGGCCGATTCCCGTCAACTTGGGCGATCCTGATCCCCAACACGTCGTCGGCCGGCGCGACCTTCTCCAGCTGGTCCGCCACCACCTCGACAACGGCACCAGCGTGCTCCTCACCGGCGGGAGAAGGCAAGGGAAGTCGTGGGCGGTGAAGGCGCTCGTCTCGACGACCACCGCGCCGTGGGTTCCGATCTACATCGACGTCGAAGGACTTCGCTCAATGGACGACCTCCTGCGGGTCTTCGTCGAGCGGCTCACGGCCGCGCTTCCCGTCTCGGCGAAGCTCGTCGAGACCATCCGGTCGACCGCATGGGAAGCCAGCGCCCGGCATGTGACGGTGACCCACGAGCCAGCGTCGGCCGCCGCTCGGCTACGGCGTCTCGTCGCCCTGCTCGGCGACCAGGGGACCAACCTCCTCATCGTGCTCGACGAGCTGCCGACGATGGCGCGGGCGCTCGCCAAGTCGGACGGTGCGGCGGCGCTCGACCTGCTGCGCACGCTGCGGGCGCTGCGGCACGAGCAGGGTTCGATCAGGTTCGTGTTCGCGGGCTCGATCGGGTTCCACCACGTGCGCCACAACGAGTCCGAGGTGGCCGCGGCGTTGAACGACCTGGAGAGCATCCGGGTCGGGCCCCTGAGCCACAGCTACGCGGTCCACCTGGCCCGGTGCCTCCTCCTCGGCATCGGCGTGGAGACGTCGGCCGACGACGCCGTGGCCACAGCCATTGCGGCCGCCACCGACGGCGTGCCCTTCTACGCCCACAAGCTGGTCGGTGCCCTCGACCAGCGCCGCGAGGCCAGGCTGGCGATCGACGCGCCAGCCGTGTGGGGCGTCCGGGAAGCTGCCATCTCCCAGGTCTCCGGTGATCCATGGGAGCTCGGCCACTACGAATCCCGAATCGACGAGTACTACGGCGCCGAAGCCGGGCTGGCCAAGGCGGTCGTCGACGTCTTGGCGCGCGAACGGGAGGGCGCGCTCGACTTCGCGACCGTGCTCGATCGCATCCGGCTCGACGAGGAACTCGAGCGGGCGATGCCACACGTTGGCCGCCACCAGCTGGCCTCCGTCGTCCGCCGGCTGGGCCGCGACGACTATGTCGAGCGGTCGAGCGGCGACACGGTCTCGTTGGTCTCCGCCGTTCTGCGGGACGGCTGGCGCGCCGTCCGGTTCCTCGGGTGAGCGCCCGCGACACCACCCTCACCGCCTTCACGCCCGACGCCATGTCGCTCGACGTGCTGCGCACGATCACGGTCGGGCGGACCTTTGAGCTGGGCTCCCTCCGTGACGCGTTCCGAGCGGCGGCTTCGTCGGGCGCCCGGCCAAATCTCCTCGTCGTCGGTCCTCGTGGCTCCGGCAAGACCCACCTCCTCACGCTGGCGGAGGCGGAGGTTCGCGGCGACACCGTCCTCGCTCGTTCTCTGACGGTGGTGCGGCTGCCCGAGGAGCTGTACGCCGTGACCTCCTACGGCGACCTCCTGGCCAACACGATCCTCCAGCTCGCCCACGACGGTGGGTGGGCCGGATCGGCCAACAGCTCGGTGGACGATCGCATCGCGCTCGCCCTCTCGCGCGACGATCACCTGAGCCTCGAACGCACGCTCCTCGACGCCCTGGACGGGCGCGTCCTGGTCTGGATGATCGAGAACTTCGACCGCGTCCTGAAGGTCCTCGGCATCCAGGGACAACACCTCCTTCGCGCCTTTCTGCACAACCACGGCCGGGCCGTCCTCGTCGCCACGACACCGGCGCTGTTCTGGGGCGTTTCGAACCACGACGCACCGCTCTATGGCGCCTTCCGGGTCCTGCCCCTCGGCGAGCTCACGGTGGACGAGGGGCGCGAGCTGCTGTTGCGGGTCGCCCGGATGCAGGGTGACGACGAACTCGAGCGATACCTCGCCAGCGCGCGGAGCCTGCGCCGGTTGCACGCGGTGGCGGATCTGGCGGGTGGCCTGCCGCGCCTGTGGCACCTCCTGGCCGGCTGCATGACCGTCGAGCTTCTCGACGAGCTGGTCCCGCTGTTCATCCGCCTGCTCGACCAGCTGACCCCCTACTACAAGGCCCGGCTGGACGAGCTGTCGCCGGCCAAGGCCAAGCTGACGGTGTACCTGTGCCGAGCGAACACGGGGGCCGCGGGGCGTCGACCGGTCGGCGCCCTCACGGTCACCGAACTGGCGCGTACCACCGGGATGTCGAACCAGGCGGCCTCGAAGCAGCTCGGCGAGCTCGAGCGGGCCCGCTTCGTCCGCGCCAGGAAGCTGTCGGGTGGCGACCAGCGGACGACCTACTACGAGGTCAGCGAACCTCTCCTCCGCCACTGCCTGGAGCTGAAGGAGAGCCGGGGCCAGCCCCTTGCCCTGATCGTCGCTGCCCTCCGCGACTGGCACGACACAGCAGCGCTCCGGCAAGCCCTGGTGGGCGGGCGCGCCGGATCGTCAGGCGAGCGGTACCTCATGGCGGCCATGGAGTGGCCGGGGTCCCGGGGCGTCGCCGGCCGGCCAGATCGGACCCCCCACGGGCTGTACGGGACGGACAACCCGGCCGACCTCTTGCACGAAGCCCGCCGGGCGGCGGCGAGTGGCGTGGCCGCCGAGCGACCACACACGTGGCTCGCCGCCGTCGTCGCCGAAGTGGCCGTGCTAAGCGAGTGGGACGGGACCGCCGTCGCCACCGCGGCGTACGGGGCGAGGATCACCCACGCGCCCGGCCTCGGCACCGCCGTACGCCGCGCCGTCATCACGGCCGCCACGATGCCATCGGCACCGGAACCGGGGCGCGACCGGCCGATGGCGGAGGTCGCCGGCGGGATCGCGTCCCGTCTGCTGGCGGCGGCCGACCGGGCGGAGAGCGAACCCGGCCTCCCGCTCGCCGACCAAGTTGCCGTCCGGCTCCTGGTCGCCAGCTGGTTGGAGCAGTTCGGGCGCGCGGGCGACGCGCTACCAATGCTCGAACGCCTGACGGACGTGGCCGCGTGCCTGGATGACAGCAGACTGAGGCTCCAGGTGGCGGACCAGCTCGCCATCGGGTTTTTCTACCTCGGGCAAGCACACGACGCGACGGCCCAGGCGGCCGCCGCCGAGGCCGAGTGCCACGCCCAGTTCGGCCCGGATGATCCGTTCACCCTGTCGAGCCGGCACACTTCGGCCTTCCTGGCCGGCACCGCCGGCGACGCGGCCCGTGCGCGAGACCTGTTCGCCGCGCTGGTCGAGGATCTGGAGCGGGTGCTCGGGCCCGACGACGACGCGACGCTGGCCGCCCGGCACAACCTCGGCCATTGGACCGCCCGTGCCGGCGACCTAGGCGAGGCCCGGGAGCTCTTCGCGGGCCTCATCGACGATCGCACGAGGGTGCTCGGTGCCGACCACCGCCGCACGTTGCGCAGCCGCTGGTGGCTCGCGACCCTCCTGGGCAAGACAGGCGACTACGCCGGAGCGCGGGACTTGCTGACCGACCTCGCAGGCGACCAGGCGAAGGTCCTCGGGGCCGGCCACTGGGACACCCTTTCCACCCGGTTGGACCTGGCACGCTCGATACGCGACGCCGGCAACCCGGCCGATGCGCATGACCGGCTGGTCGACCTCGTCGAGGATATGGCGGGAGCAAGCGGCCGTGATCCCGTCCTGTACTTGGATTGCCGGTCCGAACTGGCCCGGTCGACAAAGCGAGCGGGCGACTACGCGACGACTCGAGACCTCCTGGCCGCCATCGTCGTCGACGAGGCGGCGCTGCACGCTCCCGATGATCAACGCTCGCTGGTTGCACGCAACATGCTCGCTATTGTCACGGGAGCGGCCGGTGATGCGGCGCTGGCGCGAGACATGCTCAGCGCAGTCGTTTCCGACGCGGAGCGGGTGCTCGGCGCCGACAATCCCGACGCCATCACGGCCCGGTCCAACCTGGCGCACTGGACGGCGCAGGCGGGTGACGCCGTGAGGGCGCTGAACCTCCTCGACCCGGAGCGGGCGGAGCAGTTCCAGACGGCCGAGGCGGTCGAGCTCGTGAACGCATGCCTCCGGCTGGTGGCCGAGCCCGTTATCGCCACGTTCGGGGTCGATCAAGCGACGGCCGGGGCACGCCTGGCCGAATCCGTCCGGCACCTTGACCGGTCCTGGCACCAGTGGCTCGTCGCCATGATTCTCACCGAGGGTGCGTCCGACGCGCCGTTCCGCTCCTGGTTCCTCGACCGCGCCTTGGAAGTAGGCCTCGCCGACCTGATGACCATCGCGCTCGCGACCGCCTCGTCCCGACTCGAAGGCGACCGCGCCCAGTTTCTCGGTTCGTGGGTGGCGGCCACGGCTGGCCGCAAGGATCCCGAGTACCAGCTCGCCCACCGGGTCGTCGCCGCCGCGCATCGGCTGTTGGACGGCCACGACGACGCCCTTCTCGCGCTCGCCCCCGAGGAACGTATTTTCGCCCGAGCCGCCGCCGGGCTCGGCGAGCGACCGACGTAGGACGCTGGTCGGAAAGCCCTCGTTCGGCGGCCGACCGCCCCGTTTGCGGCTCGGCTGCGGGCGCAAAGGACGGCCGGCTCCGGGGCGGAGGC
>JAHFUQ010000058.1 GCA_023265045.1 Acidimicrobiia bacterium
CGCCGGCCCGCCCGGCCCGTCAGCTGGGTGTACTCCCCCGGCGTCAGGAACTCGTGGCGCTCGCCGGTGAACTTGGACAGCTTCTCGATCACCACCGAGCGGGCCGGCATGTTGATGCCGAGGGCCAGGGTCTCGGTGGCGAACACGACCTTGGCCAGTCCCGCCGAGAAGGCGGCCTCGACCGCCTCCTTGAACGGCGGCACCAGCCCGGCGTGGTGGGCCGCAAATCCGTTCTCGAGCCCGTGGAGCCAGGCGCCGTACTCGAGGACCCGCAGGTCGTCGTCGGTCAGCGACTCGACCTTGGCCTCGGCGATGGCCCGGATGGCTTCGCGCTCCTCGGGGGTCGTCAAGCGCAGGCCGGCCGCGATGCACTGGCTGACGGCGTCGTCGCACGCCTGGCGGCTGAAGATGAAGTAGATCGCCGGCAGCATCCGCTCGTCGTTGAGGCGGTCGACCACGTCGGCCCGGCGGGGCGTCGACAGCCGGCCGCGCGGCCGGCTCCCGCGGTCTCCCCGAGGCGAACGGGCGGCGTCGAGGCGCGCCGCCTCCGGGTTGGGGTTGGCGTCGACGAAGGTCGGCAGCAGGTGGAGGTCCTCCGACTCCCGGTCGGCCACCAGGTACAGCTGGTGCAGGGTGACCGGCCGGCGCTCCTCGATGACCGCCGCGGTCGGTCCCCGCACCGTCGCAACCCAGTCCGCCAGCTCCTCGGCGTTGGACACGGTGGCCGACAGGCACACCAGCCCCACTTCGGGAGGCGAGTGGATGATGACCTCCTCCCACACCGAGCCCCGGTAGGCGTTGCCGAGGTAGTGCACCTCGTCGAGCACGACATAGCGCAGCCCGTCGAGGGCCGAAGAGGAGGCGTAGATCATGTTCCGGAGGACCTCGGTGGTCATCACGACGACGGGCGCGTCCCCGTTGACGGCGTTGTCGCCCGTGAGCAGCCCCACCCGCCCGGCGCCGTAGGCGCGGCTGAGGTCGCCGAACTTCTGGTTGGACAGCGCCTTCAGGGGCGTGGTGTAGAAGACCTTGCCGCCTTCGGAAAGCGCCTTGGCGACGGCGTACTCGGCCACGACCGTCTTCCCCGAGCCTGTCGGGGCGGCGACCAGCACCGACTCCCCGATGTCGATCGCAGCCATGGCCCGGAGCTGGAAGTCATCGAGCGGGAACTCGTACCGGGAGGCGAACTCGGCGCGGTCCACCTCAGCGCTTCAGGAGTCGGCCGATGAGGATCGACGCCTCGTAGAAGATGTACATGGGGACGGCCATGGCGAACAGGGAGTACGGGTCCTGGCTGGGCGTGATGACGGCGGCCACGGCCACGATGACGACCAGCGCCGGCCGGCGCCACTTCCGCAGCTTCCGGCTGGTCAGCACCCGGGCGAGCTGGAGGAACACGAGCAGGATCGGGAACTCGAAGGCGACGCCGAAGGCCACCATCATCAGCACGATCAGGCTCAGGTACTTGGACGGGGTGAAGAACGCCTCCAGGCTGCCGCCGCCCACCCCGATGAGGAAGCGCAACGCCTGGCTGAAGGTGAGCATGGCCACGACGGTCCCGAGGGCGAACAGGAAGATCGAGGCCGCGATGAAGGGGATGGCGTAGCGCTTCTCCTTCTTGTGCAGCCCGGGCGTGATGAAGCGCCACATCTGCCAGAGCACGACCGGCGACGCCAGCGCCAGCCCCCCGAACGCCGAGATCTTGAGCCGGGTGGTGAACCCCTCGAGCGGGTCGGTGATCAACAGCGTCTTCTTGCCGGTGATGTCCGTGTAGGGACCGATCAGGAAGTGCAGGATCCGGTTGTAGAAGCAGAACGCGACGATGCCGCCGAGGGTGATGGCGATGGCCGAGGCGATGATCCGCCGGCGAAGCTCGGCGAGGTGCTCCACCAGCGGCATGCGCCCGCCTGCGTCGTCCTCGGAGACTTCTTTCTTGAAGATGGCGATGGCGCGTCCCTAGAGCGCGGGCGGGACTTCGGGAGGCGCGGCGTCCTCGCGCGTCGGCATGGCAGCCTCGGGCGCCGGCGCCGGAGGCGCCACCCCCGGCGGCGCACCATCGGCCGCCGTCACATCGGCGGCCGTCACCGGCGGCGCCCCATCGGCCACCTGCGCCTGGGGTTGCGGCTGGATCGCCTGGTCGGCGTCGAACGCGGAGGTCATCTCCGACTTCATGTCCGCGGTCCAGCGGCGGATCTCGGAGAGCGCCTTGCCCACCTGGCGCCCCGCCTCGGGCAGCCGCTTCGGGCCCAACACGATGAGGGCGACGACGAGGATGACGATGATCTCCGCCGGTCCTAGCGACGACGGCATGAAGCCAGCCTACTGGCGGTTCCGCTCCTCCATGGAGTCGGTCAGCTGGCCGACGTCGTCCGCCAGCCGTTGCAGGCGCGGCCCCATCTCCCCGAGCTGGCCCAGCTCGTTCTTCAGCTCCGCCATCGCCGAGGTGATGTTCATGAACGCCTTGGCGAGGAAGTAGCCCCCGACGAGGATGATGATCAGGATCGGCACGACCACGAGTACCAGCATCGGGACCATGGTACCGGTTGCGCCGATAACCTCCGGGGCCGTCGAGCCCCTCCGCCGCCCTCCCATCGCCTTCGCCCACCGTGGCGGCCGGGCCCATGCTCCCGAGAACACCCTCGAGGCGTTCACGCGCGCCCTGGCCCTGGGCGCGACCACACTGGGCGCCCGAGGCGCCGCCGGCCTCGAAACCGACGCGTGGCTGACCGCCGACGGGGTTGTGGTCCTCGACCACGACGGCGTCGTGCGGCGGGGCGTGCGCCGCCGGCCCATCCGCGAGGTCCGGCGCTGCGACCTACCGGCCGGCGTTCCGACCCTCGACGAGCTGTACGCCGCCTGCGGCGCCGCCTTCGACCTGTCGGTCGACGTGGGCGACCCCGAGACCGGCCCCGCAGTGGTGGAGGCGGCTCGAGCCGCCGACCCGGGGGCGCCCAAGCGCCTGTGGCTCTGCCACCCCGACCACCGCCTGCTGGCCGGGTGGCGGCGCGAGTTCCCCGACGTCCACCTCCTCAACAGCGTCCGGCTGCGCACCGTGAAAGAGGGCGCCGAGCGCAGGGCCGCGGAACTGGCGGCGTCGGGCGTCGACGGGATCAACCTCCACTACACCGAGTGGACGGGCGGCCTCACCGCCCTGTTCCACCGCTTCGATCTGGTCGGCTTCGGCTGGGACGCCCAGCACGAACGGGTCATCCGCGAGCTGGTCGCCATGGGCGTCGACGGGATCTACAGCGACCACGTCGACCGCATGGTCAACGTGCTGGGCTGACCGCTCGGGGCCGGCTCCCCTCGGGATTAGAAGAAGTGGAAGTGACTGATGGGCCACACGCGGACGAAGGCGCGGCCGATGATCAGCTTCTTGTCGATGGGGCCGAAGAACCGGCTGTCTTTGGAGTTGCCCCGGTTGTCGCCCATCACCCAGTAGCGGTTGGGCGGGATCGTCGTCGGCTCGAGCGGGCCGGTGGTGATGCCAGGGCCGAGGTAGGGCTCCTTGATGGGCTTGCCGTTGACGTACATCACGCCTTCGCGCGACTCGACGGTGTCGCCCGGCAGCCCGATCACCCGCTTGATGAGATCCTTGATCTGGCCCGCGGCCTGCTCGGGGCCCTTGAACACGACGATGTCGCCGCGGTGAACGGGGTGCAGGTCGTAACTCAGCTTGTTGACCAGCACCCGGTCCTGCTCCTGCAACGTCGGCAGCATCGACCCCGACGGGATGTAGAACGCCTGGATCAGGAAGGTCTTGACCACCACTGCGACGATCAGCGCGCCGGCGATGATCACTACCCACTCGACGATGTTGCGCACCGTCGACGGGGGCTTCTTCTTCCCAGTGGCGGCGGCGGGCTCCGCCGCCGGGGCCGGAGGAACGTGCGAGGGCGGCGTCGGCCACGGAGCAGAAGATTGACTCATGGGAACCAGCAGGCTACAGGCGGACCGTTCACGATTGGTACCGGGCCAGCAGCCGGCAGGCGGCTACCCGGCCGGCGGCGGCGTCGCCGTCCACCACGCGGGCGGCCGGGCCGAGGCGCAGGAGCAGGCGTTCGAGCCACCCGCGGGCGCTGACCGCGAGGGTGACACGCACCCGGCCGCCGTCGAGGTCCTCCACCTTCTCAGCGGGGTACTGGTCGACGACCCAGCGGGCCGCCGGGGCCAGCTCGATCGTCACGCGGGGGTCGGAGTCCTGGGGCCGGTAGACGGCGAAGTCGGGCTCGCGGTCGGGCGGCGGGAACGTGGTGTCGAGCAGGCGGGCGGCGCGCACCCGGTCGAGCCGGAACAGGCGCTCGTCGTCGACCGAGTGGCACCAGGCCGACAGGTACCACTGGCCGGCGGACGAGAACACGGCGTAGGGGTCGACGGTGCGCTGGCTCCACTGGTCCCGGCCGAAGCTGTAGTAGTCGATCTCGACCTGGCGGCGCTCGTCGGCCCCCGCGCGCAGCGTCGCCGTGACCTCCGCCGCCGCCGGGGCCAGCGCCACCTCGACCGCCTCGGTCTCGGCCACGCCCAGGGCGCCGGCCAGCTTGCGCAGCCCGCGCGCCAACGGCCCGGTCTCGTCGCCGCCCGGCCCGCTGAGCACCGCCTGGCCGGCCGCCAGCAGGGCCAGCCCCTCCGCCGGCGTCAGCCGCAGCGGCCGGGCGAAGTACTCGGCGTAGCGGATCCACACCCGGCCGCCGGCGATGTCCACGTCGATGAGCATGTCCGGCGTGTAGGGGTGCAGCCCGCACAGGAACAGCAGTTGCAGGTCGTCGACCAGCTCCTCCTCGGTGCAGCCGAAGCGGGCGCTGACGTCGGCGAGGGCGGGCCCGTCGTGGGCCGCCACCCACGGCACCAGGGCCAGCAGCCGGTGCAGGCGGGCCTCCGCGCTTATGCGCGGCACAGCTGCTCCAACCAGGCGATCAGGTCCGCGCGCAGTTCGGCCGGGCTGAGCAGCTCGGCGTGGTCGAGGAAGCCGAGCACGAAGGATCGGAACGCGTCGCGGTTGGTGACTCGCGCCTCGAGCACGATCGACCCGTCGTCGCGCCGCTCGACGACCGCGTCGGGACCGACGTGGCCCTCGGCCCACGCCGCCTGTTCGGCGTCGATCCACAGCCGGGCGGCGACCGGGTCGTCGTGGCCCAGCTCCCACGGCGAGGGCGGGGTCGCCGCCATCGACACCGGGGGGCCGGCGCTGCCCGCCTCGCCCGCCTCGATGGGCGGGGCGACCCGGTCCAGGCGGAACATGCGGTCCTCGTCCGCGTCCCGGTCGCGCCCCGACAAGTACCAGTGGCCGTTGCGGAAGGCGAGGCGGTGGGGGTCGAGTCGCCGCACGCGGTCGCGGTAGGTGAACGTCACCGTCCGGCGGGAGGAGATGGCCCCGAACAGCGGCACGAGGTGGGCGGCGCCGGGCAAGGCCGCCACCGCGGGGACGGGCCCTGACTCCGCCACCTCGCCGCCGAGCTTCCACAACGCCTCGACGCCGTTGGCGACGTCGACGCGCACCGCCGACGCGGCCAGGTGCAACGCCGCCAGCTCGTCCTCGGCCAGGTCGGGGTCGGGCAGGTAGTACGCCTCCTTGAGCACCCGGTAGCCCTCGACCGGCGGATTCGCGCCAGAGATGGTCTCCATCGTCACCGGGACCCCGAGGTCCCGCAGCGTCTCCTTGTCGCGTTCGAAGGCCCGGCGGAACGCCAACTTGTCGTCGGCGTACCCCGGCACCCGCTCCCGGAGCTCCTCCGCGCTCAGGGGCCGCTCGGCCGCGAGCAGGGCGGCCACCAGGTTGATCAGCCGCTCCAGCCGGTTCACCGCCTCACGGTAGGCGGCCCGCCCGACGGCCGTGCAAGAGGTCGCCCGTTCGCCCGGTAACCTTGCGTGTTCGTGACCACCCGGCGCGAGCTTCTCCTGCTCCTCCGTACCCAGCCTGGCATCACGGTCAACGAGCTGGCCCGGGCCCTGTCGCTCAGCGTCGTCGGGGTGCGCCGCCACCTCGACACCCTCGCCGGTGAGCGCCTGGTCGAACGGGTGCCCGCGGCGCGACGGTCCGCCAGCGGCGCCGCCCATCCCGGCCGTCCCGCCTCGGGCTGGCGATTGTCCGCCGAGGGCATCGAGCTGTTCCCCCGCCGCTACGACGGCTTCGCCCTCGACCTCCTCGAAGACCTGAGCGAGACCGCGGGGCCTGAAGTGGTGGAGGCGGTTTTCGCCCGCCGCACCGAGAAGGTGGCGGCCCAGTACGAAGCGGCCCTCGAAGGGGTGGACGATCCCCGGGAAAAGGCCCGCGCCCTGGCCGGCTTGCGCGACCAGGCGGGCTACCTCACGGCGTGCCACTCCACCCCCGAAGGCGACGTCCTGCTGGTCGAGAACAACTGCGCCGTCCACCGCCTGGCCGAGAAGCACTCCGTCGTCTGCACGATGGAGCTGGTGCTGTTCCGGCGGGTACTCGGGCCGGACGTGGAGGTCACCCGCGAGTCCCACACCATGGCGGGCGATCCCGTCTGCTGCTACCGCATCTGCCCCCGCGACCCTGAGTGACGTCCACGACGTCCTGGCCGCTGAGGGCGAGGACGGCGACGAACTCGTAGCGGCCGCCCGGGAGGTCGCCGACGGCGTGCTGGCGCCGGCGGCGCAAGACACCGACCAGGCCGACATCGTGCCCCGATCCCACCTGCGAGCATTGGCCGACGCCGGCCTGTTCGACGCCGCCGGCCACCGGACGGTGTACGAGATCCTGGCCGGCGCGTGCGGGGCCACGTTTTTCGTGTGGGTCCAGCACCACGCGCCGGTGCGGCTCCTGGTGGCGTCCGCCAACGCCGCCCTGAGCGACCAGTGGTTGCCGCGACTGCGTTCGGGCGCGGTGCTCGGCGGCGTTGCGTTCGCTCACCTGCGCCGGCCCGGTCCGCCTCCGGTGCGGGCCCGCCGGGTCGCCGGCGGCTACGCGCTCGAAGGCGAGGCGCCGTGGGTCACGTCGTGGGGCCTGGCGGACGTGTTCGCGGTGGCCGCCCGCTGCGACGACCGCGTCGTGTTCGTCGCCGTTCCCGCCGATGCGCCCGGGTTGGTCCCGTCGCCGCCGCTGCGGCTGACCGTCATGCAGGCGACATCGACCGTCCGTCTCGGATTCGACGGCCTCACCGTGAGCGACGCCGACGTGATCGTCGAGCTGCCCTTTGCCCAGTGGCAGACGGACGACGCTGTCGCCACCGCCAAGCCCAACCCGGCTGCCTTCGGTGTGGCCGCCACCTGCACCCGCCTGCTCGCCGACCTCGACCCCGAGACGGCCGCCGCCCTCGAGACGGAACGGCTCGAATGCCGCCGGCGCTCCTACGGCGGCGAGCCCGACCAGGTCCCCCTGCGGGCGTGGTCGCTCGAATTGGCGGTGCGCTGCGCCCTCGCCCTCGTCGCCGCCACCGGCGGACGCTCGATGGAACGCACCCACCCCGCGCAGCGCCTGCTGCGCGAAGCCGTCTTCTACGCCATCCAGGCGCAGACGGGCGCGCTACGCGCCGCGACCCTCGACCGCCTCACCCGCTGACGAGCTGCGCCGCCAGCACGCCGGCGGCCGCGGCCCACCGCACGAAGCCGGGATCGACCCGCCCCATGCTCTCCACCGGCACGCTGGGCGCGGGCGCCTCGACCTCGACCAGTGTGTGTCGGGTCTCGACGGCGGCGCCCGCCGGCACGGCGACGTAGGCAATCGCCCGCGCCTCCTCCAGCAGGGTGACCGTGTGGTGGCTGACGCCGCGGTGCTCGGGCCGCTCGTCCGAGTCCGACCACCGCACGCACACGATGGGCCGACCGCCCCGCGCGTCCACGGCGTCGACGATGGACGCGTTCTCCAGCCCGCCGAACCCGAACCGGCTGTCGGTGCCCACCACCCCCGGCCCCGGGCCCACCACGTACGCGTCGGCCTCGACCGCGAGAAGACCCGAGGTCACGTTGACCGCCTCGTAATCGCCACCGAAGGCCTGCCCGCACGTCACCGTCGCCGCCAGCGGCAGGGTCGGCACCAGTTCCGACAGCGCCAGCGGCAGCGCCGCCGAATCGGTCATCACGTACACGAGCCGCCGCCCCGGCGCCGCCGCCGCGAAGGCATGGGCCACGCACCCCACCTGGCTGTGCAGGTCGCACACGACGACGGGCGCGCCGGCGAGGTCGTCGCGCACGGGCGGCGCCATCGCCACGTCCACCTGCGCCGAGATGTAGCGCAGCTTCATCTCCCGGCCGCCGCCGCCCCCCGACCACGCGTGGCGCGCAAGGTTCCAATGCACGACGTGCCAGCCGCCCGTCCCCAGTCCGAGGTCCACCGCCGTGGTGTTCACCACCACCCGGTCCCCCACGGCCACCGGCCCACTGAGTTGCGTGAGCGTGTACGCCCGCGAGCCGTCGTCCAGCTCGACGCGCTGCAGCCCGGGCCGGGCCGCAAGAACGACGGCCACAACGCGTGTCACGAACGTCGGCACGGCCGCAGCGTAAGCCGGTCGCACCGACAAGACGGCCCAGGGGCAAGGGCCGGCTTCGCCCCGTCAGGAGACCCGCTTGCCGCCGCGGGCCGCGGCGTGCGCCAGCAACGCCTGCAGCGCGTATGGATTGGGGTGCGTCGCGCCGAAGGCGGCGACCCTCACGCCTACAGCGAGGCGATGAGCTTCTCGACCCGCTCGTCGCGGGACTTGAACGGGTCCTTGCACAGGACGGTGCGCTGGGCCTGGTCGTTGAGCTTGAGGTGGACCCAGTCCACGGTGTAGTCGCGCTTGCGTTCCTTGGCCTTGCGGATGAACTCCCCCCGCAGGCGGGCCCGGGTCGTCTGAGGCGGCGTCGTCACCGCCTTGTCGATGGCCTCGTCGGTGACGATGCGCTCGACCAGCCCCCGCTCCTGCATGCGGTAGTACAGGCCGCGGCGGCGGTTGACGTCGTGGTACTGGAGGTCGAGCAGGGCCACCTTGGGGTGGCTCAGCGGCAGCTGGTGACGCTCGCGGTAGGCCTCGACGAGCCGGTGCTTGATCACCCAGTCGCACTCCCGATCGAGCGAGAGGGGGTCGATCTCCAGCTTGGTGAGGCAGTGCTCCCACATCTTGAGGGCCTGCTCTTCGAGGGGCGACAGCCCGCGGGCCTCGGAGTAGCGCTTGGCGCGGGCCAGGTACTCCTGCTGCACCTGGATGGCGCTGAGCTCCCGCCCGTTCTCGAGGCGCACCCGGCGCTTGCAGGTGATGTCGTGGCTGATCTCGCGGATGGCCCGGATGGGGTTGTCCAGGGTCATCTCCCGGATCACCACGCCCGGGTCCTCCAGCATGCGCAGCAGGATGCTGGTGGTGCCGACCTTGAGGAACGTCGAGTACTCGCTCATGTTCGAGTCGCCCACGATGACGTGCAGGCGGCGGTAGCGCTCGGCGTCGGCGTGGGGCTCGTCGCGGGTGTTGATGATCGGGCGGCTGCGGGTGGTAGCCGACGACACGCCCTCCCAGATGTGCTCGGCCCGCTGGCTGATGCAGTACGTGGCGCCGCGGGCGGTGTTCAGCACCTTGCCCGCGCCGGCGTAGACCTGGCGGGTGACGAAAAAGGGGATGAGGACCTCGGCGTAATGGCCGAAGTCGTCCCGGCGGCTCGTGAGGTAGTTCTCGTGGCACCCGTAGGAGTTGCCGGCGGAGTCGGTGTTGTTCTTGAACAGGTAGACGATCCCCCGGATCCCTTCCTCCCGCAGGCGCTGCTCGGCGCTGGCGAGGAGGCCCTCGAGGATGCGCTCGCCGGCCTTGTCGTGGGCGACGAGGTCCTCGATCGAGTCGCACTCGGGGGTTGCGTACTCGGGGTGGCTGCCCACGTCGAGGTACAGCCGGGCGCCGTTCTCCAGAAACACGTTGCTGCTGCGGCCCCACGAGACGACGCGGCGGAAGAGGTAGCGCGCCACCTCGTCGGGGCTCAGGCGGCGCTGGCCTCGCAGGGTGCAGGTCACCCCGTACTCGTTCTCGAGGCCGAAGATGCGCCTTTCCATAGAACCGAGGCTACCGTTCAGGGTGATGGAGGGGACCCGAATGGTCCGGTTGGCGACAGTGGCCCATCCTTTCCACGCCCGGGTCATCGCCGCCCGGGTCGGCGCCGAGGGAATCCTCACCGAACTGCGAGGGTCGGTGGACGGCCCGTACCCCATGGGCGACGTCCACATCTACGTGCCCGAGATCGACCTGCCCATCGCCCAGGAGCTGCTGCTGGCCGACGAGGTCGAGTCCGCCTTCGACGACGAGGAGGACTTCGGCGAGACGGGCGCGCCGCCTGCGCTGTGGCTGATCCTCGCCGCCATGATCGTGTTGTCGGTCCTGCTGATCACCCGCCAGTTCTAAGCCGGCGCCGCCGTGGCCCCGGCGACGGGCACGGAGAACGCCTCGCACCAGATCAGCAGGGTCTGGGGGCCGCTCACGTCGGTCCCGGCGGGCAAGGCGATGTTCAGGTTGCCCTGGTTGCCGCGAAGGGCGCCGAGCTTCACGCCCCCGGGGCGGTCCTGGCCGGCGCCCGGGACGAGGTACACGACCGGGGCGGGGACGCTGGAGACGTCGAAGTCCTCCAGGCGGATGAGGTGTGAGCCGTCAGGCTGGCGGTACAGGACCGCCTGCCCCGACCCCCGGTGGCCGGCCAGGCCCTTGAGCGAGCCGCTGGCGAGCTTCACCGGGCCGGCCGCAACCGTGACCGAGGTCACCGGCGCCGCCGCCTCGGGCGTTGCGGCGACGGCCAGGGTGGTCGTGGGTGTCACGAGCGGAAAGGCATCGTCCACCGTCCTGTCCCGGAAGTACGGCGCCACCGTGAGCCACAGCAGCCCGGCGCCGGCCAGCGCGACAATCGCGGTGCGTGCCGCCTGGTTGGGCACGAACCGTCGCACGACCCAGGCGAAGACCATCCACGCCCCAACCACGGCCACGACCTTGAGCACGCTGGTGGCGCTGGAGAAGGTCCCCGTCGCGATCTCGGGCCGCAGGGCGATGACGACCGCCACCGCCACCAGCGGGGTGGCGATGCGTGCGATCCGTGCGATCCGTGCGGTCATGCCCCCACAGTCTGTCGCCGGGGGCCCGACGTTTCAGCCCGCGAGCACCTGCTCCAATTCGGACACTTCGACCCGGCGGAACGCCCGCCGGCCGGTGTTGCGGGCGAGGTCGGCCACTTCGAGCTCGGTCGCCTTCAGCTGCCGCTCCGGGCCGGCGAGGGCGGCGACCGCGGCCTTGATGGCGGCGTCCCTCGCCATGCCCTCCTCGAACGCGCTCCGGAGCCGCTCGAGGATGGTCTCCGAATCGCCGCCGAGTGCGCTGACGTGCTGCTCGTCGACCACGGTGCCGTCGTAGAGGATGTGGAACAGCTGGTCGTCCCCCACGTGGTACCCGACCTCGACCACCAGGATCTCCACCTCGAGGGGCTTCATCTCGTGGGTGAAGACGTTGTTCAGCGTCTGCCCGTAGGCGTTGGCGAGGGAGCGGGCCTTCACGTCCTCTCGCGAGTACTGGTAGCCGGTCACGTCGGCCAGGCGCACGCCGGCGGTGCGCAGCCCGTCGAACTCGCTGTACTTGCCCACCCCGCCGAACGCGATGCGGTCGTAGATCTCGCTGATCTTGTGCAAGCTGCGCGACGGGTTCTCGGCCGCGATGACCACGCCGTTGATGTGGATCATGGCCACCAGCGGGCGGCCCCGAGCGACGTTCTTGCGGGCGAAGTCGGCCCGGTCCTTCATCGCCTGCTCGGGCGACACGTACCCGAACGGCATGCTCATCGGGGACGCCCTTCGGCTGCCTTGCGCTCGATCAGGGCCTGGAACCGTTCGGCCACTTCTTCCTCGCTGACCCGCTCGAACCCGTTGGCGGTGATGGTGGCGACGGTCGGGTAGATGCCGCGCACGACGTCGGGGCCGCCGGTGGCCGAGTCTTCGTCGGCCGCCTCGTACAGAGCGCCGACGGCCAGTTCGATGACGGCGGCGCGGTCCATGTTCTCGGTGTACCCGAGCTTGATCGCCGTCCGTGCGTCCCGGCCGCCCGAGCCGGTGGCGTGGAACTGGTCCTCCTCGTAGCGCCCGCCCGTGAGGTCGTACTTGAAGATGCGCCCTTGGCGGCGGCGCAGGTCGTAGCCGGCGTAGATGGGCACCACGGCCAGGCCCTGCATGGCCATGGGCATGTTCGCCCGCACCATCTGGCTCAGCTTGTTGGCCTTCCCTTCCAGGCTCAGCGCCGAGCCCTCGACCTTCTCGTAGTGCTCGAGCTCGGTCTGGAACAGCTTGACCATCTCGACGGCCGGTCCCGCCGCGCCCGCGATCGAGACGCCCGAGTGGTTGTCGGCCGGGAACACCTTCTCGGTGTTCCGCTGGGCGATGCTGTAGCCCTCCGTGGCCCGGCGGTCGCCGGCCATCACCACCCCGTCTGCATACCGGACGGCCGCGATCGTCGTCCCGTGGGTGACCTCGACGGTCTTGGCGCCGTCGAGGGGCGGGACGGGAACCGACGTGCGGCGCAACAGCTCGGAGAAGCTCGGCCCCGGGTCTTGCCCCGGCCCGAACACGGGAAGCGTCATGGCCTCCGCAGGCTACTCAAGCGTAGGAAGCCTTCAGGCCGGCGAGCCGGGCCAGGGCGAGCCGGCGCTCCTCCTCGGTCGGCCCGTCGACGTAATTCAACTCCGCCATCAACAGCTGCGGGCTGTCCTCGAGGTCGCCAAGCGAATTGTTGCACCGGAAACACAACAATCCGCGAATGCGGCCCGTGTCGTGATCGTGGTCGACGTGAAGCGAAATAGACTCCGACGGCGACCGCTTACAAATGGCGCAGCCCCCGTCCTGCTCCGCCAACATGAGGTCGTATTGCTCCATCGTGATCCCGTACTTTCGCCTGAGGTAACTGTCCCGCGCACGGCGTTTGGCATCAGGCGTAGATCGCATGCGCCGCTGGTTCTCACGAAAGCGCTCCGGGTTCGCCTGTTGCCACTCCCGTGTGCGCTGCTTCGCAGCCCCCGGGTTCGCCCGGTAGCGAGCAGCTTTGGCGGCAAGGTTGCACGACTTGCAGTCGTTCCGGTAGCCATCCCGCATCGTGCGCCAACCTGTAGAAGTTGTCCAACGGCTTCAATTCACCGCACTTGCAGCATCGCTTCATACGTAGATGATAGCGAAACCCCTAGCGGCTATTCAAGCTATTTGAACTAGATTACTGACCGCCTTTCTGGACGTAGGAGCGCACGAACTCCTCAGCGTTGTCCTCGAGGACCTCGTCGATTTCGTCCAACAGGTCGTCTAATTCGGCCTTCAATTTCTCGCCTTGCTTGGTGGGCGCGGGGACGGCCTCCTGCACCTCGTCGGTGCGGGCGGGCGCCTGGCGCCGCTTCTGCTCTCGTTCTGCCATTTGAAACGCCTCCTAAGATCCCAACGCTTCCAGCAGCTGCGTCGGGGTGGCGCACGCTACCAACAGCGTATCGACATGGGCCGCCGTTCCTTTAAGCGGCTCCATCATCGGCACCCGCCGCAGCGGGTCCTGCCCTAGATCGAAAACCAGCGAATCCCAGTTCGCGGCCGAGATCGATGATGCCCACTTCTGCAGGCACTTGCCTCGGAAATAGGCGCGGGTGGTCTTCGGGGGCTCGGTGACGGCCTCGACGACGGAGTCCTCCGTCACCAGCCGCTCCATGCCCAACCGGGCGAAGAGGGACCGTCCCGGCCGCACGTCGTGGTACTGCAGGTCCAACGCCGCCAGCTTGGCGTCGCCCCAGGACAGGCCGTGGCGCTCGCGATAGCCGTCCACCATCTCGTACTTGGCCACCCAGTCGAGCTGGCGGGAGAGGGACATCGGGTTGGTCTCGAGGGCCGACAGCGTGTCCTCCCAACGCTGGAGCACGTCCCGGCCGACCTCCTCGCCCACGGCCTCCAGGCCGCGCGACTCGGCCCACTTGCGGGCTCGGTCGAGGTGTTCCCACTGGATCTCGATGGCCGTCATGCGCCGGCCGTTGGCCATCTCGAGCGGCCGCCTCAGCGACAGGTCGTACGACACCTGCCGGTGGGCCTGCACGGGGTTCGCCAACGCGAGGTCGCCCGATCCGATCTCGTCGTCCTCGATCATGGCCAGGACGATGGCCGTGACGCCCACCTTCAGGTAGGTGGACACCTCCGACAGGTTGGCGTCGCCCACGATGACGTGCAGCCGCCGGTACTTCTGGGCGTCGGCGTGCGGCTCGTCGCGGGTGTTGACCAGCGGCCGCTTGAGGGTGGTCTCGAGGCCGACCTCCTCCTCGAAGAACTCGGCTCGCTGGGTGAGCTGGAAGCGGATGTCGTGGGCCCCGGCCCCAGGCGCCTCGCTGCCCACCTTGCCCGCGCCGGTGTAGACCAGGCGGGTCACGAAGTGGGGCGTGACGAAGAACGCGATCCGCGAAAACGGGATCGAGCGGTCCATCAAGTAGTTCTCGTGGCACCCGTAGGAGTTGCCCTTGCGGTCGGAGTTGTTCTTGTAGACGACCACGCCCTGGCCGGGCGGGAGCACCTCGGCCGCCGCCTCGATCGATCGGGCCAGGATCCGCTCGCCGGCCTTGTCGTACCGGACCAGCTCCAAGGCGTCGACGCACTCCGGCGTGGAGTACTCGGGGTGGGCGTGGTCGACGTAGTACCGGGCGCCGTTGGTGAGCACGGCGTTGACCAGGTGGGTCTCGATCTCGGGGGCGACGGCGCCCTCCCGGGCAAACCCGCGGGCGTCGCGGCCGGGGCTCTCGTCCTCGAAGTCCCACCCGACCTTGCGCTGCAGGTGAGCCACGTAGGCGTTGATCAGCAGCGACGACGCGGAGATGGGATTGGACTCCCCCCCGCCCCGCAGCACGATCCCGAACTCGGTCTCGATGCCGCACACCTTGCGGATAGCCATACCGAGCCGACCCTACCCCGGCGCGGCGGCGAGCGTGCCCGTACCATGGCAGCAACGCGAAAGGTCGGAGGTGGCCATGGGAGCGCGGAACTGGCGGCGGTGGGCGGTCGGCGCGACGGTGGCGGCGATCGGCGCGGGCTCGATGGCGACCGCTGGGGCGCTGAGCACCTATCAGGTCGTGCGGGCCAACGGCTTCGTGGCGTCCAGCCCCGCGCTGGCGACCACCGTCGACAACGAGGAGTTCATCGTCGTCCGGGGCTCGGACGACGGCATCTACGCGGCCCGCAGCATCTTCAACGGCGCGGAGTGGACCGATTGGGAGCCGCTCGGCGCGCCTCCCGGCGGGGCCAGGGGCGACCCCGCGTTGGTGTCGACGCGGTCGCGTGAGCTGAACCTGTTCGTGCGGGGCGCCGACAACAAGCTCTGGACGCGCGCCCGCTTCGACACGGGCGTCTGGGGCTCGTGGCTCCAGCCGGTGGGCAGCGACGGCACGCTGAAGTCGTCGCCCCGGGTCACCAGCCGGGGCCCGGGGCGGATCGACGTGTTTGTCATCGGCACCGACGACCGTGTCTACCAGCGCTTCCTCGACGGGCAGTGGAACGGGTCGTGGATCCCCCTGGACGAGCCCGACGGCGCCGTGGGCCTGGTCGGCGATCCTGCGACCGTTGCGCTCGACGTTAACCACGTGTACCTGTTCGCGCGCGGCACGGACAACCGCCTGTGGGCGAGGTACTGGACCGGATCCGCGTGGTCCACGTGGGGATTGGCGGTCACCGACGGCGTGCTCAACTCCAGCCCGGCCGTGGTCGACAGCGGCCTGGGCGGGCTCGTGGTGTTCGTGCGCGGGACCGACCAGAACCTCTACGGCAACGAGCTCGGCGGGAACGCGGTGTGGCGGGGCTGGAAGATCGAATCGCTGAACGGCAACAACCCGTTCCAGGACAGCCCGACGGCGGCCGAGCGCCCCGGCGGCCATATCGACGTGGGCGTGCGCGGGATCAACAACCTGGCCTACACCGAGGTCTACCGCTTCTAGAAGGGCCGGGACCGCCGGCTCTAGAGGTACTGGCCCGTGCCCACCCGTTCGATGGCCCGGCCGCCCTTGGCTTCCTTGCCCTCGGCCATAAGCGTACGGACGTAGACGATGCGCTCGCCCTTCTTGCCCGAGATCTTGGCCCAGTCGTCCGGGTTGGTGGTGTTGGGCAGGTCCTCGTGCTCCTTGTACTCCTGCTTGATCGACTCCAGCAGGTCGGAGGTGCGGATGCCCCGCCCCTCCCCCGCGATCGTGCGCTTGATGGCCAGCTTCTTGGCCCGGCGGACGATGTTCTCGATCATGGCCCCGGAGGAGAAGTCCTTGTAGAACAGGACCTCCTTGTCCCCGTTCTGGTACGTGACCTCGAGGAAGCGGTTGTCGGGGCCGCCGTCGTACATGGTCGCCACCGTCCGCTCGATCATGTTCTCGACCGTACGCTGGCGGTCGCCGCCGCCCAGCGACGCCACCTCGGACTCCTCCAGCGGCAGGTCGGCGGTGAGGTAGCGGCCGAAGATCTGCTGGGCCGCGACCTCGTTGGGCCGCTCGATCTTGATCTTCACGTCGAGCCGGCCGGGGCGCAGGATGGCGGGGTCGATCAGGTCCTCGCGGTTGGAGGCGCCGATGACGATGACGTTCTTGAGCGTCTCCACGCCGTCGATCTCGGCCAGCAACTGCGGGACGATCGTCGCCTCCATGTCGGAGGAGATGCCCGTGCCGCGGGTGCGGAACAACGAGTCCATCTCGTCGAAGAACACGATGACGGGCACGCCTTCCTCAGACTTCTCCCGGGCCCGCTGGAACACGAGGCGGATCTGGCGCTCGGTCTCGCCCACGTACTTGTTCAGCAGCTCGGGGCCCTTGATGTTGAGGAAGTAGCTGCGGGCCGACTTGTCGCCCGTGACTTCGGACACCTTCTTGGCCAGCGAGTTGGCGACCGCCTTGGCAATGAGGGTTTTGCCGCAGCCCGGAGGGCCGTACAGCAGGATGCCCTTGGGCGCCGGCAGCTTGTGCTCGGCGAACAGCTCCTGGTGCAGGAAGGGCAGCTCGACCGCGTCGGTGATCTGCTCGATCTGGGAGTCGAGGCCGCCCACGTCCTCGTAGGTGACGTCGGGCACCTCTTCGAGGATCAGCTCCTCCACCTCGGGGCGGGGCAGCTTCTCCAACAGCAGCCCGGAGCGGGGGTCCATCAGCAGCGTGTCGCCGGCGCGCAGCTTCTGGCCGATGAGGTGCTCGGCCAGCTCGACGACCCGCTCCTCGTCGGCGCGGCCGACGACGAGCGCCCGCAGGCCGTCGTCGAGGAGCTCCTTGAGGGTGGTGACCTCGCCGGAGATCTCGCTGCGGCGCGTCAGCACCACGTTCAGGGACTCGTTGAGCACGACCTCCTGGCCCCGGGCCAGCTCGTCGGCCTCGATGGCGGGGTGCAGAGCGACGCGCATCTTGCGCCCGCCCGAGAAGACGTCGACGGTGCCGTCGTCGTTGCGGCCCAGCAGGGTGCCGTAGGCCGAGGGCGGCTGGGTGAGCTTCTCGACCTCCTCGCGCAGCTCGGCGATGTGGTCGCGCGCCTCGCGCAGGGTGTAGGTGAGCTTCTCATTCTGGGCGACGGCCTGGGCCAGCTGGCCCTTGGTCTCGAGCAGGCGCTCCTCGAGGGTACGCACGCGCTTGGGGGCGTCCTGCAGCTTGCGCCGCAGGGTGACGACCTCTTCCTCGAGCGACTTCACCTGCTCGAGCATGACGCTGACCTGCTGCTCGTACGCCGTGAGCCGCCGCTCGTATTCTGACGCGGAGGTCGGGCTCATGAGGTCTCGCTCACGCCTTCACCAGGTACATCGCAACATCACCTCAAGGCCACCATACACCGGCCCCTTTGGGAAACTACGACCGTTACGGGGCTGGATCGGTACGGCGCCGTGTCGCCTTCGGCGACCGTTTCTCCGGTCCAACCGGTCAAGGCCGCCTCCGGCAGCGGATCGATTGGTTTTCCCGGCCGAATCCGGGTAAATTGTTCCTGCAGGAACTCCACCGGCGATTTTCACGAAACGACGCGAGGCGAGCACTCATGGGCATGAAGGTCTGGATCGACCAGGATCTGTGCACCGGCGACGGGATCTGTGAAGAGATCGCGCCCGACGTCTTCACCTTGCTCGACGACGGGCTGGCGTACGTGCGCGAGAACGGCAAGACCTTCAGCGACCCGGGCGGCGTCGACGGCCTCGCCAAGGTGCCCGCCAACCTCGAGGAGGCCACCATCGAGGCCGCCGAGGAGTGCCCGGGCGAGTGCATCTTCATTGAAGTCGAGTAACGAGTAGCGAACCGCCCCGGATTGGGGTACTTGCTCCGCCCCACCTTCATCGACCACCCTGGGGGGAGGTGCTCGCCCCCCGAAGCAGGCTCCGAGGCCCCACGCGGGCATTCCTAGCTTCCTCGCTCCTGATGGCCAGCGTGGTCGCAACGGTCGCGCTCGGTCCCCCGCCCGCCGCCGCCTACCCCACCGCCAACGTCGAGCTCGACGGCCACGGCTTCGGCCACGGGCGGGGCATGGGCCAGTACGGGGCGCTCGGGTACGCGGTCAACTCGGGGTGGGGCTACCGCCAGATCCTGGAGCACTTCTACGGCAACACGGCCGTCGGCGACATCGCCAACCCCGACATGACGATCATCCTGCGGGCCAACGACCAGGCCTTCACCACCGTCCAGCAGGAACGCGGCCACATGACCACCAACGCCGGCGTCGGGACCTTCAACGCCCTGCGGGCCCGCCGAGTCGGCGTCAACCAGTTCCAGGTCGACAGCGCGCCGAGCTGCGCAGGGCCGTGGACGAAGATCCACGACGGCCTGCCGGGTCCGGTGACCTTCCAGCCCACGACCCGCAACGACGACCGCCAGGAGATGCTCCAGGTGTGCCAGCCGGACGGGAACCGGCGCTGGTACCGGGGCGACATCCGCGCCGTCGAGGGCCTCGACGCCACCCAGCGCACCGTCAACGCGGTCGACATGCAGAACTACCTGCGCGGCGTGGTGCCCCGTGAGTCCCCCGCGTCGTGGGCCGACCTCGGCGGCGGGGCCGGGCTCAACGCCCTCAAGGCCCAGGCCGTGGCCGCCCGCTCCTACGCCCAGGCGGGGAACCTGGCGCCCTACGCCAAGACGTGCGACACCACCGAGTGCCAGGTGTACGGGGGGCGGGCGCTCGACAACGGCAGCTCGTTCTTCGACCTGGAGGACGGGCGTTCCGACACGGCCGTCGGCACAACCTACGGCGAGGTCCGCACCCTGAACGGGGCAGTGGCCCGCACCGAGTACTCGTCGTCGACCGGCGGCTACACCGTCGCGGGGACGTTCCCCGCAGCGGTCGACGAGGGCGACTCGATCTCGCTCAACCCGTTCCACAACTGGCACGCGTCGGTTCCCGTCGGCCAGGTGCAGGCCGCCTTCCCCCAGATCGGCGTGCTCAACAACATCGTCGTGACCAGGCGCAACGGCCTCGGCGACCAGGGCGGCCGGGTCGTCGAGATGGTGCTGCAGGGGTCGGCGAACAGCGCCACCGTGACCGGCACGGGCTTCCAGTCCGCCCTCGGCCTGCGCTCGGACTGGTTCGCGGTCGTCACCCCGCCGAGAGGACCGGGCGCGGGGCCGGCCGCCATCCGCTCCGAGCAGGTCGCCGCCTCGCGCCCCGACACCGCCGCGGTGCGTGGGTCGGATCGGGTGGACGTCGTCACCCGCGCGCCAGACGGCTTCACCTGGACGTTCTGGAACGGGTCGTCGTGGGCCGGGTGGCGCAGCCTGGGCGCGCCGCCGGCCGGGGCCACCGGCGACCCGACGATCGTGTCGTGGGCGCCGGGCCGGCTGGACGTGTTCGCGCGCGGCAACCTCGACAGCAGGCTGTGGCAGACGTTCTCGGTCGACGGCGGCGCCACGTGGTCGGGCTGGTTCAAACCGCTCGGCGACGACGGGACCCTGGCGGGGGCGCCGTCCGCCTCCACACGGGGACCGGGCCGCTTGGACATCTGGGTAACGGGGACCGACAACCAGATCTACCAGCGGTTCTGGGACGGGTCCCAGTGGAGCACGGTGTGGGTGGGCCTGGGCCGGCCCGCGCCGGGCATCACCGGCGACCCGACGGCCGCCTCGTGGGACTCCGTGCGCGCCGACCTGCTCGTGCGGGGCGCCGACGACCGGCTGTGGCGGCGGACGTGGGACGGCGTGCAGTGGAGCGCCTGGGGCCAGCCCCTCGGCAACGCCGGGACACTGGCGTCCAACCCCGACGCCTCGTCTTGGGGCTCGGGCAACCTGTTGGTGTTCGTGCGGGGCACCGACGGCGGCGTCTACGGGGCCACGTTCACCGGCGCATGGAACCTGTGGGTCCGCATGGCGGCGGCCGACACCAACACGCCGGACGCCCCCGGCGTGACGTCGCGCGGCGCCAACCGCTTCGACGTCTTCGTCCGCGGCACCGACAACCGGGCCTACCAGATCTGGCAGTAGGCGCCGCGGGCCGCGGGCTCAGGAGGGAGGCTGCTCCAGCCGGTCGGCGGTCTCGATGGCGGCGTCGCGCAACCGGTTGACCTGGGTGATCAGGGGATCGAGCTGCCACGCGGTGAGGCGGCGCTGGGCCCGTTTGAGGAGGCCGGCGCCGGGGCGGGATGACGTGGGGGCCGCCGCCGCCAAGGGCGGGACCTTGCGCAACGGGAGGCTGGCGCGGCGGCGACCCGCCAGGGCGCCGTCAGCCGTTAGCCGGTCCCGGGCGGCCCGCTCCCGCACCTCGGCCATCACCGTTTCGCGGTCGACGGGCGCGGGCATGCGCCACGCCGGGTGGGGCGGCGCCTCCAGCCCGGCGGCGGCGGCCATGGCCTCGGCCAGCTCGTCGTCGTCCTCGACCAACACGGTGTCGGGCCGCGCCTGGCCCGGCAACCCGCCCACCTTGGTCATGATCACGGGCCGGTGGTAGAGGGCGGCGCGCTCGGTCACGCCCGACGACCAGATGTGCCGGTACGGCAGCACGACCACGTTGGAGGCGACCAACCAGCGGTCGAAGGCCTCGTCGCTCACGTAGCCGGAGTGCACCCTCGCGCCCGGCGCGCGCTCGGCCAGCGCCTTCAGCTCCTCGAGGTGCTGGAGGAACGCGGGCTCGTCCACCCGCACCGACCCGACGACGTCGAGGCGGGCGCGGGCGGCGGCGCCGTCACCACCGTGCAGCCGCCCGAACGCCCGGATGGCCCGGTCGAACCCCTTGTGGGGCTGGATGAAGCCGATGGCGAGGAACATGAAGTCCTCCGCCGGGATCCCCAGCGCGGCCCTGGCCTCGGCCCGGTCGACCGACGTGCGACGAAGGAAATGGGCGCCGTGCTCGGCCACCCGGATGCGCTCCAGCGGCACCCCGAACGCCTCGTGGAACGACTGGCGCTCCGCTTCGGTGTGGACGACGATCGACGGCGCCGCCCCCCACATCAACCGCACCGCCCGGGCCAGCATCCCCTCCATCCGACCCCGGGCGTAGTCGGTCTCGTGCACCACGATGTCGATGTCCCGGGCGAGCCGGAACACCGCCGCCAGGCCGTAGCTCGTCGCCGCCCATGGCCGGTCGGCAAACGGTTGCGGGTAGAACAGGTCGGGGTGGAACTGGAGGATCACCTTGTCGTACGCCCGCACCCGCTTGGCCAGCGCCAGCGGGCCCCGTGGGCCGATGAGGTCCAGGTGGTGGTGGGCGGCGGACGGCCCCGGCGACAGCACCTCGACGTCGTGCCCTTCGGCGCGGAGGCGGGCCACGGCCTGGACGGCGTAGGCGGCGATCCCGTCGCGCGCCGGCGGGTACGGCGTCACCATCAAGATGCGGCTCATCTCGTCGCCGCCACGAGTTGGTGCAGCCGAAGCGCTGTGATCGGCGGCGGAAACGGGCAAATCACAGCGCTTCCGGCGCACTGGCGCCCGCCCCTTCGACCTCGAACGAGACCGGCCGGCAGCCGTTGATCTCGAACCAGCACACGTGCTCGGACACGAGGTCGAACTCGAGGTGGTGGCGCCCGGCAGGCAGTCCCCCCAGCCGGAACGCGACGGTGACCGATTCACCGGCGCGGACCCCGCCCGGGGGCAGCGGGATGCGGGCGAAGTCCCGGTCGACGAGCCTGCGCGCCCCGTCGTACAGGTGGACGCCGACCTGCACCCGACCGACGTCGACGCCCGCGTCGGTGAGCCACGCGTTCAGGCCGGTGTTGCGGGCGGTGACCATCCCGTCGCGCAGGTCCAGCTCCCCGGCCAGCCCCCGCCGGTCGCGGCTGTCGGCGGCCGCCACCTCGCCCTTGGTGAGGAAGAAGTTGCGCCGCCCCAGGGCGAAGGTGCGCACGTGGGCCGCGTACGCGTCGACCGAGCGGGCCCCGCCGGCCAGGAACGCGTCGTACCCTGGCGCGTCGACCCGGTAGGGCTCGGCGCTGAACACCGAGAGGTCGAGGCTCGTGAATCCGGCGGCGCGCGCCGACGACCACACCTCGTCCATCACGATGTCGTTCTCGATCACGGTGTAATTCCTCATCTCGAACTGGGACTGGGCGGTGGCCGAGTGGTGCGGCCCCGGCTCGGAGAACCCCGCCACCCCACCCTCGCGCAGGACCCGCGCCATCTCCGCCAGCACCTCGGCCTGGTTGGGGACGTGGTGGAACGAGTCGAAGCAGCAGATCCGGTCGACGCTGGCGTCGGGCAGGTCGATCCGGCGGCCGTCGAACACGGTGAACCGGGGGGCCGGCTGGTCCCCCACCAGCGGCAACCGCTCGTACAAGGTCCGGCCCAGCTCCAGGGCCGTCGCCGACACGTCGAGCGCGATCACGGCACAACCCAACTGGCTGAGCCACCGGCTCGTCCAGCACGTCCCCGCCCCAAAGTCGAGCACCACCATGCCCGGGAGCGGCCGCAACCCCGCCAGCAAAAGGCCGAAGCAGACGAGGAAGTCGGGGGCCTCGTCCACGTTGGTGAGGGGCTTGGCCAGGTAGTAGTCGGGGTTGCCCATCTGGCGGAAGTAGGCGTCG
>JAHFUQ010000193.1 GCA_023265045.1 Acidimicrobiia bacterium
GGACGTCGCGCTCGTTCAGCTCGTCGCGCCGCCGCACCAGGATCCCTTCGTTGAACTGCATGAGGAAGCGGACCTCGTCGGCCGGACGCTTCCAGTTCTCGGTGGAGAAGGCGTAGACCGTCAGCCACTCGATCCCGAGCTCAAGGGCCCCCTCGACGGCGTCGAACAGGGACTCCTCGCCGGCGGCGTGGCCCTCGATGCGGGGCAGGCCGCGCGCCTGGGCCCAGCGACCGTTGCCGTCCATGACGATGCCAACGTGGGTCGGACCCCTCACCAACCGCAGCGTAGGGGTGGCCACCAGCCAAAGTGGGTATTCCCGCCAACAGTGAAGCAGAGGATGCAACGGCTGTGCCGGCGGTGGCCGTGGTTCGGGCGGGTCATGCGCATCCAGAACCGGTACAGCGAGCTGAACGGCAACTACCTGGCTGCCGCGGTGACCCTCGCCGGCTTCCTCTCCCTGTTCCCCTTGCTGCTGGTCGCCTTCGCCGCCCTGGGCTTCCTGTCCCACGGCCGGCTGGACCTGGCGGGCGACATCATCGCCCGGCTCGGCCTGACGGGCGACGCCGCCCAGTTCGTCACCGATCTCATCGCCCAGACCGAGAAGAGCCGGCAGGTGGCGTCGGCGCTGGGCGTCGCCGGCCTGCTGTGGTCGGGGCTCGGGCTGGTCGCCGCCGTCCAGTACGCCCTCAACACCGCCTGGCAGGTGAAGGGCGACGGGTGGAAGGACAAGCTGACCGGGCTCCTATGGCTCGCCGGCGCCGGCATCCTGTTCGCCGGTTCGTTCGCCGTGACGGCGGCGGCCAACGTCCTGCCGGGGTACCTCGCCCCCGTCGGCATCCTGCTCGGCCTCGGGCTGGACACCGGCGCCTGGCTGTGGACGTTCCGGATCCTCACCCACCGGGACCTGCACTGGCGGTCGTACCTGCCCGGAGCGATCGTGGGGGCGGCCGGCCTGGGCGTGCTCAAGGCCATCGGCGGCATCTACGTGCCCCGCTTGGTGGCGTCGGCGTCGGCCCTGTACGGGTCCTTCGCGGTCATCTTCGCCATGCTGGCCTGGCTGCTGTTCTTCGGCCGCCTGGTGGTGTACGCCGCCGTCACCAACGTCGTGGCCTGGGAAGAGCAACACGGCACCGTCACCGTGGAGCTGCCCGTGCCCAAGGTGCCGGGCGAGGTTCCGGTGCAAGCCACCCGGGCGGGCGAAGGGCTCACGGCCCCGGCCTAATGCCGCCGAGGGCGGCGCGGGCCGCCACGGCGTTCTGGCCACGCAGGCGACGGCACACGCCCTTCGGGCGGTGCCTAACATCGCGCCGCGGACTCGGCACCCGGGCCTTAGTTCTCGGGGCCGCCTAACACCGCGCCGCGGGCGTCCTCCACGTCGCGGCCCATCTGGGCGACGAGGGCGTCCACCGACTCGAAGCGCTCCTCGTCGCGCAGCCGGGCGGTGAAGCGCACGCGGGCGTGCTCGCCGTAGAGGTCGCCGTCGAAGTCCAGCAGGTGAGCCTCGACGATCGGGGCGACGGCGCCGTCCACGAACATAGGGCGGCGGCCGACCGAGATGGCGGCCGGGTGCGCTGAGCGGTCAGGCCGCTCGTACCAGCCCGCATAGATGCCCACCCCCGGCTGGAGGATGTCGGCCGGCATCGACAGGTTGGCGGTGGGGAAGCCCAGCTCGCGGCCCCGCCGGTCGCCCGCGACGACGGTCCCCCGTACCTCGAACGGCCGCCCCAACAGCGCCGCCGCCTGCTCGACCTCGCCTGCGGCCACCGCCACGCGGACGGCGGTCGAGGACACCACGCTCGCGCCGGCCCGGACCAGTGCCAGCCCGACCACGTCGAACCCGCCCATCGAGCGCAGCAGCTCGACGTTGCCCCGCCGGGCCCGTCCGAAGTGGAAGTCCTCCCCCACCACCACCAGGCGGGCCGCCAGGCGGTCGACGAGCACCTCCTGGACGAACTGCTCGGGCTCCTCCTGGGACCGGGCGTGGTCGAAGGGGATGACGACGACCTCGTCGACGTCGCCCGTGGCCTGCAGCGCCTCAAGCTTCTGGTCGAGGTCGGTGAGCAACTTCGGGGCCGACTCGGGACGCACGACCGTGGCGGGGTGGCGGTCGAAGGTGACGACCGCGGTGGTCAGGCCCCGAGCGCGCGCCAGCCGCCGCAGCTCGGCCAGCACCGCCTGGTGGCCCAGGTGGACGCCGTCGTACGCCCCGATCGTGACCGCGCTCCCCATCGGCGCGAAAGGCTAGGCCAGCACCAGCGCGGGCTTGGCGGTGTCGCCCTGGTGGGCCTCGTAGACGGCCAGCAGCGTGCCGGCGCCGTCGACCACCGCCCACGGGCCGTCGCCGCTGAAACGGGGCAGGACCTTCCCGTGACCGACGGCGACCACCAGGTCGGCGTCGGCGACCACACGGGCGAAGCCGGGCAGCGCGTCGACGGGCGGCAGCACGTCGGCCGGGCCCACCGCGCCGAGCGCGACGGGCTGGGTGAAGGGGCCGACGGCCACCCGCCGCAGGGCGCGGAGGTGGGCGCCGCCGCCCAACGCCGTCCCCAGGTCGGCCGCCAGCGAACGGATGTAGGTGCCCGACGAGCAGTCCACCTCGACCGCGAACACCAGGGGGTCGGGCGTCGCGACCACGTCGAAGCGGTGCACCGTCACGGGCCGGGCGGCCCGTTCGACCTCGATCCCGGCCCGAGCGAGCTCGTGCAGCCGCTTCCCGCCCACCTTGACCGCCGACACCATGGGCGGCACCTGGGCGATCTCCCCCACGAACGACGCGGCGACCGCGGCCTGGACATCGCCCAGGGTCACCCCGGACATGTCCCACTCCCCCACCACCTCGCCGGCGGCGTCGAGGGTGGACGTGGCCCGGCCGAGCACGACCTCGCCCGCGTAGGACTTGGGCAGGCCGGTGAGGAACCGCATCAGCCGGGTGGCCTGGCCCAGCCCGACCAGCAGGACCCCGGTGGCGTCCGGGTCGAGCGTGCCGGCGTGGCCGACGCGCTTCTGGCCGAAGATGCGCCGGCAGCGCGCCACCACGTCGTGGGACGTCATGCCCGCCGGCTTGTCGACGACGACCAGGCCGTCTACCAACGGGAGGGAGGCAGGCCCCCCTCCCGGCCGCCCCCCGCGGATCGTGCTCCGGCGGCCGCAAGGGCCGCCTTCGCCATTCTCTCAAGGGGCAGCCAAGGGGGCGCCTTCGGCGCGTGGGTGGCCGCCGACGAGGAAGGCCTCACGGCGCTGGAAAGGTCACGTTCCGACCCCATCCCTACGGGCAGGTGACCACCGGCAGGCGCTCGCGGATCATGGCCAGCACCTCGCCCACGGGACGCTCCGACGTGAACCCGGCCGCCCTGCGGTGGCCGCCGCCCCCGAAGCCGACCGCCACCAGGCTGACGTCGAAGTCCGATACGGCCCGCAGCGACACCCGGACGCCCTCGGGCGTCTCTTTGACCACGCAGGAGACGTCGGCCTCCGACGTACGCCGGATCAGGTCGATGAGGCCCTCGGTCTCCTCGATCTCGACCCCGTAGCGGCGGAAGTCCTCGGCGGTGACCCAGGTGGCGACGAACCGGCGGTCGGGGTCGTACTCGGCCCGCTCGATGGCGGCGGCCGCCAGCTTCATGTAGGCGAGCCGGTGCTGCTCGAACAGCTGGCGCGTGATCTCCGCGATCGGGAGCCCGAACGACGACAGCTCCTCGGCCAGGTGGAACACCTCGGGCGTGGTGTTGTCGTACTGGAACCGGCCGGTGTCGCACACCAGGCCGGTGTAGAGGCACTCGGCCGCGTCGCGATTGAGGGGCCAGTCGAGCAGCTCCAGCAGGCGGCGCACCACGACGGCGGAGGCGGCCGCGTCGGGGTCGATGACGTTGATCGTGCCGTAGCCGTCGTTGGAGACATGGTGGTCGATGACGACCAGCTCGCGAGCGCTTCGGGCGGCCTGCGCCAGCTCACCGAGCCGGGCGATCGACCCACAGTCGAAGGTCACCATCACGTCGGGGGCGCGCGGGTAGTCCATCGGCTTGGAAGCCAGCTCGAGGCCGGGCAGGAACGTGTAGTGCGGGGCCACGAGGAAGGGGTCGGGCCAGGAAGCGACCACCTCCTTGCCCTGCTCGGCGGCCAAGATGGCCAATCCCAGCATGGACCCCAGCGCGTCGCCATCGGGTGTCTGATGGCAGGCGAGCGCCAGCGCCGGCGCCAAGGCGATGGCCTCGGCTGCGCGCTCAAGTTCGCTCATGTTTCTTCCTTCGCAACATCGGAATCGGGCTGCGGCCCGGCCTCGGGGTCGGGGTTGTGCAGCCCACGGAGAATCTCCTCCACTCTAGTCCCAACGGCTATAGCCGGATCGGGATCAAAAGTGAGTTCGGGGGTGTGCTTGAGGCGGAGCTGGCGCCCTACCGCGGCTTGCAACCGCACACGATGCTGCGCCAAGGCCCCCGCGACCTCCTCCCGGGGGCCGAGCGTATCGAACCAGACCGTCGCGCGGCGAAAATCGCGGTCGGCGTGGACCCCGGTGACGGTGACCAGCTCGAGGCGTTCGTCGTCGACCCGCTCGAGCTCGTCGGCGAGCACCTCGCGGAGCGCCTCGTTCACCCGGTCTAGGCGGGAGTACCCCCGCTGCGCAGCCATCTCGTCATGCCTCCCCCTCGTAGGTCGACCACTCGACCCGGAAGGTTGAGATCTCGATCTCTGTCTTACTCCAAATCCAACGCTCGGCGGCGCCGACGACTTCCTCGGCGTGGGCGTACGTCTCGGAGACGACGGCGAAGCCGACCAGGGCGCGCTGCCATTTGTCCTGGTATCCGACCTCCGCCACCGATAGCTGGAACCGGTGGCGGAGGCCTTCGACCATGGGCCGCACGACGGCGCGCTTTTCCTTCAGCGACCGGCTCTGCGGGATTTGGAACTCGACCAGGACGACCCCCACGTGCATGGGCCGACCCTAGGTTCTCGGGATCTCCCGCTCCTCGTACGTTTCGATGACGTCGCCGCGGCGGAGGTCCTGGAAGTCGGTGAGGCCGATGCCGCACTCGAAGCCGGCGGCCACCTCGCGGGCGTCGTCCTTGAACCGCTTGAGGGACTGGATGGCGCCCGTCCAGATGACCACGCCCTCGCGGAGGAACCGCACCTTCGACCCTCGGGTGATGACCCCGTTGAGGACGTAGCACCCGGCGATGGAGCCGACCTTCGGCACCTTGAAGATCTCGCGCACCTCGGCGTCGCCGGTGACGACCTCTTCGAACTCGGGCTTGAGGAGGCCCAGCATGGCCTTCTCGATCTCCTCGATGAGGTTGTAGATGATCTGGTAGGTGCGGATGTCGACGTCGGCGTGCTCCGCCAGCTCCCGCGCCTTGCCCTCGGGCCGGACGTTGAAGCCGATGATGGTGGAGTTGGAGGCCGACGCCAGCTGCACGTCGTTCTCGGTGATGCCGCCGACGGCCCGGTGCACGAAGACGAGCTTCACGTCCTCCCGCTC
>JAHFUQ010000059.1 GCA_023265045.1 Acidimicrobiia bacterium
TCGAGGGCGCACGGGGCGGTGTACAGGGCCAGCTTGGCCGCGGCGTGCATGCGTTCGAGCCGCCCGTCCTCGTCGCGCCCGAACGCCAGTCCCTTGGCCCGGTACGCGTCGAGCAGGCCGCGCAGCTCGTTGCGGCGCGCCACCGGGGCGGCGTTGGCTTGCGCCACCCGCGTCGCCTCGGCCAGCCGGGCCTGGGCCTCGCGCTTCCACTGGGCGAGGGCGCTGGCGGCCGCGTCCCAGGCGCCGGCGTCGACCTGCTGGCGGATTTGCTCGAGCCACGGCCGCAGGGGCCGACCGCCGGCGCCGAGGGGGTTCAGGAGCCCGGCGGGCGCGGCGATCTTGACGCGCGCCACCTCCAGGGCGTCGGCCCCGCTCGCCACTAGCCGGTCGATCTCGTCGAGCTGGGCCGCGGCCGCGGCCAGCTCCGCGGGCATGCCGGTGCGGGCCCCCTCCAGGCCCTCGACCCGCTTGCGGACGGCCGCGGCGGCTGTTTGCACCCGGGCCAGGTC
Source organism: Acidimicrobiia bacterium (assembly GCA_023265045.1). Lineage (GTDB taxonomy): Bacteria > Actinomycetota > Acidimicrobiia > Acidimicrobiales > AC-14 > JAHFUQ01. The sequence continues at coordinate 510 of JAHFUQ010000059.1, forward strand.
GGGCGGGGTGGTCGGGTCGGCGGCGATGGCCGACGTGGCAGCTTCGAGGGCGGCGTCGAGCGCGTGCAGCTCGGGGTCGTCCCCCGCGCCGACCGCGGCGGCGCGCACCCGCAGCTCCTCCGCCTTCGTGCGGGCCGCGTCGAGCTGGGAGACGGCCCGCCGGGCCGTCTCGGCCATGCGGGCGACGTCCGCCCCCACCTTCTCGATGTCCCGCTGCAACCCGTGGAGGAAGGGCGCGAGCCCGTGGGTCGTCCCGTCCGCGGCCGTGACCGCGGCCGGGCCGAGGGCCCGGCTCACCGCGTCATGGTCGTGGGCGGCCAGGCCGGCGGTGAGGTCGTCCACCGCCGCCTTGGCCAGCGGGTAGCGCTCCCAGGCGCCGGCCACGGCGTCGATCGCGGCCTTGGCTGCGGCGTTGCCGGCGTCCGCCTGGGTCCGCACGAACAGCAGGTCGCCGGAGCTGTCGAGGGTGAACAGCGCAGCCGCCACGTCCGCCAACAGGGTGTCTACCTCCTTGGCCGCGAGATCGGGCCGGGTGGGCGACGGGCCGTTCACGACTCATCACGATGCCCCACCCCGCCCCCCACGTCGAGCGCGGCACGCCCGGTCGGCGTGAAAAGTACCTAGATGTCGCGTGGCCGCGCTACGCTCGAACGTATGTTCCGCCCCGAACGGCGATCGCAAGCGCCCCCGCTGCCGGGCATGATCCCCCTGTCCAAGCCGGGCGCCACCGTCGTTCCGCGGAGATGGGGTCGATTCTCGAGAGCATCCAGGCGTCGGCGACGTTCAAGACCGACCTCGGCGCCCTGGTTGTCGACGACTGCCTCAACCTCCTGGGCCAGGCGCTGGCTGATCTCGGAGATCGACGCGCGCGACACGACCGTGCTGCCGGAGAGGATCGTCAAGGGCCGGTAACCTCGTCCGTCGTGACAGCGTCGGCGGACACGATTGAGGCCATTGCCGGCGCCTCCGACTGGAACAGCCGGGTTGCCCGTATCCGCCAGCGCTGGCGCGCCTGCCCCGCCGCCAGCGCGAGGTCGTCACTCTGCGCTACCTGACCGACCTGAGCGAGGCGGAGGTGGCGGCGACCCTCGGGGTGTCGGCCGGCTCGGTCAAGACCCACCTCCACCGCGGGCTGATCTCCCTGCGAGCACGCCTTGCTGTCGACTGACGAGCTGTTCACCCGGGTCGTGGCCGACGGCGCCCGCCGCCGCCAGCGCCGGCGCGGAGGCTGGCTGGCCGGCCTCAGCGTCGCCGCCCTCGTGGTCGGCGCCGTCACCCTCCGCAGCCCGGACGGCCCCGGGAGGACAACTGTGGCCGTCGCCGCGCCGCTACCGTCGACCACCGTCGTGATCCCTGCGCCCACCGGGGGCCGGGAGGTCCGCGTCCCCAAACCGCTGCCGCCCATGCCGGCCGAAGCGCCCTTCTGGAGCGCCGTGGCGCCCGACGCGGCCGTGGTGCAAACGCTGGCGAACGCCCTCGGCGTCGGCGGCACGGTCGTGGCCGCCGCCGACGGCTTCACCATCAACGGTGGGAACACCGTCCTGCGGGTGTCGCCCGCGAACGGCGTGGCCGGATGGCGCTTCGTCATGGACCCGTGCCCGGTTGGCCGGTGCCGCCCGCCCGACGTCCGCCCGATGGTGCCCGTTCCGACCGTCGAGGTGCGCGACGCCCCCGATCACCCACCCTTCGACGCCGCGCCGGTGGCGGCGGAGGCGGCCCGTCGCATTGCCACGGTGGTGGGCAACGTCGCCATTCCGCATCTCACCATGTCGCTCGCCGAGTGGTGGGCGGAGTTCTCCTGGCTGGCGGGCGACGTGGCCGTGCGATGGGGCTTTACGGCCTACGTCCAGCCCGACGGCTCGGTGCGGATGGCCGACGGCTTCCTCGACCGGCCTGGCGAACCCGGGCCACTGGTTCGGCTTGCGGGCGTCGAGAAAGGGCTCAGCCGCCTCGGCGCAGCGCCGTTGGGTGGGATCAGCTTCGGCGGGTGCATCGAGACTGGCTGCGGGCCCCTCGTCGTCACCGGCGTTCGGATGGGGCTGGACTTCGCCGCCGAACGTTTCATCCCCGCCTACGTCTTCACCCTCGACGACGGCAGCGAGCGGTCCATCAGCGCCGTCTGAACCGTCCGAGTGAGTGGAAATGGCTGTATAGCAGCCATTTTCACTCACCCCTCACCGGCGACGGCGGCCGGTGTGACAGGGTGCAGGCGTGCCCGCCGCCGCCATCGAGGTCGAAGGGCTGACCAAGCGGTACGGGGCCAACGGGGTGGAAGCGCTCAAAGGCGTCACCTTTGACGTCCAGCCCGGGGAGGTGTTCGGGTACCTCGGCCGCAACGGCGCGGGCAAGTCGACCACGGTGCGCATCCTCACCACCCTCATCCGCCCGACCGCGGGCGGGGCGCGGGTGGCGGGTTTCGACGTTCGCACCCAGCCGCGCGAGGTGCGGCGGGCGCTCGGCGCAGCCCTTCAGGAGGCGGCCCTCGACGAGCTGATGACCGGCCGCGAGCACCTGACCCTGGCCGGCCGCCTGGCGGGCCGCACCAAGGCCGACGCCAGGGCCCGGGCCGGTGAGCTGCTCCAGACGTTCGGCTTGACCGCCGCCGCCGACCGGGTGGCGGCGACCTACTCGGGCGGGATGCGCCGCCGCCTCGACGTGGCCATGGCCATGGTCCGCCGCCCCACGGTGCTGTTCCTCGACGAGCCCACCACCGGCCTCGACCCCCAGGGCCGGCGGGCCCTGTGGACGCTCATCCGTGACCTTCGCAACGAGGGCTCGGCGGTGTTCCTGACCACCCAGTACCTGGCCGAGGCCGACGAGCTGTCGGACCGGGTGGCGGTCGTGCATGACGGCCGCATCGCCGCCATCGGCCCCCAGGACGAGCTCAAGGCCCGGCTCGGGACGACGGCCATCCGGCTCCGGGTCTCGACCGGCGGCGTCGAACGGATGCGTTACGCCTTCGCCCCCGACGAGCTGAAGGTCGACGACGACGGGTGGATCACGCTGACCGTCGCCGGGGGAGAGGCCGGCGTCCCCGCCACGGTCGCGGGGCTCATCTCGGCCGGCATCCAGATCGTGCGCCTGGAGGTGCGCCCGCCCACCCTCGAGGACGTCTTCGTCAACCTGACCGGCACGGCCATCGAGGCGGCGCCGGGCGGGGGCAGCAACATGGCCCTCGCCGCCGTCCGCCGCGGCATGGGACGGCCGGCCCCGTGAGCGGATTCGCCCAAGTTCGCCTCCTCGTCGTCCGCAACCTGCGGGAGGGGGCCCGCAACCCCACCCTCGCTTACGGCCTTCCCATCGTGATCCCGCTGGCCGTGCTGGTGCTCGTGGCCAAGACCCTCGCCCGGGTGACCGACCTGCCCGGCTTCCCCACCAAGAACTACGCCGAGTGGATGACGCCGGCCATCATCATGCTGACGGCCATGACCGGCGTCGGCTACGCGGCCACGAGCCTGGTGGTCGACATCCAGTCCGGGTTTCTCGACCGGCTCCGCCTGCTCGACGCCCGGCCCGCCTCGCTCCTGCTCAGCCGGGTGCTGTTCGACGTCGTGCGCGTCCTGCCCGCCGGCGCCGCCCTGCTGATCGTCGGCCGGCTCCTCGGCACGGGCATCAACGAGGGCGTCCTCGGGATCGCGCTGCTGTTCGGGTTGCTCACGCTGTGGGCCGCCGCCTATGGCGGCCTGTACTTCGTCGTCGCCCTCGGCACCCGCAACGCCCAGGCGCCGCTCGCCCTGGCCCCGCTGTTCCTGCCGCTGCAGTTCATGTCGACGCAGTTCTTCCCCAAGCCCCTGCTCCCGGGTTGGGTGCAGGCCGCGGCCCGGTGGAACCCGTTCACCTACATGATCGACGCGGCCCGGACGCTGACCATCGGCCCGCTCACGGCCCGCCCCGTGGCCCGGGCCGTGGCCGTCGCGCTGGTGGTCCTGCTCGTCACCCAACTGGCGTCGCTGCGCATGTTCTCCAAGGCCGTCGGCTCCGACTGAGCCGACCTACAGGACGAGGACGACTTTGCCGAACTTCCCGCCCGCGGCGAAGCGCTCGTCGGCGGCGGCCGCGTCCTCCAGCGGGAACGTCGCCGCCACCGGCACGTGCACCCGGCCCGCGGCCAGCAGCGGCACGACCGCCGCTTCCACCCGGCGGGCCACCATCGCCTTCTCCTCCAGCGACCGGGAGCGCAGCGTCGACGCGGTGATCCGGCCCCGCCGGCCCATGAGGGCCCGGAGGTCGATCGCGGCCACGCTCCCCGCGCCGACACCGATCACCGCGATCCGCCCGCCCATCGCCAGCGCCTCGACGTTGCCCTCCATGTTCGGCGCGCCCACCAGTTCGAGCACCACGTCGTACGGCCCGGCGCCGACGAAGGCGGCGGGGTCGACGACGGTCACCCGAGCGCCCAAGGCCGCCACCCGGTCCCGGTAGTCCGCCCGCCGCACGGTCGCCGTCACCCGCGCCCCGCACGCGGCGCCCAGTTGGACGGCCGCCGTCCCCACGCCCCCGGCGGCGCCGTGGACCAGCAACCGCTCGCCCAGCCCCAAGCCGGCCTGCGTGACCAGGGCGTCGTGGGCCGTTGCGAACGCTTCGGGGAACCCGCCCGCCTGGTCCCAGGGCACACCGGCCGGGACGGGCATGGCCAGCCCTTCGGGCACGACCGCCAGCTCGGCCTGGGCGCCGCCGCCCACCACAGCCATCACCCGGTCTCCGGCCGCGAACCGGAATGCGCCCGCCCCTACCGCAACGACCTCGCCGGCCAGCTCGATCCCGGGAATGTCGACGGGCGAACCGGGCGGGGGCGGGTAGCGGCCCGCCACCTGCGCGAGGTCCGCCGAGTTGAGTCCCGCGGCCCGCACCCGGACCAGCAGGTCGCCCGTGCCCGGCGCCGGATCGGGCTGGTCGCGGATAGCGACGGCCGCGCCGTCCACGATGGTTACGGCGCGCAGCGGCACTCCACGACGTACCGGCCCGACGCCTGCACGCCCGCGGCCACGACCTCCAACCCCACCGTCCTGACCAGTTCACGAAAGCCCGCGAGCGAGTTCGTCCTGCCGCCCACCAGCACCATCTCGATGGTCAGGCGCGGGGGCTGGTCGTCGGGCGCCACCCCGCCCAGCACCACGATCCGGCCGCCGGACGGCGCCGCCGCCTCGGCGCACCGGCGCAGGATGGCGACGGTTTCCCGCTCGGGCCAATCGTTGAGCACCGACTTCAACACGTAGACGTCGGCGCCAGACGGCAGCGGGTCAAAGAAGCTCTGGCCGACGGTGGTGACCCGGTCCTCGACCCCGACCCGCTCGAAGGACCGCCGGGCCCGCCCCACCGTGCCCGGAAGGTCGAGCAACGTCCCCCGCACGTCGGGGTGGCGGCGCAGCAGTTCGGCGAGCAGCGATCCGGTGCCGCCGCCGACGTCCACCACCGACCGCACGCCGTCCCACCCGCCGGCCAGGTCGATGTCGTAGTCGGGGACGCCGTGCCCGGCGGGCCCCATCAGGGCGTCGAACTCGGCCGCGATGGCGGGGTGGGCGGCGAGGTCGTCCCAGAACGGCCGCCCGAACACCTGGTGGTACGCGGGCCGGCCGGTGCGGACGTACGCGAGCAGGCTGCCCCACGCCAGCGCGAACCGGCTGCCGATGCCGTACAGGTTGAGGAACGGCGCCGCCGACCGCAGGTCCTCGGCCGCCTGGTTCAGCGCGAAGCGGCCCGGCTCGGGCTCCCGGAACACGCCCATGCCCACGACATGGGCGAGGACGCTGTGCAGGGCGCCGGCGTCGCACCCGGCGGCCGCCGCCAGTTCGTCGATGCCGGTGACGCCGGCGGCGATGTGGTCGGCGACGCCCAACGTCGCCAGCACGTGGAGGCACCAGGGCGTGGTGAGGTCGAGCAACGCTCCCAGGTCGACGTTGTCGCCGTCGGGCGGGGCCATCGGCGCAACGCTATTGCGTCGCCGGCGGGGCCGGCAGGACCCGAAGAGCTTCGGCGGTCGTTGACTGCGGAGGCGCGATCTGCTGGCTCGTCACTAGACCTGGGATCGGCATAGGTCAACAGGTACCTACATGGCGCCCCGCGAACAGCTAGCTTTGCGGCGACCAGGTGGGCCGCGCGTAGGGGGGACTCGATGCGGACGAGGCAGTGGGCAACGTTGGCGTGTGTCGCGCTCCTGATGCTGGGGGTGGGGTGTCGCGACCGATCGAGCGTGCAGGACAAGGAAGACAAGCTCTGCGTCGAGATGGGCAAGCTCGACGCCACCGTCACCAAGCTGGCGGGTCTGGCGGCGAGCGGCGGGAACCCGAGCCAGCTCACGCAGATCCGCGCTGATCTGGACAAGGGGTACAAGAACGTCCAGGAGGCGGCCAAGAAGGTGTCGGCGTTCAAGATCGACAGGCTGACGACGGCCTACAACAACGTGCTCAAGACCATCCAAGGGGTGAACAGCAAGGAGACGTTGGCGGCCAACCAGCCCGCCATCGACCACGCCGCCAGCGACTTCGCGGCGGCCCGCCTCGAGATCTACGACACGGCCGGCTGCGCCTAGCCGCCGCCAGGGCGCCCCGCCCGAACCGGCTCAGGCGGCGGAGCGGTAGGGCTGGCTCTCCCACACGGCGATCACGTGCTCGACGGGGACGAACTTGTCGCCGCCGTTGACGAACGCCCACACGGAGGTGCGCCCGAACGAGATGAGGGCGACGTCGTCCATGCGTACGCCGTTGGCCAGCGCCAAGTGCACCATCCGGCCCTCGAGCCTGCGAGCCTCCCGGCGGTCTTCTGCGGTCATGGTCATTGCCCCCTTTCGAGCGTGTCTCCTTGCCGCTATGAGTCTCGGCACGTTCGGGTTCGTACAAGAGGGTTTTGTGGCGGTGATTCGACCACCTGGCGTCCATGGCGGGGCAGAATCGGCGGCATGGAGCTGGTGATCGTCCGCAATCCGGACCGAGCTACGGGCATGGGCGCGGGCCAACGGCTTCGCCGTGTCGGACCGCGGCCGTCTCGCGCCCCCCATCCATGACGCCTGGCGCGACGCCCACGGGGCGCAGCCGACCTGACGTCGAGTAGCCCGCCTTCGCCTTCCCCGAGCCTTCTGGAAGAACTTCGAGCACGAGATCCTTGACCTGGTCGCCTTTGGGCCGATCGCTTCGCTGGCGTCCACGCCACCCAGAAACGGCCATCCCGCTCAGCGTGCAGCTGCCCCGCCTGGACTGCCCCGATCCGATACATTGTAGTTCTATGCATTGTGGCCTGACGTATCCGGGGGTGGAGTGAAGATCGAGAAGGACCTGGTCGCGGCGTCGGCGACGCCGCTGGTGCTGGCGATCCTGGCTGAGGGGGAGAGCTACGGGTACGCCATCCTGAAACGTGTTCGCGAGCTCTCGGGCGGCGAGCTCCAGTGGACCGACGGGATGCTCTACCCCCTGCTCCATCGCCTGCACCGGCTCGGGTACGTGACCAATGGGTGGCGGACGCCACCCGAGGGGCGCCGCCGCACGTACTACGCGATCACCCAGGAGGGCCTCGCCGCGCTCGCGGAGCACAAGCGGCAGTGGGTGACGGTGACCAGGGCGTTGGGTGACGCGTGGGGGCGCGCCGACCCGCTGCCGTTCGCGCTCGGGACGGCGTGACCCCCGTGGAGCCGCTGGAGTCTGAGATCGCGCAGTGGCGGGCCTTCGTTGCCCAGGGCCACGCCGTCGACGGGCGTGACGTGGACGAGCTGGAGGCCCACCTGCGCGACCAGATCGCCGACCTGGACGCGGCCGGGCTCGCCGCCGACGAGGCCTTTCTGATCGCGGTGAAGCGGATGGGGAGGCTCGACGAACTGTCCCGGGAGTTCGCCCGCGAGCACAGCGGCCGGCTCTGGCGCCAGCTCGTGCTCTCCGGCGGCGCTGAGGAGCAACGGCCCGACCGGCGGTGGCCCGAGGCGCTGGCGTTCGCGGTTGCGGCGGCCGTCACGATCCAGGTCGCGCGCCTGGCCGCAGGCTTCCCGAGCAAGGAGTTCACGTGGTTGCCGCGCAACCTGGGCCTGCTCGTATTGCCGTTCGTCGCCGGCTACTTCGCCCACCGGCGGCGACTCCCGCGGCGCCAGACCCTGGCGCTGGCCGTCCCGTTCGCGATCGCCGCCGTCGTGATCAACCTGTACCCGTACGGTGAGAACGCGTCGACCGAGGTGCTCGTCGCCGCTCACCTGCCCGTCCTGGTGTGGTTCCTGGTGGCCTACGCCTACATGGGCGGCGACGTGCGGTCGCACGAGCGGCGTATGGACTTCGTGCGTTTCACGGGCGAGTGGTTCATCTACTACGCGCTGATCGCGTTCGGGGGCGGGGTGCTCGTGGCGCTGACCGTGCTCATCCTCGAACCGGCGGGTATCGACCCCGAGCGGGTCGTCGTTTGGGTGTTGCCCTCGGGAGCGGCGGGCGCCGTGATCGTCGCCGCCTGGCTCGTCGAGGCGAAGCAGCGCGTGGTGGAGAACATGGCGCCGGTGCTCACCATGCTCTTCACGCCGCTGTTCGGGGTGATGCTGGCCGTCGCCGCGGTCTCGTACTCCGTGACCGGGTTTGGCGGCGCCTTCGATCGCGAGCTCCTGGGCGTCTTCGACGCCCTGCTGCTGGTGGTCCTGGGGCTGGTCTTGTACACGATGTCCGCCCGCGACCCCTCCACGGCGCCGGGCTGGATGGACCGCATCCAACTGGTCGCGGTCCTCAGCGCCCTCGTGCTCGACGTGGTCGTGCTCGGCGCGATGATCGCCCGCATCGGCGACCTCGGGTTCACGGCGAACCGGACAGCCGCGCTCGGCCTCAACCTCGTGCTCCTCGTGAACCTGGCCGGCAGCGCCTGGTTGTCCACCCGGTTCCTGACCGGGCACAGCACCTTCCACCGGCTCGAGCGCTGGCAGACCACGTACTTGCCCGTCTTCGCGCTTTGGGCGGCTGCGGTCGTGGTCGTCCTCCCGCCGCTTTTCACCTTCGACTGACCGGCCGGGTCGCCTCTCGGCCGTCGAGCGCCGAGTCGTGCTACGCCGTTTTGACGCACGCCCGTGCGATGGCTTCGACATGGCGCACGTCTGTCCCGCAGCAGCCTCCGAGAACCTTCAGGTGGGGGTGTGAGCGCAGGAGCTCGGCGTAGAGGGCGCCAAGTTCGACGGGGTCACCGTCATCGAGTTCCTCGGCCTCGTCGAGCTCGGCGTGACTCGCTCTTGACGCGTTCGCCCGGAGAAGCTCAATTCGACCAACCGCGGGCGACTGAACATCGAACGCAGCCGCGAAGTGGTCGGGATGGGCACAGTTGATGCCGAAGTGCAACGCCGCTCGGCCGGTCGCCGCGTCGACCTCCTCGATGGCCTCGTGCAACGCCTGACCGCTGGGGAGCCGTCCGTCGGTCTCCACGGTGAAGGCGATGACGACGGGCACGTCTGCAGCCAGCGCCGCCCTGACGACGCCGATCGGCTCGCCGGCGTGCGTGGCGGTCAACATCGTCACCCGGTCGGCGCCCGCGGCGACGAAGGACTCGATCTGGGGACGGTGATAGGCCTCCGCGGCGTCAGGGCTGAGGAGGTCGGCGGGCTGGTAACCGTCACCCCGAGGGCCGATGTTGCCGCTCACGATTACTTCAATCCCGTCGAACTCGTCCGCGATGTCGCGCAGGAAGTGCACCGCGGCTTGGTTGATCCGATCGAGCGCCGGCGCGTCGTAGCCGAGCCGAGCACCCCAGTCGGGATTCGCTCGCCATGTCGGGGTCTCCAGAACGACGGCCGTTCCGGCATCCATCGCGACGCGGATGTGGTCGCGGAAGTACTCGCCCAGCACTCCGCGCCACGCCGGGTCGTCGAGTAGCGGGAACGCCGCGAAGTCGGGCAACTCGACGTGGCGCTGGAATACGAGCCAGGTCTCGAGTCCGCTGTCCGTGAGTATCGGAACGCCCATGCCGTCCTCCTGCTCGGTCGCCGGTTTGCTTGCGTTGCGTTCCGAGCCTCGACCGGCACGAAAGCCCGGCGATGCTACGCGGACCGGTTGCGAGGCGACAGCTGTCCCCCTGCCGCCCACGTCGCCGATCGGCGGGAAACGCACCCAACCCGGCGTTCGGGACGGCTTCGTAACGCTCTAGCTGAGCTGTTCCGCCAACGCGACGATGATGCCCTCGGGGCCGCGGACGTAGCAGAGCCGATAGCTGTCCTCGTACTGCTCCACCTCGCCGACGAGCTCGGCGCCGCGGGCCTGCAGGCGGGCGAGGACGTCGGCGATGTCGTCAACGGCGAACATGATGCGACGTATGCCCAGCGTGTTCGCGGGTGCGTTGATCGGCTCGGCGCGGGCCGCCGCCGGCGTGTGGAATTTCGTCAGCTCGAGCCGGCTGTGGCCGTCCGGGGTGCGCACCATCGCGATGTCGACCCGGACGCCGTCGAGCCCGACGACGCGGTCCACCCAAGCTCCCTCGACCGGCGCCTCGCCGTCCAGCTCCATGCCAAGTTCGATGAAGAACGCGGTAGCGGCCTCGAGGTCATCGACCACGATGCCGACGTTGTCCATCCGCTGGATCGTCATGCCCCCGAGCATAGGGAGGCTGCGATGTCTGTGAAGACGTCCCGGTTCCCGGCATCGGTCGGCCGCGTCGAGATCTTCCCTTAGCCCACTGACACCATCGTCACCACCGACGCGCCGGCGTACTCCACCATTCCGAGCCAGCGTTGCGTGACGTCGAGGCCCGTCCAGGTAGCCGTCAACGTGGCCGGCACGGCGGTTGTCACGGCCACGCCGGTCGTGACCGATGAGTTCGGGAGGTCGGCCGGTCCGACGACGAAGTTCGCCAGCTGGTAAGCGGTTGCGCCGCCCGGCGTGGCGAACCCGTTGACGTAGACGTCGTAGGTTCCGGCCGCGGGGGCGATGAGGGTGACCTGCTCGTCGGCCGCGCCCGCCGCCGACAGGTCGACGAGTTGGCCGTTCAAGTAGGTGAACAGGTCGAGGTCGGCGCTGTTGTCGGCGGCGTCGAGCGAGAAGCGGGCCGCGACCGTCCCGGCGGGAACGACGACCGAGTAGTGCTTGGTGTCCGCGTCCGCGACCGGGTTGTTGATGTCGAACTCGCCGGTCGTCACCGAGTCGCTGATCGGTGTGACCCCGACGAGCCCATGAAGGGTCGTGTTCAGCGTTCCCGTGAACCCGGGCGTGACATCGAACCCCACCGACCCGCTCTCGCTGGCCGCCGCGTGCACGTCGGTCGGCGCCGCGATGGCCACCGGCTGCAGGGCGACCGGGCTGCGGACCACGTGCAAGCCGTCGGTCCAGGCGAGCGAACCGGTCGACCACGCACCCAGCGCCGCCGTCGTCCGGGTGAACGTCACCGTGAACGCCCGCTCCTCCCCGGGGGCGAGCGTCACGCTGCTCGGCGTCACCGACACCGAGAACCCGGGCACGGCCGACGAAGCCGTGTAGGTCGCCGTCGCCGTACCGACGTTCTTGACGCGCCGGGTGACCGTCTCCATTCCCGCCAGCTTGCCAATGGCGATCGACGCCTGGTTGAGGTTCGACGCGGTAACCGGCGTCAGCGTGTCGAAGGGGGGCGCGAAGAGCACTCCCAGGCTGACCATGTACTCGCGGTACTCGTTCGGCGTCGTCGGATAGACGAGGCCGGGATCGGCGGCGCCGTTCGGGTTCACGAATCCGGCGCCCTGCGCGAACGGGTCGGCCGCGCTCGACACCGTATCCCGAGCGCTCGTCATGAGCGCCGACTTGATCTCCGATGGCATCCAGTCAGGATGGCGGGACTTGAGGAGTATGGCGATGCCTGCGATGTGAGGCGACGACATCGAGGTGCCGGACATGAAGTCCCAGTTGCGCGCGTGGTTGAAGGGCGGGGCGACGGCGGCGACGACGTCGACGCCGGGAGCGGCGATGTCGGGCTTGAGGATGTCGCCGTCGGTCGTCACCGACGGGCCGCGGGACGAGAAGGCGGCGATCTCCGGCACCTGCGGCGCGGCGGCCAACTCGGCGGACGTCAGCGGGACGATCTTGGCGGTCGCGCTCGTTCCCGCCGTGGCGATGTAGTTGAGGATCGGCTGGCGGGCCGGCGAGTCGACGTGGACCGAGGGGACAGCGTGGTAATCGGCGTTGATCGAGTTGGGCGACGTGTTGGTCATCACCATGGCGACGCCGCCGGCCCGTTTGACCTCGAAGCTCTTGTCGATGCGGGCGACCACGCCGCGGTCGCACTGGACGACCGCGCCCGCCGCCTTGGCCGGGTCGAGCGTGTTGGGTGAACACCGCGCGGCGTCAGTGGTCGACGCGGTCGCCAGCTTGACGCTCACCGACGTGACGAGTCTCGTCGCGGTGGGCAGAGCAGGCGTCGTGGAGGCTCCGATGTACCTCGCGCCATTGCCGAGTTCGACCGCTTGGAAGGCGCGCCGGAAGGTGGCTGCGGCCACCGTGGTCACCCACGGCGCGGGGTGGTCGAGGGTGCTGGCGCCGGGGCCGCTGTTGCCGGCGGAGTTGGCCACGAACACGCCCGCGTTCGAGGCCCCGCGGAACGCTTGAGCGACCGGGTCGAGCACGTTGGACTCCGACGAGCCGCCGATCGAGTAGTTGAGGACGTCGACCCCGTCGGCCACGGCGTCGTTGATGGCCGCGACGCTGTCCGAGCTGTAGCAGCCCGGCGCAACGTCCTTCTTGCCTTCCCAGCACACCTTGTACATGGCGACCTTGGCGCCCGGCGCCATCCCCGAGGCGGCGCCTGAGTCGATCACCTTGCCGTCGATGGTGACGTTGGTGACACGGTTGCCGGCCGCCGTCGACGCCGTGTGCGAACCGTGGCCGGCGCCGTCGCGAGGCGACTGGTAGTCAGTTGTCGCGACGTACTTCCGCCCGAAGCCTTCGACGTAGTAACGCGCGCCGATGAGCTTGTCGTTGCACGTTTGGGTGGAGAATTGTTCTCCCGCAACGCACCGGCCTCGCCAGCCCGAGGGAACAGGGATTCCGGTGCCGCCCGCGAAGGCCGCGCTCTCGGGCCAGATACCGGTGTCGATGATCCCGACGACCATGCCCGCGCCGGCGTTGGCGGCCCCCCCGAGCTGGGCCCAGATGCCGCCGGCCGCGTCCAAGCCAAGAAACTGTGGGGACGTGGTGGTGGACGGTTGGGCGAGTTCGTCCCGTGTGAGCGAGATGACGCCCGCGGCCTTGGCCAGGTCGGCGGCCTGCCTGGCGGTGAGGTCGGCGGCGATTCCGTTGTTGGTGACGGTGTAGTCGTACAGCTTGGTGGCGCCCACGCGGGCGAGGGCGACATCGTGGCTGCTGGTCAGCCGCTGCTGCCAGCGCTGCGCCGCCGGCGAGGTGACGTCGAGCTTGCGACCGGGACTCGGCCGGGTAGGTGGGAAGCCGGCGACATTCCCGTCGTAGCTGGCGACCGGGTCGTCGGCGAAGATGACGATGTACCGGCCGTCTCGGTAAGGCACGTCCTGGTGGGCCCGGCTGGCGTTCTTGGCGCCGGCGGGGCCCCCAGCCGCTGTGACGAGCGACGCTACGAGCGCCAGGACGGCCAGTGCCGACAGTGACCGCTTCATACAGCCACCTCCTCCGACTCCGTGTTCGGGACAGGAAGCGTCCTACGGGGACTGACGGTACGGGAGCCGCCGCCGTTCGGCAACAGCCGCGGAGCGAGATGACCTGGCTGAGGTATGTCGTCAGGGTGTACGTGCCGCCATTTCCGGAGTCGATGCGGGTGTCGGTGAAGCTCATGCCTCGCGAGGACGGCGCCGGCGCGAGGTAGTCGGTCGAGTCGGCGCAGGCGCTCGTGCCAGCCGATGATTGCCCCTCACAGAACATGCAGTCGTGGGTGCCTTCGGTTTCCCCGATAGTGACTCCGAGCGCGTGACTCGTTCGGTGCGCCTCGCGTAGGTGGCGGAACCGTTGTTATCTCTACTACCAGGGTAGTAGAGTTGGCGTGTGCCGAGAGGGAAGCCGTCACCGAAGTTGGCGATCACCGTCGACGCGGACATTCACGCTCGTGTGGTCGACGCTGCCGCTGCCGAGGGCGTCAGTGTCTCTGCGTGGATGACGAGTGCGGCGCGTCGGGCGCTGCTCGTTCGCGATGGGCTCGCTGCGGTCGCCGAATGGGAGGTCGAGCACGGACCGCTGACCGACGCTGAGCTGGCGGCGGCTCGCCAGCGTGTCGCCTCCCAGGTCGGAGGAACCTCGAGACGGGCGCGGAAGCGGCCGGCGTGAGCATCGTCTACGACGCCGGGGCCCTCATCGCCGCGGAGCGATCCGAACGAGCTGTATGGGCGGATCATCGTGCCCGCCTCGAGGTTGGCCTCGTACCGGCGACGACCGCCCCCGTCGTCGCCCAAGTGAGTCGGTCGGGTCGACAAGCGCAGTTACGGCGCTTCCTTCGGGGCTGCGACGTGGTCCCGTTCGGGGATAAGGAAGCACACGACATTGGTGTGCTCGCCGGCCGATCGCGTTCGGACGATGTGGTCGATGTCCATGTCGTCGCGGTTGCTCACCGGCATGGTGTGGGGGTTCTCACCTCTGACGAGAACGACCTCAAGCCGATCGCCGAGAGTCTGCGACCGCCAGTCCCGGTCTTCCGCGTCTGAGGGCGGCACCCACGGGTCGCGCTCATTCTGGGCGCCGCGCAAGCGCTCCGCCATCACACGCGAACTGATGTCAGTCCCAATCGGCGAGGGCGAGCGCTCGAGATGTCCACTTCGGGTGCGGTCGGGCGCTCACGCGTCCGTCCGTAGATAGAACCCGAGGCGTCTTGAAGCGGGATCCACTGCTTCCCAGCGTTTGGCGCCCGAGGACGTTGACGATCGCCCGATCAGGGATGGCAGCGCCGCGATAGTCAGGTTTCTCGGCGTCCGTCCCTGCGCTTCTGTACTCCTGCACGGCTGCCCGTTCTATCCGTCCCTTAGGACATGAACGCCGTAGCCGTTCAGCCCGACGTACAGGCCCTCGGCCAAGAGGTCGTCCCGCACCCGCTCGAAGATGTCGCCGGTGAGAGCGTCGGTAAAGACCACGACCTCGCGCGCCACGGCCTCGGCCGGCAGCCGGACGCGCCCTTGGGCGGGAGTCGCTGTCAGGTTCACGGCGACCACGCTCACGCCCTCGCGTGTCGACCAGCACCAGCTTACGATGTTACGGGCACTGTCGTTGTCAGGCCATCCCTCGACAGCGCACAGCCACCACTCCCCTTGCCTAACCACGCCGCTGAGCTCGACGAGGCGCCGGTAAAGCTGGGCCAGCGTCGAGTCCTCCGGCTCGGGTGGCAACCGGCCGAGGGCGACGGGCACCCATAGCCTCCTGCCCTCAAACTGTCCCTGGTGGTAAAGGGTCGCCCCGGGGAGGGTCGAGATGACGACGGCCGCAGCCCGTATGGCGCCGGGCGAGAACACGGCGTTGGCGCGGGGCTCGTCGTGGTTCTCGATGAAACGCACCAGCCTCGCCTGGTACGCGACGTCGGCTTGGAGGTGGAGCCGCACATTCTGGGAGTCGCCGCTCTGCAATCGTTCGTAGAGCCGCTTGTCGTAGCAGTAGTCGAACCCCTGTTGCATGAGGGCCCACTCCTGGTCCCAGTAGGACTCAGCGAGAAAGACCATGTCCGGCCATCGCCCCTTCACCTCATGGACGATCGTTGGCCAGTACTCGGCGGCGGGCGGGGCGCCGGCCCACGGTCCCCAGGTGCGCGCGAAGATATCGTTCATGACGAGCATCGCCATATCACAGCGGACGCCGTCGCAGTGCTCGCCGATCGTGGTGAGGGTTTCGACGGCCGCCTGACGCAGCCCCTGGTCGAACGCGTTGAGCTGAAACACGTCGGGCCATGGCGGAAAGTACGGGTCGCGGCCTAACGCGACGATCGCTTCTCCCGACCGGACGAACTCCCTCGGGCGTTCGACGAGGTCGGCCTCGGTTCCCCGGATCAGGAAATGCGGATGTTCGGTCACCCATGGATGGTCAGGCGCGACGTGGTTTGGCACGAAGTCCAAGATCAGCCCGATGCCGCGCGCCCGCAGTTGCTCCCGAGCGACAGCAAGGCCTTCCCAGCCTCCTACTTGACCGTCAGGCACGTAGCGGCGGATGCAGTAAGGCGAGCCGACGATGTCGTCGAGACTGAAGTGGGGCAGGTGGGAGCGGCCGTAGTCGATGAGCCACTGCTCCTCCCTGCACACACGCGCCCCAGCGGCACTGCGCTCCCAGACGCCCATCAGCCAGACGGCGTCCGTACCGGTCGCGGCCACCTCGTCCCAGGCCCGGGAGGGGACAGTGACGAGGGTTATCGGCTCCCCGCGTTCGGCACTCTGCTCGTGCAGCCAAGCCCACGTGTTGATCTCAAAGATCCGGGGTTGTGGTCGCAGCGCGCTCACTCGTCCCCCCTCAGGGCGACCCGGCCTTGCGCTATCCGCCGCCCCCAGTCTTCGTCGTTCCAGGGCGGGACGTACTTCTCCCTAAGGGCCAGATAGGCGCGCCCGCGGTCGGTGATTTGGAGGTACTCCTTCAAGTTGAACGGCCGGCCCGTGTCGCGCTGCTCCCTCGCGAGCTGCTCGATCCCACCTGGGCAGAGGACCTTGATGTAGCGGAGTGCGTCCAGGTGGTACAGCTCGTCCCTCATCCGTTCGTGCCACTCGACCATGAAGTCAGCGTCAGGGTGGGCCAGGTAGTGGAGCTTCTCGTACTCGTAGGAGGTCATCAGTCCGCCCAGGAGCACGGCGAGCATCTGCACCTGGTCTTCGAGCGACTCCTGGCGGGCCTGGAACGACTGGAACGTCGCCTTGAAGCCGCCGAAGCTCAGCTCCGCCAGCCGCTCGGGCAGATTGCGCGCGACGGCCAAGAGCACCGCGACCAGGATGACCTCGGTCGAGCTGAGCCGGTCCTCCCCGTTGATGGCCCCGATGGGGATGAGGACAACATAGGAAATCGCGACGCACGTAAGGACCGGGAAGAGAAGTCTCCGAAAGTGGGACTGCCGGGGTCGGGGGGCGCGGATACGCCCCCTACGGGTGCGCTGGGACTCGATTCAGTTGGAGCCACCTTCTTCTACCCCCTTCCCGCGTGCGTCATCGTAGGAAGCGAGTGGAGGTGCGGTCTACGGAAAGGACCGAGAGGAGCTCAGGGGCCGCGTCCCGCCCGCCCTTGCTGCAGCCGGATCGCCGTCGCCCGCTCCAACCCAGATCACCAGCCCCTTGCGGCGTGGGTTTAGCCCTCTTGCTGCTCCACTGCATGCGGAGGTCGCGCGGGCAGCGCGACGAGGACGTCTTTCCTGTACAACCGTTTGGGTACACGCGTTGGCGCCCCGGTCGCCGTCCTGGCCGTCAATGTCGGCAGGCCGCCCCTACATCCTCAACAAGCGAGTCGCTCAACACCGGGCGGGCGCTGGTATTGCCTCGGCCCGGCCGCCAGCCGCACGCATAACGACGTAGCGAGCGTGAATCGCCCGCCCATCGACGCGGCGGCGCTGGGCGCCGCCCGCCGAGTCCTGCGCGGCGCGAAGCGACGCCACGAGCTGGCGGTCGACGCGCACCTGCCGGCGCAGGAAGTCCACCCGGTCGACGGTGAGGCCGAAGCACTCGCCCTGGCGCAGGCCCATGCCCGCGGCGAGGACGATCAAGGCGCGGTAGCGCTCGGGCACGGCCGCGGCCATGGCCTCGACCTCGTTCACCGTCAGGGGCACGACCTCGGCGTCGTTGCGCTTCGGCAGGGTGATGCTGAGGCACACGAGGCGATCAGGCGGTCGCCCACGGCGGCTTTGAAGATGGTCGAGACCCAGCGGTACGCCAGCTCGACCGAACTAAATCTGGTCACTCTCGGTGACTAACGGTCAGGTTCGGCCCCCTAACACCGCAGTTCAGAGGCACTTTAGCGTGGTTCACGCAGAGTGGTGACGGTGAGCCAGCCTGTAGGCGGGGAACGGGCCTGAAGGCCCGTTCACCTGGGGTTTCGCTGGCGTGGAACGGCCTCGGTCCTCAGCGAGTCCTCAGCGGCGCGAGCGTGGTGGTCTCAGGCCCCCTCGGCGGCGAGCGCATGCAGCTCCGGGAGTGCTTCGTGGTCCTTCGGTCGGTTCGCCCACTCCTTGGATGCGATGAGATCGGACAGCGCGACGACCTGGACAGCGACGCCGTGGACACGACGGCTGTGAGCGTGACCAACGAGGTCGACATAACGCTGGCGCCGACCGTCGCGGCTTGGGATGTCCGAGAGAACGTCCAAGTCTCCGGCATCGGTCCGCCACGTCGAGATCTCCATTCGGCCCAACGTCTCGGCGTCGAGCTGTGTCGGCAATGAGGCGGCCTCCTCGTCCGACAAGCCGTGGACGCGTAGGCGAGCATCAAGGCGCGCAGCGCACCGGCGAGACGCTTCAAGTTCTCCTCGGTTCGCGGGGTGACGCAATCGAGGTCGGACGTAGGGCGGCGAGCGCCGTAGGCGAGGGCGGCTACTCCGCCGACGAGCAGGAACTCGACTTTGTGACGGTCGAGGACTTCGAGGATGCGATCGATGTCGAGTGGCGGCGGCTCAGTCGTCATCGAACTCGACGTGGCGACCGGCGGCACGATCCGCCTCCACCTCGGCGAGGAAGGCAAGGACAGCCTCCTTGCTGTCGAGTCGCCGCCCATCGCGGGTGATCGACACGTCGTCGGCCGTCGCCGGCCCAGCGGCGCGAAGTCGTTCGATGAATTCGACATCCGTCAGCGGGAGGGGCTCTCGATCCATGCTCCAAGGCTACGACGAACCCGGCCGGATTCGCGCCGGTGATCCCCTCGTACCAAATCGGGGCGCTCCGCGGCGTCGCTACGCCACGATGAGGCGATGCGCCAGTTCACCTACTCCGAGATGTATGAGCTCCTCATGGATGCCTGTCTGAGCGAGGAGTACCTCGCCACCGACTGGGTTCCGGCCCAAGCGCTGCTGTGCCCCTACTACGTTCCGCTTTCCGGCCGACTCGGCTCGGACTGGGGTGTCATCGTGAACCCTGAGTCTCGTCGATTCCGGCTTCTCACGTTCGAGCACGACGATTGCGGCTGCCCCGGCGACTATGACCGACATCGGAACCAGCCTGAGCAGGACGGTGACGCCTGGTGGACGGGTTGGGTCCCACGGGACGGAGGCGCGTACCAGGAGCTACGCCAGCCCCCCGGTTGAGCGCAAGCGCTTCGGCGGATCCCCCCGGTACCGAGATCGAACGACCAAGATTGCCTCGTGGGGAAACGGGGGCGCCGTCGGGAGAGGGAATGCCGCGAGACGCTGGGTCCGCCTGTGAATGTCGAGGTCATCGCACCCGTGGACCTCAAAGGGCTTGCCGCTCTCATCAAGCCCGCTCTTTTGTACGCCGACCGCGTCGTGGTTCACTCGCCAGCCGCTTCGTTGCTGCACGGCGTAACCCAGTTCACTGAGTTCTCGGAACCAGTTGATCAACTCGCGGCGATCGTCACGGTCGCGCGGCAAGTGCCATCTGTCCTGCCACTCAACTTCGATCCGGCAGCGATTGAAGGATTCGAAGCGTTGCTTCGACTACCACCCGACGTGGCGAGAGCGATCGGGCGGGCCGAGGGCGTCGAGTCGGAGATTAACGATCTGCTGACTGGAATCGAGGACCTCCGCCGGATGTGGGAGGAGGAGATGCCCAGGGTGACGGAGCAAGTCGTCGCCGAGGTTGGTGCGGAGGAGTTGCTCGAGGCCATCAGGCGTGGTGTCGTCGAAGTGGGGCCATTGGCGTCGAGGTCACCTGCCGACCATGTTGCCGATGCAGTTGCGGCTGCGAGCGGCCAACGCAAGGGTCGTGTGCTCGACCCGATATTCGATGACTTCCTTGAGACCGTCATCGAAGTCGTTTCAGATTCGGCGGGTTTCCCTCTGCTCGACGCCGACGCAAGCGGACTTGTACGAGCAATGGAGAGCGAGTCCATTCTCGCATTTACAGGCAATGCGGTTTCGAGAAGCGCGGAGGTCGACGCTGCCACAAGATTCATGGCGTTCTTGCCATACTTCCCGGACCTGCCGCTTTCGGAGGTGCTCGATCTCCGCCAATCATTGACGGGACCGCTGGGTCGATTCCGAGGGGACATGGTGAGGCTGAGCAAGGAGTTCTCCCGACCTGCGGACGACGACTTTCCCGCCGGAGTCGCAGACGCCTGGCGCGAAAGGGTCGCACCGGCCCTTGATGAGATCCGAGAGTCGCTAGCTGAACACGGCTTTCTGCGCGAGGTCGAGAGCATCGTTCTCGGCGACGTGAGGCGCATGCTGTCGGAAGCGGGAGGGGTCTTGGCTGCGTCACATACCAACCTCCTCGATCTCTCCGCCATCGTGACCCTCGGCGCCGCGGTGGGCGTACCGGCACTCGACACGGCCGGGCGGGCTGTAAAGGAGACGATGGCGGCGCGACGCGGTGCCAGGAACCAAGGGTTCTACTTCCTCCACAAGCTGGATGAGCAGTCGCGCAAGAGAACCTGACGAGGCGTCCTGTCTCGTTCGCTCTGTGCCAGGGCGCGATGGCCGCGTACTTATGACCGGACGGGCCTCGCCTCGGCCTCGGGAGTGATGCCGAGGACCTCGTCCACGGCGGCTCTGGTTCGTTCCTCGTTGTCGGGCCAGAGGTGGGAGTAGGTGTCGAGGGTCTCGGAGGCGGAGGCGTGGCCGAGGCGGGCTTGCACGACCTTGACGGACTCGCCGTGGCGGATGAGCAGGGAGGCGTAGAAGTGGCGGAGATCGTGGAAGCGGAGGCCGTTTAGGTCCGCGCGTGAGACGGTGGCGCGCCAGATCTCGCCGAAGCGGTTGCGGCGGAGGGGTCGCCACGCTCGTTCGCGAAGATCAGGGCGTCGGCTCCGGCGGGCCAGCGCTTGAGGTGGGCGGCTAGCGACTCGCCGACGACCTTCGGCAGCGGGACTGTGCGGACTGATGCGGCTGTCTTGGGGGGGCCGAACTGAGGCGGTCCGCTGGCGGGCAGGATGAGCTGCCGGTCCACCGTGATTGTGCGGCGGAGGAAGTCGACGCGGTCGACCGTGAGGCCGAAGCATTCGCCCTGACGTAGGCCGGTGCCGGCGGCCAGAACGACCAGGGCCTTGTAGCGGTCGGGCATGGCGTCGATGAGAGCCTCGACCTGTTCGATGGTCGGGGGGCGGACCTCGTGCCGGACCTGGCGGGGGAGGCGGATGCCGGACGCCGGGCTACGGGCCAGGAGGCGGTCGTCGACGTCGGTGTTGAGGATGGCCGCGAAGATCCGGTAGACGACCTCGACCGTCGCCGGTGCGAGGACCTCCGTGCGGCTGCGGACCCACGCCTGGAGCTCGCTTGGGCGAATGCTCGCGATCGGGCGTTCGCCGAAGAACGGCATCACGTGGTTCCTCAGGTGGGCGTCGACCTGCATCACCGTTGTCGGCCGGTGGAGCTGGCTCCTCTGCCACGCCGCGGCGTACTCGGCGAGCGTGGTCTGGCCGGCGTTGGGATCGATGTAGGAGCCGTCGAGCAGCTGGCCTTGGATACGGGCGAGGAAGCGTTCGGCGTCGGACTTGCGGTCGAAGTGGCGGGCCCGTTGCGGGCCGCCAGGGCGCTCCCGGTAGCGGGCGCGCCAACGACCGTTCGGGCGCTTGTCGATGCTGGCCATCGGCACTCCGTTCGCGAAGCGTGCAACGAAGGGATGGCCGCGTCCAGCTTGAGCCGGCCACCGAGGCTCAGCGACCTCCAGGCTACCGACGAGGTACGACGGCTTCCGGATCGCGGACACGGCCGGCGACCCAGGCCTCCACGTCGACGGTTCGATAGCGGACGTGCCGACCCACGCGCAGGTACGGCGGACCCTTCCCCGACGCCCGCCAGTTGGCCAAAGTCGCGACCGGGATCCCGAGCAGCTCGGCGACGTCGGCGGCGTGCAACAGGTCCATCACCCTTACAAGGCCGCTGACGGCGGCGAAATCTCGCGGCACCCAGCGTGATTCTCGAACCAGCCGCCCCTCGGACAGACCCTTGCAGGTTCCCCTGCGGGAAACCTGCGGGACGCCCCGCGGCCACGCTCCGTCCGCGGGACGGGAGCGGGAGTCCTCAATCAGTCCTCAGCAGGGCGGGATTCGACGGGATTGGCTGGGACCCGTTGGGGAGTGTCGGGACGCGAAACCGCTGGTCACAGCCCTGGACCCCAGTCCCCAGCTGATAGTGACGGTGAGCCGGCCTGTAGGCGGGGTTCTGTCCGCCGCCCGAAGGCGACGGGGTGACCATCCATCTACGCGGCCTACCCGGGGATATCGGACGGGCAGCCCATCCCCTGTATGGCCTT
>JAHFUQ010000060.1:0-1099 GCA_023265045.1 Acidimicrobiia bacterium
GACCAGAGCATGCTGCGGGCCGCCTACGCCGTCGCCGATGCGCCGCGGCGCGAGCGGCTGGCGGCGTGCGCCCGGTCGGGGGGCCGCCGGGAGTGGGTGGCGGTCGTCGCCGGCGCCCGGCGGGGCCGCCGGCTCGGCGAGATGACCGAACGGGAGTGGGAGACGGCCATGGCCGTCCTCGACCGGTCCAAGCGATGGGACGAGCTGTGGCGCCTGGCCCAGGACAGCTCGGCCCGGTGGGCGGCCCGGGTCATCAGCCGGCTCAACGACGTGGCCTGGGCGCCGGAGGACGAGGACGAGCGGGTCGCGTTCATCACCTTGCTCCCCTGGGCGCGGGCGTGCGAGGGGTCGCCGCCGGCGAACCTGCTGGCCCGGCGGGGTGAACCGCTGCAGAAGTTCTCGCGCGGGGTGCGCTCGGTGGCGTGCTCGGCCGACGGCGCCGTGCTGGCGATCGGCGTGCCGGGCGGCGGCGTGCAGACGTGGGGCGTCGCCAAGCGTTCGCAGCGCGCCCGGCTGGAAGGGGCGGTCGGGGGCGAGAACTCGCTGTGCTTCGTGGACGGGGCCGTGCTGGCCGGCAGCGGCCACGACGGCGTGATCCGCACGTGGTCGCTCAACGAGGCGCCGTGCCGGCCGCGCTCGCTGGGTCGGCATTCGGGCGCGGCCCACTCGGTGGCGGCGGTCGACGCCCGCACGCTGGTGAGCGGGGGCGCCGACAAGCTGATCCGGCGGTGGGACCTGGAGGATGCCACCCGGCGCGCCCTGTGGCGCGGCCATTCGGGGAACGTGGCGAGCCTGGCCGTGGTGGAGCAAGCGGGCTTGCTCGCGACCGGCGGCCGCGACGGGGTCCGGCTGTGGTCCTTGCGCAACGGCATGGCCCGCCCCGTGCCGCCCGGTCTGGACGGACCGGTCGTCGCCATCGTGCGGGTGTCGCAGCTGCAACTGGCCGTGCTGGGTCGCGACGGCCACGTCAAGCTCTGGTCGCTACCGGACGGCACGGTGCGCACGCTGGCCGCCGAGCGGGTCACCTGCCTGGCCGGAATCCCCGACCGAGGCACCACGCTGCTGGGCACGAGCTATGGGCGGTTGCTGGTGCTCACCT
>JAHFUQ010000060.1:1109-16394 GCA_023265045.1 Acidimicrobiia bacterium
GGCCCTGGGCACCAGCCACGACGGCCAGATCGCCGCTGTCTGCGCGTCCGACAGCGGCGACGTCATCGCCAGCGGCGGGGCCGACGGGCAGGTGCTGCTGTGGGAGCCCGAGGTCTACCGGTGGGACCGGCTGCCGCTGGGCGAGGCGTCGCGCGGCGACCTCGAGCGGCTGGAGGACGTCCTGGCGGGGCCCACGACGGCCCAGGAGCGGCCGTGGCTGCACCTCGCCGCCGGGTTGTTGCGGCTCCGGCGGCGGTTCGACATCGAGGTGAGCGAGCCGGCCATCATCGAGGTGGGCGCGTTCGACATCGAGATCGAGGGCTGACCCCCTCGCGAGGACTCCGCGGAGTTGGTGGCTATGACCCCCAATGGCGCGGAAACGTCGCGGGCTGGAGGCCCGACAGAACGACCGACCCGTCCGGCTCGATGACAACCTCGGCGGGAGGGACGGCGTCGAGGTGGCTCTGGTTGTACCTCGCGCTTAAGAAATGGGTGGTCTTCTGTCCCAGGCGGCCGGCGAGGAGGACGTCCACCGAGGCCAGGACGTCGGCGAAGCGCTGGGCTTCCTCCCACGTGTAGCCGGTGAACACGAGGACCGACAGGTCGGTCTCCGCCCGCACCCGGGCGAGGAGGGCGGCCAGCGGCCGGCGCTGCTGCAGCGGCTCGCCGCCGCTCACCGTGAGCCCCTCGACATCGCACCCCGCGACCCGGGCGAACAGGTCGTCGACGCTCGTGGGCTCGCCGCCCAGGCGATGGGTCTCGGGGTTGAAGCACCCAGGGCAGCCGAGCGAGCAGCCTTGCACCCACACCACGGCCCGCCGGCCCGGTCCGTTGGACCGGCTTAGGGGGAGGAAGGCGTGGACCCGCAGGTCCATCAGGCCTCGCGGACGTGGCGATGTTCGGCCTCGGCGGCGACCGCCGAGCCGGCCTCGGGCGTCAGCTCGCGGCTGACGACGTCGGCGCCGAGGGCCGCCTCCAGCGACGCAGTGAGGTCGAGGCAGGCGCCGCCCTTGATGCCCCGCACTTCGACGCGCACCTGGCCGTCGGCATCGATGAACACGTCGACCTCGTGGAGCTCCACCGGCTACGCCATCCGCCGCAGGACGAGGTGGATGCGCCCGTCGGGCTGCACCTCCTCGGTCACCAGGCCGAAGCCCTCCCGCTCCAGGTTCTCGCGGGCCGCGTGGTAGGCGTAGCGGCGGGTGAGGGACGAGACCAGCTCCTCCTGCGTCCAGTCTTTGACCCCGAACCAGTCGGCGACGACCTCGTAGGCGCCTGCCTCGGAGACAAAGCCGAGATCGAAACGGGGATCCGAGGTCGGGACCCGGATCTCGGCCTTGGTGGTGGCGCCGCCCAGGCCTCGCACCGACACGTCGCCCTCTTCGTAGGACAGGCCGAGGTCGTCTAAGGCGGCCAACAGGAAGCGCCGCTCGACGAGTTTGGTGCGCAGCCGCGTGAAGTGACTCACGTGAGCTTGACGACGGGGTAGTCCCGGTGCGTGAGCCGCCCGGTGCGCAGGTCGCGGGCGGTCAGCAGCAATCGCTTGTTGCCGTCGACGCCGAACTCGACGGCGAAGACTCCTTCGCCCTTGCGCCCCGGCGGCTCCGCGCCCAGGAACGTCGGGCTGGGCTCGTTGACCCAGAAGTGGGTGCGGCGCTCCTCGTCGTCGGCGGTGACGGCGGTGAGGCGGGCGGCGCCGGAAGGGTCGAAGACGAGGTCGACGAGGCCGGCGGCGGGCCGGTGGCGGGATGCGCCCAGTTCGAAGATGGCCACGCCCAGGGTGGCCTGGCCGTCGTAGGTGGCCTTGACGGTGAGGCGGGCGAGGGGCTCGGCGGTGGGGTAGGGGGTGCCCTGGCGGAGGAAGACCCGGTAGTCGTAGTCGCCCGTCTCGGGGTTGAGCCACCGGATGGCGTAGTCGTGCTGGATGTGGTCGTAGAAGTCGACGCCGGCCACGAAGGCCGCCGCGCCCCGGGCGACGGCGTCGAGGGGGCGGCCGAGGAGGACGCGTTCGCGGCCGAAGATGCGCTGGAGGGTGCGCTGCACCGACGGCACCAGGCTCGACCCGCCCACCATCAACACGCCGGCGATGCCGTCCTCGTCGTAACCCCGCTCCCGCGCCTCCCTGAGCGCCCGCCGGATGGTGCGGTCGAGGACGGTGTACGCCTCGTGCCACTCGAGCAGGCCCTCCAGCTCCTCGCGGGTGATCTCGGCGTCGACCACGACCCGCCCGGTGCGGGGGTGCAGGACCCGGACCTCGGCGCGGGCGTGGGTGGACAGCCGCTCCTTGGCCCGCTCGCACTCGGCCAGCAGGACCCGGCTGACGGGGCGGACGGCGTCGTCGGCGTCGCTCATGCCTGCCCGGCGTAGGACCTCGGCGAACAGCCAGCCGTCGACGGTGGCGCCGCCGAGGTCGGCCCCGGCCTTGCCCAGCACCCGGCATGGCGGGCGGCCGCCGCGCTGGTGGTCGTCGTCGTCCTCGATGAGCACCACGGCCACGTCCAACGTGCCGCCGCCGAAGTCGAACAGCAGGTAGGCGTGGCCGGGCTGCACCGACGCGCCGTACCCGAGCGCTGCCGCCGAGGGCTCGTCGATGAGGCGAAACCGGGGCATGCCGGCGTGGCTGGCCACCTGCGTGAGCCAGTCGTCGTAGTGCTCGTAGGCCTCGACCGGGACGGTGAGGGCGATCTCCTCCTCGCCGATGTCGGCCTCGACGGCGGCGAAGGTCAGGATGGCGGTGAGGAAGTCGCGGCCCGCGTCGAAGTAGGAGATCTCGTGGCCGTTGACCCGGGTGCGCACCGGGCTGCGGTGGGCGATGTAGCGCTTCATCCACTTGAACGTGCCCGGCGCCTGGGCGACGTTGGCCCGCCGCACCTGGTCGCCCACGAGCAGCCGGTCACCGTCGGCGTAGTGGATGAGCGCGGGGATGACGGGTACCGACTCGTCGTTGTGGAAGAACTGGTGGGCGTAGTCGGGAACGGCCAGCGGACGGCCCTCGCGTGCCGCCTCGTCCCATAGGGCGACGACCGTGTTGGACGTGCCGAAATCGACCGCCAGCCTTCCCGCCATCGCGCTAGGGCGCCGTTTCCACCGCGGCGGTGCGCAGGATCTCGCCGCCGTAGGAAAGGCCCACGAACCGCACGACGACGGGCGTTCCGGTCGGGAGCGCGGCGTCGCCCAGCGGCTCGTGACGGGTGGGGTCGTAGGGCTCCACGGCTCCGACGTGGCCGATGAGCGCCAGGCCCTCGTCCTCGGCCGCCCGCAGCAACGAACGGGCGACGGCGAGCACGCTGCCGGCGTCGACCCCGTCGAGCTGGGACTGGGTGGCCAGCTGCATCAGGGGCGTCGCCAGGCCCGCCAGCAGGCGCTCCGGTTCACCGCTCGCGGCCGCCGTGCGAGCCCGCGCCAGCTCGTTCTCCAGGCGCTGGATGATCTGGTCGCGCTCGGCCAGCTCCAACCGCAGCGCCTGGGCCTCGTTCTGGAGCTCGAGGGCGGTCTCGTCGCGCCGCCGGCGGAGCCGCATCATCCGAGCTCGAGGGGCACGAACTGCGCCTCCGCCTCACCGGTCTCGACGAACGACGCCGACTGGGCCCGGCCCTCCCGCAGCCACGCCCGTAGCGCGCCGATGCGCTCGCGTTGGCTGACCGACAGGGGCACCTGGCGGCGAAGGGCGTCGGCGATGTCCGCGGTGGTGAACTCCCGCTGCTCGTCGAAGCCCACGTACATGGCGTCCACGATGGCCTGCTCGATCTCGGCCCCGACATAGCCGGCGGATTCGGCCGCCAGCTTGGCCACGTCGAAGTCGGCGGGCAGTCGGTGGCGCTTGCGGAGGTGGACGGTGAAGATCTCCTCCCGCTCCGACTCGGTGGGCAGGTCGAGGAAGAAGATCTCGTCGAAGCGGCCCTTGCGCAGGACCTCGGTGGGCAGGCTGGCGATGTCGTTGGCCGCCCCCACCACGAAGCACGGCGCGGTCTTCTCCTGCATCCAGGTGAGGATGCTGGCGAACACCCGGGTGCTGGTGCCGGCGTCGCCCGCTCCGTGGGCCAGGGCCTTCTCCATCTCGTCGATCCACACCACGCACGGGGCGACGGTCTCGGCCATCCGCAGCGCCCTCCGGGTGCGCTCTTCGGCCTCACCGACGAGCGAGCCGAAGAGGGCGCCCACGTCCAGGCGTAAGAGCGGCAACCGCCACAGCCCGCCGATCATCTTGGCGGTGAGGCTCTTGCCCGTGCCCGGGATGCCGATGAGGGCGATGCCCTTGGGCGCGGGCAGGCCGTAGTCCCGGGCCTCCTGAGTGAAGGCCCGCTCCCGGAGCCGCAGCCAGCCCTTGAGCACTTCGAGCCCGCCCACGTCGTCGGGCGTCTCGGTCACGGAGTAGAACTCCAGGGCTTCGGACTCCCGGATGATCTCCTTCTTGGCCTGGGTGACGAGGTCGATGTGGCGATCGTCCAGCCGGCCGTCGGAGACGATGATGGCCTTGGCGAAGGTGCGCCGGGCTTGCGAGGCCGTCATGCCGATGGCCGCCTGGACGAGTTTCTCCCGTCCCAAGGCGGTGAGGGTGACCTTCACGCCGGGGGTGGACGTCAGACCGGTGAGCACTCCTTCCAACTCGGGCGGTCCCGGCGGGGGGAGCACGACGATCACCG
The DNA here is from genome assembly GCA_023265045.1 of Acidimicrobiia bacterium. Taxonomy (GTDB): domain Bacteria; phylum Actinomycetota; class Acidimicrobiia; order Acidimicrobiales; family AC-14; genus JAHFUQ01. Next base: position 5,753 of record JAHFUQ010000060.1, read on the forward strand.
CGTCGTCGCGCAACTCTTCGGGCACCTTGGCGACAGGCGAGATGACGAGGATCGACTTGCGGGTGAACTTCAGCCGCTGCGCGACGCTGCGCAGCTTGCGCTTGAAGGTCTTCTCGCTGCCGCTGCCCGTCCAGCAGTCGTGGAAGTCCTTGAGGACGAAGAGCGTGTCGCCCTCGGCGCGCTCGACGTGTTCGAGGGCCGACAGGGGGTCGCGGGCCGCCGGGAGACTGGCGGTGGCGCCGGTCAGGGACTGGAAGCCGTCGCCCAGGTCCCAGGTGAGGCACGGCCGGCGTAGGCGGTCGCAGACCGCCTTGACCGCTTCGAGCGCCCGCTCCTCCTCGAGGGTGACCAGCACGACGAGGGTGAAGCGAGCCCGGAGGTAGACGTCGAGTTCCTGTTCCAGACCCATTGCTGGCACGTCACGCTAGAGCCTGTCTGCAAGACTTGCCCTCATGGCATCGGGACGACGGTTCGACGCGGCAGCCCTGAAGGCGGCGAAGGTGGTGGCCGGCGCGTTCGCCGCCGGCGCGCTGATCGTCGCCTGCTCGTCGGGCGGGTCGTCGGACAAGCTGTCCGGCCCCACCTCGTCGAGAGCGCCGGGCGCGTCGCTCGGGTCCACCCGGCCCGGCCTTTTCTCGCCCCAGGCGACCACTGTCCCGGGCCAGACGGGCCAGACGGGTCAGCCCGGGCAGACGACGCCCTTCGGTTCGGTGGACACGACGGTGGCGCCCGGCGGCACGCCGGCAACCTCGGTCGCTGGCGCGGCGACGACCGTCGCCGGGAGCGCGACCACGGCCGCTGGCGCGGCGACGACGGCGCCGCCAGCCACCGGCTCGGGGACGACCAACCCGACCTCGCCCCCCACCACCCGCACGACCCAGACGAGCCTGGTCTTCTAAGGGCGGCTGCCTCGCGGCGGCGACCAGGGGGCGGTGGCATTCGGTTCCGCGCCGATTGGCTGGCAGAGGGCCGGCTTCGCCGGCCCGGACCCGAGGTGTGCGCCGCCGAGCGGCCCGGGAGGGGGCATCGGGGGAGGGCCTGCCCTCCCCCGAACTTTTAGAAGGTGTAGCGCGTGAGCCGGCGCAACAGGCCCAGCCGCCGGAGGACCGGCTTGTTGTACTGCCGCTTGGTGGGTCCGCTCATGTCAGCCTCCGCGTCCGTCTCGCCCGGTTTCGGCGCACCGTAGTCGATCGCGCATATCAGGTGCACACCTTGGTGTTGCCGTTGAAGTCGCTCATGGTGAAGCTCCACGCCCCCGCAACGGCGTTGTTCAGCTTCGTCGCCCGCACGACCAGCGGCCCGGGGGTGCCCCTCAGCCAGTCCGTCGGCACTGCCGCAATGGAGACGTTGGTGGCCTGGATGTTGAAGACGCCGCCCAGGCCGTCGGCGTCGGTGAGCGACACGTCCATGTCGTCGGTGACGCCGTTGTTCGAGTTCGGCGCCCGGCGCACGGCGGTGATCTTGCAGGTCGAGGCGCTGTCGGTGCCCTGGTAGACGGCGATGGTGCTCCCGCCGCCGACGGCCGGGGTGTCGCCCACCAGCTGGTCCGTGGGCTGGCCCGGGCCCCGGGCGTAGAAGCTGGCGTCCGCGCCGTCGGCCGGGATCTGGTACCACTGGAAAGCGAAGTGGTAACAGCCCGGGGCCGGGATCGTGATGATGCCCTCCGAGTTCCCGATCACGGCCTGCGTGACGAGGGTGCCGTTGGCGCCGATGAGGATGCGGTGCCCGTCGTCGCTCGTGGAGCCGAAGGTCCACAGACCGGCCGTGGGGATGTTCATGTAGCCGGTGGCTCGCATCACGTAATTGAAGTCGATGGCCAAGGGGGTGAATGCGCCGACTACCGGGGTGAGCGGCGGCGTGCCGACATCGAACGCCGGCCGCGAGGGGAAGGCGTTGACGGACGGAGCGTCCGAGTAGTTGATGTAGGCCCGGCCGTTGTCGGTCGCCTGGGCGAGCACGGCCGGGTCGCTGACGTCACGGTCGTAGGCGCTGTCCTGATTGGCGTCGCTCACTGCGAAGCTGACCTTGCGGAACTGGGCCCGGATGCCGGTCGGCCCGGTGCACTGCGAGGCCGCGCTGGCCACCGCCGGGGGAGTGGTCGGGGCGCTCAGCCTGACGTTGTCGATGATCGTGCCGCAGATGCTCATGCCGATGGCGCCCGGCGTGGTGGTGTCGAAGCGCAGCGTGGTCGACGCGCCCTGGGCGGTGAAGTTGAACACCCGGGTGGAGTACACCGGGTAGGTCTGGGCCGCGTTGGTGGCGGTGTCGACCTGGAGGGTGTTGACCTTGACGCGCACATTGGAGCCCGCGCACTTCGACGTCCAGTCGTAGGTCACGGTGTACTGGGCGGTGGCGACGGTGTCGAAGGCCTGCTCAATGCCACCTGCGGCCGCCGGGCCGGGTGATGCGTAGGTGCCGGACAGGCCGGAGGCTTGCGTGCCCTCGGTCACGGCGAAGGTGGGGGATTTCAGGATGGTGGTATTGCCACCGGTGCCGCCGGCGCTGGTCCAGCTCGTCGGTGGGCCGAACGCGAACGAACTCGGTGAGATGTCCGGCAGTTCGAACCCGCCGTTGGCGAACGGCGCCGCCGACGCCGGCCCGACCAGGACCCCCAGGTACGTCGCGGCAACCCCTGTCGCCAACAAGACCCGCGCAACCCGCTTCATACCGCCCTCCCTTGGCCGCGGCCCGCGCCGCACGCCGCCAATAGGGTACCAGTCAGGGACCAAAAAAGGGGACCGACATACTTGACTCACCTACCGTCATACCCCGAATGTACGTTCGAGTGAGTGATCCGGCCCCGCTACTTCGATGGTCCGCTGCCCTTGTGGGCAGTTCTGGCCGCGTCAACCTCTGATTTCGGCACACCAATGAGCCGCCGAGTGAGCGCGTCGAACCGCTCGTACTCGGGGTTGTCGTCGGACTCCTCGACGTCTGACCGGTCATTGTTATCGGTCATGCCTTGCCACGATACCAGCGCACCAGTGGCAGAACCCTCCATGGCTGGTCTACGGTTCGCGGTCATGGCGGTACCGGCGTTTGGCGCGGACGGCTTGTTGCCCCTGGGCGAACCCTTCGGCGAAGACGTGTATGGCACCATGACCTACCTTGGGCATAGCTGCACGCTTGAGGATATTCGAGACCGTCTCGACCAAGCGTTCGTGTCCACAACACGCCCAACATGGATGCGAGAGATTGAGATGTTGCATTCGGTGGCGGCGGCCAGGCTCTCCGCATTTACGATGTGGGTATCGGGCGGGTTCGTGGTGGACACCGAGAACCCGACGTCTCTCTATGTTGTGCTCGACCTACCGGGCGATGACTTTTCCGCTCTCGACCTCATAATGGGTGGCTCATAGCTCGGTTGTTCACGGAGGCATCCTTCTTCCCCTTTGATGATCCGGAACTGAAAGTCCAGACGGACCTTAGTAGGTTCTATGGGGAAGACCATGTGCGGTATGATGTCGGGCACGCCGCTCGGTTGCTTTGTCGATACCTTGCGAGCCGACCATTGGACAGGGATAAGTCTCTCGACATAGCGCGCGACGATGCTAAGGAACCGGACGATACGAAAGATTCCAAGGATCGGATCGGCGGTTATTTGGAGGTCTCGTATAGCAGGGAGGAGGTGCCAGATCCCGATGCGTTCTCTGACAGCGATCAGACAGGAGATTCGACTGCGACAGCAGTTGGACGAAGCGGCCCAGGCAGCGATTGATTCTGAGACGGAATGGGACGCTGTAGCAAGGCAGTCAAATCGCCGGGCCCTTAAGCGACTGGGACAGGACTTGTCGGATGTGCAGGGTCTGTTCGAGTGGTCATTCAGTGGGCTTGGCGTATACGACCATTCGATCACGCTCACTCGGCTGACGGACGTCTGCTCTGCGCTAGGACAAACAATGCGCTGGACTGCCCGCGACCTTGCGCTCCTTGAAGGGCGGCCCGTGACGTCCGACTTCACTGCGTTGGTGGAACCAGTGGTGACGTCAACATTCGACAGCTCGTTCGGTCTGCGGGTGGCCGCCCCACCCATAGTGGAACATCCTGAGATGTTCCTTGAGGGCACCTTGTTCGAACGGACGACGGAGCGCGTCCTTGCCGTATTCAAAGCTGCGGCCAGCGAAGACGCAGCGCGAGAGGTCGTCACCCTGCTCACCGGCCTCCGACGCAATGCCATTGCTGGGTTCAAGACTCTCACACAAAGGCTAGCGGAAGCCGGTGCTCCGACGTCGATTCGGTGGCGGGGTGACACTGTCTGGACCGTTTCAACATCGGATGCCGAAGTGCTGTTCACGACTCTCAGTGCTGTGGAGCCCGTGGAAGAGGAACTCCCTATCACGGGCGTTCTCGTGGGCGGCGACAGCGATGCTGGTCAGTTCCACATTGTGCTGCGTCGGGTTACGGGCGACCGTCACTTCCGAGGAAAGACCGAGGAGGGTGTCGATCAGCAGCTAGAGGGTCTAACCCTTGGCACAACGGTAAACGCCATGCTGCTGGTAGTCCGCGTGGACTCGCCATTTATGCAGGAACCGAAAGAAACCTATCTACTCCGTCGTATCGTTCAAGCGCCGATCGGCGGTTAATCGGACTGGCCTACCAGTTCAGCGTAGGTGAGGCGGCGTCCGCTCACCATGCCGAGAACGGTCGTAAACCTGCCCAGGTCGGTCAGATCGCGCATGTTGAACGTGAAGACGCGCTCGTCCAGGTAGCGAAACAGGTGGAAGGGTTCGACGCTCACGTAGGTTCCGTGCAGACCACGCTTGAGCAAAGCCCAAAAATTCTCTATCCCGTTCGTGTGGACTTGCCCACGGACGTACTGCTCGGCGTGGTCGACGGTCTCGTGAGCGAAGTCGCCACCAAGGCCGTTGTACGCCTCCCAGGAGTCCGAGTACACGGTCGCGCCGGGTTCGACGTTGCTGCGCACTTGGGCATGCAGCGTGACGCGCCTGCGGTCGGGCACGACAGCGGCTCGAACGTCGCCACCACGTTCGAGCACGCCGACGACCGTCGTTTTGTCCATGCCGCCGGTGCCGTGAATCTTCCGGGCGCGCACGTCCTTGTGCATGTTGCGGGCCTTGCCGCCGATGAACGTCTCATCGACTTCAACGGGACCGTCGAACCGCTCGAAGGTCCCCGTCTGCATCGCCAGCCGGATGCGGTGAAGCATGAACCAAGCGGACTTCTGAGTGACACCGAGGGCGCGGCCGAGTTCGTGCGACGAGATGCCGTTCTTGGAGTTGGCGATGAGCCACACCGACGGGAGCCACTTGTCGAGACCGAGGGGCGAGTCCTCGAAAATGGTCCCGACCTTGACCGAGAACTGACGCTTGCAGGCCTTGCACTTCCACAGCCGACGGGTCGTGAGGTAGGAGTGCTCCGTCCCTCCACACCGAGGGCAGACCGGGCCGTTTGGCCAGCGCAGACTTGCGACGTACTCAGTGCAGACGTCAAGGTCGGAGAAGTAGCGAACAGCCTCCAACAGCGTCCGGGGAAGTTGCGCCGTGCTCATGTAGGTGAGTGTACGACGTCATGCTCGGTGAGTCAAGTATGTCAGTCCCCAAAAAAGGAACGCACTGCTTAGCCCACGATGGCGTGTATGGCGTCGCCGAGGCGCTCGAAGTCCCGGCCCGTCTCCAGGCTGAAGCACGGGACCGAGCGCACCAGGGCGCCCAGGGCGTCGAGGTGGGCCTGCGAGGCGACTGCGTCGGTGAGCAACACGTTCGGCGCCAGCGCCACCAGGGCGTCGTCGGGCCCCATCGGGGTGAGGCGGCTTTCGCAGCCCGCGCCGACCTGCGGCAGGACGACGGCGGCAGGGCGGCCGCGGCGCACTGGGGCCGCGTCGAAGGCGTCCTCCACCAGCAAAGGCCGCTTGGCCCGGCCCCCCGCCGGGGGCCGGTGCAGGGCAGGGCCGAGGTCGGGGAACAGGGCGACGGTGTCGTCGCTGACGTCCACCTCGTCGGGGAACCCGAGCACCATGTCCTCGTTGAGAAAGACCATGTCGTCGCCCAGGAAGCCCCACCCGAGGCGGAGCAGGCCCAGCGCCAGCGTCGTCTTGCCCGCGCCACTAGCGCCAGGGAACAGCACGACGGCGCCGTCGGCGGTGGCCATGGCTGCGGCGTGCAGGGCGAACAGGGACCGCCGCTTGAGGAGCTCGACGAGGGCGATGGTCAGGAGGGGGTGGGAGATCAGCCAGCGGGCGTCGGTCGCCCACAGATGCGCCACCCCGGCGCCGGCGCGCACGTCGAGCCAGGCCTGGCCGGCACAGTCCGACCACAGCTGGTCCGAGGCGTCGTCGTAGGTGACGGGTCCGAAGGGGGTGTCGTAGACGGGGCGGCCGGCGACGGCGAGGGCCTGCGCCGAGGCACGGCCGTCGGTCAGCTCGATGGCGACGTCGTGCTGGCCCGACGCCGGTGCGGAGCGGAAGTGGCGCAGCCGGGTGTCGACGGCTTCGGCCACGTCCGGCCGCTGTGCGTGCACGAGCATGCGCACGCCGTGGAAGTCGTAGGTCTGTTCCGTCACTGTGTCATTGGTTCGCTCGCCTGCGGCTCGCTCACCGGTCCGCCGCCTGCGGCGGCCGCCCCGGTGAGCGGGGCTGCTGTGTCATTGGTTCGCTCGCCTGCGGCTCGCTCACCGGTCCGCCGCCTGCGGCGGCCGCCCCGGTGAGCGGGGCTGCTGTGTCATTGGTTCGCTCGCCTGCGGCTCGCTCACGGCGAGATGCGGTAGGTGACCGTGAACTTGGGCTCGGGGTCGGTGGTCTCGAGGTAGGCGGCGCCGTCGAGGGCGAGCCAGGCGTGGCCGTCGGCCTCGCCCGTCCGAGCGATGCCGAAGCGCAGCTCGACGGGCACGCCGGCGCGGGCCAGGAACCAGAACAGGGTCACGGCGCGGGTAAGGCACCCTTGGCGCACGACCGGGTAGGCGGCGATACGGGCGGCGTCGACCGCGGCGACCACCCGCTCGACGTACTCCGGCGACCGTGGGGGCCGCCGGCGCCGGGGTCTGAGGATTGCCGCGGACCGTGGGAGGGGGAGCCGCATGGCCGCCGGGACGAAGGCGGCGACGCAGGTCACGCGCAGGAGCAACGCCGCGTCGGCCGGGCGGCGGACGACGCCGAGCGCGGCCCGGCGCTCACCCCTCGACAAGCAGCTTCTCGGACGAGAGGTCCTCAACGAGCGCAAGCACGTCGGGCGTCACCTCCTCCGGGGTGGCGTCGAACTCGGTGCAGACGCCGTCCACCACCTGGGCCAGGGTGCGGCTGCCGTCGCACAGGCCCCAGACGTGGGCGCCCACCTCGTTCAGGCTGAAGTACGAGCCGTCGTCGAGAGAAAGCAGCACCAGCGCGTCCTGCGCCTGCTGCGCAAGGACACGCGTCGAGCGCGCCGGGCGCCGCGAGAGGTCGGGACCCGTGTCTATCCTCGCCTCAGAAGGTGTAGCGCGTCAGCCTGCGCAGAAGGCCCAGCCGTGTCAGCCTCGGAGCGATGTAGCGTCGTCTGGCCACGCTGGGTGCCTCCATTGAAGAGCGCGCGCCTCGTCAGCGAGCGCGTCATAGAGCGAACGGTAGCACCCGATGAGCACTCCCAGCCGGATCCCCTTCCCCCCGTCCCGCCTCGTCCGGCGGGTCGGGTGCCCCTTCAGCGACCGGCGTCTCCAGGCCGAGTACGACCGTCGCGGCCGGGCCGTGAAGGCGGCCCTGCTCGACCTCCTGCCCGGCGGGTGGACGTGGGCGGGCAAGCGTGTCCTCGACTTCGGGTGCGGTTCGGGGCGGGTGCTGCGCCACTTCGTCGCCGAGGCCGACGGCGGCGGGGCGGAGGTGTGGGGGTGCGACGTGCACGAACCGAGCGTGCGGTGGGTCGAGGCCAACCTGTGCCCGCCCCTGCGGGTGGTGCGCAACGCGCCGGACCCCCCGTTGCCCATGGCGGACGGTGCGTTCGACCTGGTGTGGGCAGTGGCCGTGTTCACCCACCTGACCGACTCCTGGAGCGCGTGGTTGCTCGAGCTGCACCGGGTGCTTGCGGCCGACGGGCTGCTGATCGCCACGTTCGTCGGCGAGGGGGCGTCGGCCGACACGCTGGGGGCCCCGTGGGAGGAGGACCGGGTCGGGATGAACGTGCTGTGCTGCGGGCGCGACTGGGACTCGGGCGGGCCCCTGGCCCTGCACTCTTCGTGGTGGATCGGCGACCACTGGGGGAGGGCGTTCGACGTGGTGGCGCTCCAGCCGGCGGGGTTCGGGGGCAGCGGGCAGGGCGTCGCCCTCCTCCGCAGGAAGGAGGTCTCCCTGGCGCCGGCCGACCTCGAGCGCTGGTCGCCGGGCGAGCCGCGCGAGCTGGAGGCGCTGCGCTACAACCGGGTCCAGCTCGAGCGCGAGCTGACCGGCCTCCGAGCCACCCGCAGTTGGCGGCTCACTGCGCCGCTGCGCCGGCTGAACAGCCGGCGGTCGCGGTGAACGCCACCGAGCGGCTGTTGGTCGATTGCTGCCGCGTCGGCGGCAGGGTCGCGACCGACCCTGACGTGCAATGGGAACGGTTCGAGCGGTTGGCGGCGTGGCACCGGGTGGCGGGCGTCGCCTACCAGGCCCTCGGTGGGGCCGGGGAGGCCGCCCGCTTGGCGGCCGCCTACGCCGAGACGTGCGCCCGCAACCTCGGAGCGGTGGCCGAGCTGGACCGGATCGCCGCCGAGTTCGAACGGGCCGGGATCACCGCCATGCTGCTCAAGGGCGCGGCCCTGGTGGGCGATGTCTACGACGACTACGGCACCCGTCCCATGCACGACCTCGACCTGTTGTTACGCGAGCACGAGGTGGCGCGGGCGGCCGCCGTCCTGGGCGAGCTCGGGTACCGCCCCGCGCCTCCCTTCGCGTCCAAGGCCGAGACCCTGTGGGAGCAGCACGGCCGCTGGACGCCGCTCGTGCGCGCCGACGGCATGGTGGTGGTCGAACTGCACCGCCGGCTGGGCGGGCCCGCGACGGTGCTCGGGTTTGACGTGGACGGATGGTGGCCCCGCGCCCGGCCGACCTCCCGGGCCGCCTTGCGCCGGCCCGCCCCCGAGCACTTGCTCGTGCACGTGGCGCTGCACGCGCTGGGCGACCGCCGGCTGCGCAGCGAGGGGGCGCTGGGCCAGCTCCGCGACGTCGCCCAGGTCGCCGCCGGCCGAGCCGGCGGGCTCGACTGGCCCGGGCTGGCGGCCGAGGCCGCGCGGACCGGGTACGGCCCGGCGCTTGCCCTCGTGCTGGCGGTGGTCGGCAAGCTCGGGCTGTACGACGTGCCGCCGATGTCGGGAGCGGACGCCGGCCTGGTCGACGAGGTGATCACGCGCCGGGTGCTCCGCGACGACCCGTGGACCACGTTGGAGCGCTTCGGCCCGCGCACGACCGCCCTGCGCCAGCTGCTGCCGCCGCGCCCGGCCCGGGTCCGCTCGGCGGCGCCCTACGCGGCGTGGGCGAGGGCCACGGCGCGCGTCGTCACCCGCCCGGGGGAACTGCGCCGCGAGGTGTCCTTCGACCGCGCCCTACGCCCGCTCCTCAGCCGTTCCGGCGGCCCGGGCACGGCCCCTTTTGAGGAGTTGAACGCACCTTCGGCGCCGCAACCACCGATGCCGTCGCTTGAACGCCGCGAAGCCAACGGCCGGTCGGGCAGCGAGGAGCCCTAGGACCGCGAGCGCCGCTCGGCGACGACCCACTCGTAGGCGGCCCGGTCCTCGGGCCGCTCGGCCATGGCGAGGCGGGTTCGCAGCACGCACCGGAGCCCGATCAGGTACCGGCGCGCCGCCCGCTCGGAGCGGAACCGCTCGAGCAGCAGGGCGTGGGCGCGGCGGGCCTCCCGCCCCTTGATGGCGCGCACCTCGTCGTCGGGCGTGCTGCCGCCGGCGCCGGTGCCCGAGGCGTGGACCGCCGTGGCATTGGTCACGACCCCGATCTGGACGCCCCGCGGCGCGAGCCGCAGGCACAGGTCGACGTCCTCCCCGTACACGAAGTAGCGCTCGTCGAACCCGCCGACGGCGAGGAAGGCCTTGGCCGGCGCCAGCAGGCAGGCGCCGGAGACCGACGTCACCACCGCCGGCGTGGCCACGGGGTGGCCGGCGCCGAGCCGCAACCTGCGGCCGAAGCCCAGCTCGCGGGCCAGCAGCACCCACGGCGTCACGTACCGGCGGGTTTTGGTCGACAGCTCCGGCCGGCGGTCGCCGCGGATCAGGACAGGCGCCACGACGGCGGTGTCGCTGGCGTAGGCCAGCAGCCGCTCCAGGCACGTCGCCTCGCAGCGGACGTCCGGGTTCACGAACCACACGTAGTCGACGTCGAGGGCGTGCGCGGCCTGGTTGCAGGCAGCCGCGAACCCCACGTTCGAGCGGTTCTCGACGACGGTGACGCCGTCTCGACCGTCGGTGCGGGCGGGCGGAAGGGGCGAGTTGGCGACGACGGTGATCTCGTCGGGGGGCCGCGTCTGGGTGGTGAGGGCCCGCAAGCAGGCGTCGAGGGTTTCCTCGGAGCGGAAGTGCACGACCACCGCGCCGACGGTGGCCTTGTCGTTGGCGGGGGACGGGTTCGGCGCCAGCGGCTCGCTGATCGCCCACCGCAGCGCGGCTCGGGCGGCCGGCGCCAGCGCCCGTTGCCCGGCGCGACGGCCCTCGGCGGCGACGGCCCGCACGAACG
>JAHFUQ010000060.1:16404-22594 GCA_023265045.1 Acidimicrobiia bacterium
GGGCCAGCACCCCGACCAGCACCACGCCGTAGGCGAGCCAGTGCCGGCGGGTGTGGGCGTGGCGGTCGGCGAAGGCGCGGTACCGGTCCAGGTGCTGGAGGGCGCGGGACGTGGGCTCGGCGGGCCCGGTGGACTGCTGGCGCTGGGTGTTGTCGACGCGCAGGGCGGGGTCGACCACAAGGGGCGCGAGGCGAGAGACGGCGAACGAGAGCTCGACGTCCTCCCCGTAGCCGTGGGGGACGAAGCTGGTCCACGACGCCGCGCACCGCAGGTAGAGGGCTCGGCGGAACACGGTCATGCCGCCGCTGAGGACGGCGCTGCGGACGGGGCGCCGCGACCAGGCCGCCCACTGCCGGCGGTCCCGGAAGATCGACCAGAACAGCAACCCTTTGACCAGGCGCGCCAGTGGTGCTGCTTCGGGCACGACCAGCACGCCGCACGCGCCGCCGAGGTCGTTGCGCTCGCAGCGCTCGACGAGGGCGGACAGGGCGCCCTCCTCGAAGGAGATGTCGTCGTCGAGGAAGCCGACGAAGTCCTCGTCGCCTTCGAGGGCGCCGAGGTGCCGGGCCTGCGCCGGCCCCACCGCGTCGGGCAGCGTCACCTCGGCGAGGACGATGTCCCGGCGCGCCGCCTCGGCCCGGAGCTCGGGTGTGAGGAGGGGCTCGCAGCCCTGGCTGACGACGGTCAGTCGGGCCAGGCGGGTCTCCCGACCGAGCGCCTCGCCGACCACCTGGGCGCAGGTCGGGCGCCCGATGGAGGGGACCACGATGTGCAGGTTGCGCTCCGTGCCGGGCGAATCTACCGGCCCGCTGTGCAAGCATCTTGGTATGTCCCCCACGCTCGCTCGTCCCCGGATCGCCCCGCCCAAGAACGTCGGCGGCAGCTTGATGGTGAGCGCAGGCGTCGCGGCTGTCGTCGTGGTCGCCGCTGCGCTGCTGCCCGGGATGCGGTTGCCCACGTTCGTCCGCCGCGTCACCGTCACCAACGCCACGCCCTACGGCATCGAGGTGGAGGTGACGAATCCCCAGCGCGACGGCTGGATCGACCTCGGAGGGTTTCCACCCTCGGCGACCCGCCCCGTCTACCAGGTGATCGACCAGGGCGCGAACTGGGTCTTCCGGTTCACCCACGGCCCCGACGACGTGGGCCAGATCGCCATGTCCCGGGCCGAGCTCAAGCGCACGAACTGGCGGGTGACGATCCCCGCTGAGCTGGGCGACCGCCTTGCCGCCGCGGGCCGCCCCGCCAGCGCCCGCGTCGGCTGAGTCTCGGCGCTAGGTCAGCGAGCGCACGTCGACGACGACACGCGCCGGGTTGTTCAGCTCGATGACCCGGAAGGCGGCCTTGTCGCTGACGCCGATGGCGACCGTGACGTACCCCTCGTAGTCGCCCGCGAGCGCGATCTCGCGGATGGTCGTGAGCCCCCCGGCGAGGACCGGGCGCCGGGCGATGGTCGGCGCGCCGGCGTCGGTGTGGGCCTGCGCCTCCTCGAAGCGCACCAGCAGGAAGGCGCGGCCGGCCACCGGGACCGGGTCGCCCGAGCCGTCGGCGATGACCCGGTCGACGTAGCGGACCGACTCGGCGCCGGGGAGCTGGCCCTGGAGGTCGAACACCACCCGGTCGAAGCCGGGGTGGTGGGCGGTGCGGATGGCGACGACGACCGGCACGGGCGGGACCGCCAGGACGTGCTCCTTCCGGAACGGGTCGGTCTGGAATCCGCTCAGGTCGTCGGCCGGCGGTTCGGGCACGGTGGTCGTCGGCTGCGCCGAGGCCGCTGGCGACGGGACGGTCGTGGTGGGGGCGAACGACGGGGGCGGCGCGCTGGTCGTCGGGGCGGCGCCGAGGATCACCGACCCCGACTTGCCGCCGCCACAGGCGATGAGGGCCACGGCGGCGAAAGCGGCGATTCCTGCGGTTCCTGTCCTGCTCATGGCCCCATCCTCGGCCGGCGCGGTCACCAGTCAATCTCGTTTGTGTCACAGAACGGTCACAGTCGCCGGCCGGCGAGGTCCGTCCCGCTGAGGGTTCTCTGAGCCAGTTCACAGGAAACTTTCAGCCGGACCGGCTTCACTGGTGCGTCGTGGGTAAACGCGGAGGGGCGTTGAACGCCGCATTGGCGGCGGTGGCGGGTGGCGCGGTCGCGTTCGGCGTCATCGCCATCGGGCCGCCGTCGGCGCCCAAGGCCAAGCCCCGCCTGGTCGCCGTCGGCAGCGGGACGGTGCAGAGCACGGTCTCCGCGACCGGGAACGTCCAGGCGCCGTCCAGCCTGGCCGTGAACTTCAAGACCGCGGGCGTGCTCAAGGAGCTGCTCGTGGCCCCGGGGCAAAAGGTCACCAAAGGCCAGCGCCTCGCGAGCATCGACGACACCGACCTGCGGGCGACCCTGACGACCGCGCAGACCAACCTGAACACGGCGCAGGCCCGGCTGGTGCAGACCACGATGGGGCTGACCGCGGCCGAGGCGGCGCAGAGCGCGATCTCCGCCGACCAGGCGCAGGCCACCGTCGACAACGCCTACCAGTCCCTGCAGGACACCCAGGCCATGCTCGCCCTCAGCGCCAACGGCTACCAGACCACCATCGACCAGGCCCGGGCCCAGCTGGCGCGGGACCAGGCGACCCTGTTCGCCGACCAGGCCCAGCTGGCCCTCGACCAGGCCCAGCTGGCCGCGGACCAGGCGGCCGGGAACCAGCAGGCCGTCACCAGCAGCACCAGCAAGGTCACCAGCAGCCAGAACAAGGTCAACGCCGACAACACCGCCATCACCAAGGACAACGACCAGATCACCAACGCGCTCAACGCCCAGACCGTCGGCCTGACGCGCGACCAATCGACCTTGCACAACGCCCAGAACTCGGTCAACAACGCCCTGCGGGCCCAGCAGTCGACCCTCGCCGCCAACGCGGTGAAGACCCAGCCGGTCAAGCCCGGTGACCTGGCCGCGGCCCAGGCGTCGGTGCAGTCGGCCCAGGTGACGGTGGACAACGCCCAGCGCGCCGTCGACGCCGCCACCCTGGTCGCCCCCATCGACGGCACGGTGGCGACCGTCAACGGCAAGGTCGGGGAGACGATCTCGACCTCGGGCGGCACGGCCGGGAGCGGGGGCGGCACCACCGCGGCGGCGGCCGCGAGCTCGTCCGGGTTCATCAACCTGACCGACCTGACGACGCTCATCGTGAAGGCCGGCTTCAGCGAGACCGATGCGGCCAAGATCGCGGTCGACCAGCCGGTGACGGTCTCCTTCGACGCCCTCCCGACGGTACGGGTCACCGGCAAGGTGTCGGCCGTCGACACGATCGCCACCGTCGTCCAGAACGTCGTGACCTACAACGCCACCATCGCCTTGGACACGCCGCCCGTCACCGTGAAGCCGGGCATGACGGCGTCGACCGTCGTGGTCGTGAACCAGCGCCAGAACGTCCTCAACGTCCCCTCGGCGGCGGTGCAGGGCACTGGGGCCAACGGCTCGGTCCTGGTCATCGGTCCCGACGGGAAGGAGGCGGCCAAGCAGGTCGCCGTCGGCCTCCGGGGCGACCAGTCGACGGAGATCCTGTCGGGCCTCGAAGCGGGCGAGCAGATCGTCGTGTCCCAGGGCACGACCTTCGGGTCGGGCGCGGCGCGCACCGGCACGGGCGCGACGGGCGCGCGAACCGGCGCCGGCGGGTTGGGCGGGTTGACCGGAGGCGGCGGGGTGGCCGTGCCCGGCGGCGGGGGCGCCGTGGCGCCGGGCGGCCGGTGATCGGTCGGTGAGCGGTTGGCTGAGCCGTCCGTGAGCGCGCCGCCGGCGGTCATCGCCCTGCGCAAGGTCGTCAAGACCTACGCCATGGGTGAGGTGGCCGTGCACGCCCTCCAGGGGGTGACGCTCGACATCGGCGCGGGGGAGTTCGTCGCCGTCATGGGCGCGTCCGGCAGCGGCAAGTCCACCCTCATGAACATCCTCGGGTGCCTGGACACGCCGACTCGGGGCCGGTACCTGCTCGACGGGGTCGACGTCCGCCTCCTCGACGACGCGCAACTGGCCGAGATCCGCAACCAGAAGATCGGCTTCATCTTCCAGAGCTTCAACCTCATCGCCCGCACGACGGCGCTGGAGAACGTCGAGCTGCCGATGGTCTACGCGGGCGTGAAGGCGAAGGAGCGCCGGCGAAGGGCGATGCGCGCCTTGACGACGGTGGGGCTGGGCGATCGGGTCGGGCACATGCCCTCGGAGCTGTCGGGCGGGCAGCAGCAGCGGGTGGCGGTGGCGCGGGCCATCGTGACCGACCCGGCCATGGTCCTCGCCGACGAGCCCACCGGGAACCTCGACACGGCGTCGACCGCGGAGGTGTTGTCGGTGTTCGACCGGCTCCACGCCGAAGGCCGCACGGTCGTGATCATCACCCACGAGGAGGACGTGGCCGCCCACGCCCAGCGGATCATCCGCCTGCGCGACGGCGCGGTGGTGGAGGACGTCCGTCGGCTGTCGGCGTTGCGCGCCGTCCGGTGACCAGCCCGCGATGACCAGCCTGCGTGGCCGAACGCGATGAACTGGAGAGAGTCGATCCGGATCGCGGTGCGGGGCGTGCTCGCCAACCGGCTGCGTTCGGCGCTGACCATGCTCGGCATCCTCATCGGCGTGGGGTCGGTGATCGTGCTGGTGGCGGTGGGCACCGGCTCGTCGGCCAACGTCCAGAAGCGCATCGAGAGCCTCGGCACCAACACGCTGATCGTCATGCGGGGCGGCGGGTTCGCCCGGGGCCCCGGCGGCCGGGCCGGGGTCGGCACCCAGAGCCGCGCCGCCCAGTTGACCGTCGACGACGCCACCGCCCTCACCGACAAGTTCCTGGCCCCCGACGTGTTGACCGCGTCGCCCGTCGTCAACGCCCAGAGCGTCACCGCCGTGTACCAAGGCGCGACGTACACCCCGGCCCAGTTCATCGGCACTTCGCCCAGCTACCAGTCGGGCAAGGACTACAAGATGGCGGCGGGCGAGTTCTTCACCCAGGACGACTACGACAACCACTCCCGGGTGTGTGTGATCGGCCAGACCATCGTGGCCAACCTGTTCGGCGGGGCCGATCCCATCGGTGAGACGATCACGTTCTCGGGCGTGAACCTGCGGGTGGTCGGGGTCACGGCCAAGAAGGGCACGAACGGCGCCCAGGACCAGGACGACGTGGTCATCGCCCCGCTGACCACGGTGCAGGAGAAGCTCGCGGGCCGGGGGTCGATCAACCAGATCCTCGTCCAGGCCAAGTCCCGCAGCCGGATGGACCAGGCGTCGGACGAGGTCAGCACCATCCTGCTGTCGCGCCACAAGATCACCAACTCGGCCAACGCCGATTTCAACATCCTCAACCAGGCCACGCTGCTGGAGACGTCCAACTCGACCAACCGGGTGTTCACCGTCCTGCTGGGCGCGGTGGCGGCCATCTCCCTGCTGGTCGGCGGCATCGGCGTGATGAACATCATGCTGGTGACCGTCACCGAGCGGACCCGTGAGATCGGCATCCGCAAGGCCATCGGCGCCCGCAACCGCGACATCCTCGGCCAGTTCCTGGTCGAGTCGGTGCTGCTGACCCTGATCGGCGGCCTGCTGGGGGTGGCGGCGGGGATCGCCGGCAGCCGGCTCAAGATCGTCGGCGTGCAGCCCGTCGTCGCGCCCTATTCCGTGTTCCTGGCCTTCGGCGTGGCGGTCGCCGTGGGCCTGTTCTTCGGCATCTACCCGGCCAGCCGGGCCGCCGCCCTCCGTCCCATCGACGCCCTCCGCTACGAGTAAGCAGTCAGGAGCACCATGGCCACGACACCGGACCTCGAGTTCGTCAACACCCCCAAGCCCCCCGAGGACGACCTCGACGACCTGCCCGTGCCGCCCCGCCGCAAGTCGCGGTTCTCGGCGGCGACCGTCGTGCTGGCGCTGGCGTCGGTCGGGTGCATCGGCTTCGCGCTCGGGGTGGTGGTCGAGAAGAAGCAGTTGCCTTCGACCAACTCCACATCGGTCTCGGCCGCCGCGCAGGGCGGGGGCGGGGGAGCGGCCCGCACCTCCACCACGGTGGCCGGGGCCGGCGCGGGCGCCGGCGCGGGCGAGCGCGGCGCCGCGTTCGCGGGCGCGGGGGGCCTCGTCGGTCAGGTCACGGCGGTCGAGGGCACGACGCTGACCGTCACCGAGGCCAACGGCAACGTGGTGAAGGTCACCCTCTCGGCCTCGTCC
>JAHFUQ010000061.1 GCA_023265045.1 Acidimicrobiia bacterium
GACCGCCTTCTTGGTGCGCGTGGCCTTGGTCGCCGGCGCCGGCCGGGTCGCGGGCGCAGCCGGCTTCTTGGCGCGCGTCGCCTTGACCGGCGCCGCCACCGCCGACGGCGCCGCTGCGGCCGGCGCCGCCTTGGTCGTGCGCGCTGCCTTGGTCATCGGGGCCGCTGCGGTCCTCGCGGCGGTCTTCTTCGCGTGCGGAGGGGACTTCGTCGCGGCCACCGGCGCAGGCGCCGGCGCGGCCTTCTTGGCGGGAGGCGTGGCCCCGGCGCTTGCCGCGACCTTCTTCGCTCGAGTGGCACGCGCCACCGGGTTCGGAGTTGGCTCTACCGCAGCGGCGACGCGGCGAGCGGGTGGGCGCTTGGCGGCCATCACGTGCTCCCTTCGATGAGTAACTCATGGCGCGACACAGGGGACGGCGCCAATCAGACCCCGAACCGCCGACGGCGGTCAAGCGGTGGGTGGATTAGCTGCCGGTGCGGATGACGACCAGGCGATCGGCGCTCGACTCGGCTCCCCAGATCTCGCCCACGCGACCCAGCAATTGACGCACGCTGGCAGCACTTTCGGGCAAGACGAACGATGTGAACTGCTCGGTGGACGGGTCGAAGCGCACGATGGCGTTGTTGGCGAAGTCCGTCACCCACACCTTGTCTCTGTCGTCGACATAGACAGCGTAGGCCTGCGGCTTGGCTCCTGGGAGCTTCCATTCGCGCCACGTCCCGTGGCGCGGGTCGAAGACACCTAGCTGTCCGGCGTTCCACTCGCTCACCCATACCCGTCCCGCCGAATCGGACCACACGCGCCGGGCGCCTTGCCCGGGCGTGGGCGGATCGATGGGCGTCGCCGAGCCGGTCGCGGGGTCGATGCGGGCGATGTGGTTGCCGGCCAAGGACGCGTAGTAGACGCCGCCGTCGGGCGTGACGGTGATGCCGTAGGGCCCGGGGCCGCGGGGCGAGCGGAAGACGTCGACCTTGCCCGACTTCGGATCCACGCGCCCGTACCAGCCGGCTTGACCGGTGAACCAGAGCGTGCCGTCACGGCCGAAGGCGGCGGTGTTGAAGTTGATCCCGGGCGTCCCCGCCGGCAGCGGGAAACGGGTCACCTCGTCGGTACGGGGGTCGACGCGCACGACCGCGTTGAGTCCTCCATCGGTCACCCACGGCGCGCCGTCGGGACCCACGATCACGCCGTGCGGGGCCGAGCCCGCGCCGAGCTTCACGTGCTTGGTCGTTCCGGTCCGGGGGTCGAGGCGGCCGAGCTCGCCGGAGCCTTGGGCCGTGTACCAGACCGTCCCGTCGGCGGCTGGCGCCACGTCGTGGGGACGGGATCCCGCCGGCACCGCGAACGTCTGCAGCTGGGGCGCCGACGGGGCGGCTGGAGTCGTTGCGGGCGGGACGGAGTCGTCGATGACGGCCCGGGGCGTGGGCGGCGCGACCGCGGCGGACGTGGGCTTGGGCGCCGCCTGCTTGGCGCCGTCGCCCGAGCAGGCGGCCGCGGCGAACGCCATCAGCACGCCGAGCGCCATCGGTAGCCGCACCGGATCTACGCTACGCCCGTCGTTTGCGCGATGCTGTCAAGGAACCTCTAGTCCAGGTGGCAGTACGGCTACGTAGAGATTCATAGCAAGCAAAAGGAGGAGCTCCGTGGCTTACGAATTCAGTTGCCGCTCGGCGGGCGCGGAAGGTTGCGGGTGGAAGACTCGGGCCGCGACCGAGGACGAGCTGGTCGCCAAGGTCGCCCAGCACGCCCAGAAGGTGCACAAGGTAAAGAACGTCACGGGCACCATCGCGGCCTACGCCCGCTCGGCCGCCCGCCAGGTCTGATCGAACGTATGCGGTAGTCCGGCGCCTCTCATCCCGAGATGCGCCGGGCGCCGGTTAGCCGTTCGCGGGCGGATCGTGGGGTAGGCCGAGCACCCGCTCGGCGAGCACGTTGCGCAGTATCTCCGACGTGCCCCCCTCGATGGAGTTGGCGCGTGAGCGCAAGTACGCCTTGTGGACCTCGCGCTCGTTCCAGCCCGCTTCCTCGGGTTGGTGCATCTCGTAGCTGTCGTAGCGCATCCCCTCCGGGCCGAGCAGGTCCAGGCAGAAGTCGTAGATGCGCTGGTTGAGCTCGGCGAAGCTGAGCTTGGCGGTCGAGCCCTCCGGGCCGGGGATGCCTGCGTGCTGGCGTTGCTGGGCGCGCAGGTTGGTGAGCCGGGTCGCCTCCGCCTCGACCCACAGGTCCATCAGGCGATCGCGACGCGCCAGGTCCCTGTCCTCCGCGGGCAGCGCGCGCCAGATGCGCACCGCCTCGGCGATCGGCCCGCCGCCCCGGGGCAGGACGGCGCCGCCGATCGACACCCGCTCGGTCATCAGCGTGGTGATCGCCACCCGCCACCCCTCGCCGACCGGCCCCAGCCGCTGGTCGTCGGGCACCCGGGCATCGGTGATGAAGACCTCGTTGAACTCGGCGTCGCCGGTGAGCTGGCGGATGGGGCGCACCTCCACGCCCGGTGCGGTCATGTCGAGGACGAAATACGTGATGCCGTGGTGCTTCTCGGCGGCGGGGTCGGTGCGGGCCATGAGCAGCCCCCAGCGGGCGCGGTGGGCAAGGGTCGTCCACGCCTTCTGGCCGTTGACGACCCAATCGCCGGAGTCGCCGTCCCGCACCGCACGGCAGGAGAGGGAGGCGAGGTCCGACCCGGCGTCGGGCTCGCTGAACAGCTGGCACCAGACCTCCTCGCAGGTGAACGCCCGCCGCAGCCAGCGCTCCTGCTGCTCGGGGGTGCCGTACGCCACGATGGTCGGGGCGCCCATCCCTACCCCGAGCGGGTTGCGGAAGTAGTTGGTCGGGGCGCCCGCGTCGCGCAGCGCGGCGTCGACGATGCCTTGCAACCAAGGGCTGACACCAAGGCCGCCGCGTCCGGCGGGGAACCGCACCCACGCCAGGCCGAGGTCGAACTGCGCACCCCAGAACGCGGCCGGATCGGTCGTTTCCGGGTCGTAGTCGGCCAGCAGCTTGGCGACCCGATCCTTGACGAGCTGCTCGTCACCGTTCACGGCAGCGTCTCCAGGAAGGACCGGAGCTCGGAGTTGAACGCATCAGGATCCTCCAGGTTGGAGAGGTGCCCGGCCTTGGGGATGACGGCGAGGCGGGCGTGGGGGAGGCGCTGGACCATGTCCTCGGCCACGTTGGGCGGCGTCACCTTGTCGTCCTCGCCGACGATGACGAGCGCGGGGACGTCGAGCGCGGGCAGGAGATCGGTCGAGTCGGGGCGGTGCTTCATCGCTTCGAGGGCAGCCGTTATCCACTCGGGCGCGACGCCCTGCATGATGCCGCGCAGCTCGTCCATCACCTCGGGCCGGGACGCCCTGGTGTGGGCGCTGGGCAGGTTCTGGAGCGACCCTTCGACGATGGGGGCCGCGCCTTCGGTTGCCACCTGCGCCTGCTGGGCGGTGCGGCGGTCACGGACTTCGGGCGTGTCCGCCCCGGCTCGCGTGTCGGCCAGCACGACGGCCCGCACCAGCTCTGGGTGGCGGCGCAGGACGGCGAAGGTGACGTAGCCGCCCATCGACAGCCCGCCGAGCACAACCGGCCCGCAGCCGGCGGCGTTGATCGCGCCGGCGACCGCATCGGCCAGGGCGTCCATCGACGCTAGCGCGGGCAAGTCGGGGGTGATGACTCGCCAGTGGTCGGAGAGAGCGTCGACCTGCGGCCGCCACATCGCGCTGGTCAAAGGGAAGGCGTGGAGCAGGACCATCGGGGGGCGCCCTTCCATCATCCCCAGGCTACCGATCGGCCCCGCCTACGCCGCGGCTGACTTCCAGGCGTCGCGCCACTTGAGCCGGGGCCCGGGGCGGCGGATGCCGCCTTCGTAGACGCGGGCGCCGAGGCGCGTGGTGGCGTAGGTCGTCCCGAGGACGATGGCGACCGAGAGGGGGACCTCCCACCAGGCGACGTGGCCGACGGCGGCGCGCGGCAGCATCGTCATCGGTGCCATGAAGGGGATAAACGAGACGATGCGCGCCAGCTGGGTGTCGGGGGACTGGGTGCAGGCGATGGCGGCGAAGTAGGTCACGGCGATGAGGATGGTGATGGGCGCGGTGGCGTTGCCGATGTCCTCGGGACGCGAGGCGGCGGCGCCGGCGGCGGCGAACACGCAGCTGTAGAGGCCGTAGCCGAGGAGGGCCCAGAGGATGACGGAGGCGAGGGTCAAAGGCGTTCCCGAGGGCACGTGGAACGAGCCCAGCGCCAGCGCCACGCCTGCGGTGGGCAGCCCGACGGCGAGGAGCTGCACAAGGGCCACGCAGCCGATGCCCACCACCTTGCCGGCGAGTAGCTGCGACGGCCGCAGCGCCCCCAGCAGGACCTCTGAGACGCGCGACGACTTTTCCTCCAGCACGCCGTTCGCCACCGTGAATCCGTAGGTGAGCAGGAGCAGGTAGATGATGATCACGCCCGCGTAGGCCAACGGCCGGTTCTTGGTGCGCAGCGGCTTGGCCTCGGTCAACCGTTGCTCGGGCAGTTCCTCGGGCGACGGCACGGCGCTGACTTCGGCGCCGAGCTGGCGGGCCAGACGAACCTGGTATACGGCCGTGCTGAGCAGCAGGCGCAGGCTGTCGGGCACGTCGCCCCGGGCGACGATCTGGTTCCCGTCGACGAGGGCGACGGTGAGGCGGTGGTTGCGGACAGCCTCGGTGGCGAGGGCGTCGGCGAGGGCGTCGTCGGGGACGCGCTGCACCCGGACGTTGACGCCGAGGGCCGGCGCCAGCTGGCCCAGGGCCCGCTCGAGGGCGGGGGCGTCGGGACCCGTCAGCCCGACGCCGTAGATCGCCTTCTTGTCGTCCCCGAGGTGGGGGATGACCACGGCCGCCAGCGCCACCAGCAGGTAAATGCCGGTGCTGATGAGGAACGACTTGGCCCGCAGCCGTTCGGTGACCTCCCGGCGGGTGACGAGGGGGAGCGGGTTCATGCCGGCGCCCTGACGGCGTCGCGGAACAGCTGGGACAGCGGGGGCAAGGAAAGGCCGAAGTCGACCACCCGGCCGACCGCCGCCGCCCGCTGAAGCATGGCCAGGGCGTCGACGTCGGGATCGAGGAGCAGGGTCGTGCCCGCGCCGTTGGCCTCCTGCACGGTGACCCCGGGCACGCCGGTGGCCCAGGCGGTGTCGGATTCACCCTCGATGACGACGTTGAGGCGGCGCTGGCCGCTCCGGCGCTTGAGGTCGCGCACCACACCCGAGAGGACGAGCTGGCCACGGTGGATGATCGCCACCGAGTCGCACAGGTCCTCCACGAGGTCGAGCTGGTGGCTCGAGAACACCACCGTCACCCCGGCGGCTGCCCGCTCGGCCAGCACCTCGCTGAGGGCGTCGACGGCGACGGGGTCGAGGCCGGAGAACGGCTCGTCGAGCACGAGCAGCTCGGGCTCGTGGATCAGGGCGGCGGCCAGCTGGACCCGCTGCTGGTTGCCGAGCGAGAGGGCCTCGGCCCGGTCCTTGGCCCGCTCGGCCACGCCGAGTCGTTCCAGCCAGTGGGCGGCACGAGACCGGGCGTCGGCGCGGCTGAGGCCGTGGAGGCGGCCGAAGTAGGCCAGCTGGTCGGCGATGCGCATCTTGGGGTAGAGGCCCCGCTCCTCGGGCAGGTAGCCGAAGCGCAGCCGGTCGCGGTGGGCCACCGGCTCGCCGTCCCACCGCACCTCGCCGCCGTCGGCTCGCACCAGCCCGAACACGAGCTTCATGGCCGTCGACTTGCCCGCGCCGTTGGGGCCGAGCAGGCCGAACAGCCGCCCGGGCGGCACGTCCAGCGACAGGTTGTCGAGCGCGACGACCGAGCCATAGCGCTTGGTCAGCCCGGCGAATTCGAGCACGGGACCACAGGGTAGGGTCGAATCCCATGCAGTTCCGCACACTCGGCGACACCGGCGTCAAGGTCAGCCCGTTCTGCCTCGGCGCAATGATGTTCGGGGCGTGGGGGAACCCCGATCGGCACGAGAGCGTCCGCATGATCCACCGGGCCCTCGACGGCGGCCTGAACTTCATCGACACGGCCGATGTCTACAGCCGCGGCGAGTCCGAGGAGATCGTGGGCGAGGCGCTGGCCGGCGGGCGGCGCGACCGCGTCGTGCTCGCCACCAAGTTCCACAGCTCGATGGGTGACGACCCGAACCAGTCCGGCAACTCGCGCCGCTGGATCATGCGGGCGTGCGAGGACAGCCTGCGCCGGCTGAACACGGACTGGATCGACATCTACCAGGCGCACCGCTCCGACCCGTCGTGCGACGTGGACGAGACCCTCGGCGCCCTGTCCGACCTCATCCACCAGGGCAAGGTGCGGATGGCGGGCTCGTCCACGTTCCCTGCATGGTCGATTGCCGAGGCCCAGGCCGTGGCCGAGCGCCGCGGGCGGGAACGGTTCCGGTGCGAGCAGCCGCCGTACTCGATCCTCGCGCGCGGCGTGGAGGCGGACGTGCTGCCGGTGTGCCAGCGCTACGGCATGGGCGTGATCGCCTGGTCGCCGCTGGCCGGTGGCTGGCTGACCGGCAAGTACCGCCGCGGCGAGCCGCCGCCCGCCGGGTCGCGCATGGCCCGCGGCCGCATCCCCGACCGGTTCAACCTGGAGAAACCCGAGAACCAGCGCAAGCTCGACTTGGTCGAGGAGCTGGCCAAGGTGGCGTCCGACGCGGGGATCCCGCTGACCCAGATGGCGCTGGCGTTCGTCCTCCAGCACCCGGCGGTGACCTCCGCCATCATCGGCCCCCGGACGCCCGAGCAGCTGGACGAGCTGTTGGCGATGGCTGCGGGCGACGACCTGGCCCTCGACGAGGCCATCCTCGACCGCATCGACGCTCTCGTCCCGCCCGGGCGCACCATCAACCCCGCCGACGCGGGTTGGACGCCGCCGGCTGTCGCAAATCCCAGCTTGCGCCGGCGCCGGGCCTGAGGACGGGCAGTGGCGGGCTTCCTGCTGGCGCCGGAACCGATCACGTCGGTCGACGCCTGGAAGGCGATCGGCGGCGGCCAGGGATTGGAGCTGGCCCGGGAGTTGGGCCGCGACCGGGTCATCGCCGAGGTCACCGCGTCGGGGTTGCGGGGCCGGGGCGGGGCCGGGTTCCCCACCGGCCGCAAATGGTCGGGCGTGCTCGCCCAGCCGGGGAGCCACCGGTACCTCGTCTGCAACGCGGCCGAGGGCGAACCGGCGACCTTCAAAGACCGTGCCCTCATGCGCAACAACCCCTACCAACTCGTCGAGGGGATCGCCATCGCCGCCCTCACGATCGGCGCCCGGCGGGCGTACATCGGCATCAAGGCGAGCTTCGAGTGGGAGCGCCAGGCGGTCGAGGCGGCGGTCGCGGAGATGACCGATGCGGGGCTGGCGGGCGACGTCCCGATCGTCATCGTCCCCGGCCCCGAGGAGTACCTCTTTGGCGAGGAGAAGGCCATGCTGGAGGTGATCGAGGGGCGCCCCACGATGCCCCGGTTCCTCCCGCCCTTCATCCACGGCCTGTTCGCCACCGCCCCCCAATTGGGGTGGGAGCCGTCTCCGGGGGAGCCGGGCCACCTCGAGCTCGACGAGTCCAACCCCACCCTGGTCAACAATTGCGAGACCCTTTCCAACGTCCCCCACATCCTCGCCCGGGGGCCGGACTGGTTCCGCTCTATGGGCACCACCCAGTCGCCCGGCACGATCGTGGCCACGGTGGTGGGCGACGTCGCCCGGCCCGGCTACGCAGAGGTCGAGATGGGGACGCCGCTCGCGCAGGTGATCGACGAGGTCGGCGGTGGGGTGCGGCCCGGCCATACGATCAAGGCCGCCCTCTCGGGCGTCGCCAACGCCGTGTTGACAGCCGGCAAGCTGGGCACGCCCCTCACCTACGAGGACATGGCGGCGGCGGGCAGCGGGCTCGGCGCGGCCGGGTACGCGATCTACGACGAGACAGCCTGCATGGTCGCCGTCGCCCGCCTGTTCTCCCGTTTCCTCTACGTCGAGTCGTGCGGCCAGTGCCCGGCTTGCAAGCTCGGCTCGGAGGAGATCACGGCGCGGCTGGAGGCGATCGACGACTGCCGCGGCGACGACGGCGACGTGGAGGTCATCGGCGCCCGGCTCCGGGAGGTCACCGACGGCAACCGGTGCTACCTGCCCGTGGAGGAGCAACTGGTGGTGAGCAGCATCCTCACGTCGTTCCCCGAGGAGTTCGCCGACCACGTCGAGGGCGAGTGCCCGCGCCACCGGGCCGACCTCATCGTGCCCAAGATCGTCGACCTGGCCGACGGCAAGGTCATCTACGACGAGCGCCAGCCCCACAAGCAACCAGACTGGACCTACCGGTAGTCGGTTAGCGGGCGCCGAGGATCTGCTTGATCACCGCGGAGTAGTCCAGCTCACCGAGGCCGGCGGCCTCGGCTTGGTCCAGCCAGGTCGTGGCCGAGGCCGCCACCCGGAGGTCAAGGCCGCGCCGCTGAGCCTCCTCGATCACCAGGCGCATGTCCTTGGTGGCCAGCGTCAGCTTGAAGTTGGGCGGCCAATCGTCCGACTCGATGAGCGCCCGCTTCGACCGCACGGGAACCTGGATGGGGGAGTCGGCCAGGATGTCGAGCACGTCGGGTTGGGCGAGCTCGAAGGAGCGGGCGAGGGCGAGGGCTTCGCCGAGGCCGGTCATCAGCACGCCGAGGCACAGGTTGGCCACCAGCTTCATCGACGCGCCGGCGCCGAGGGGGCCGAGGTGGCGCGGCGTCCCCAGCCGTTCGAGAACCGGTCGGCGTCGTTCGAGCTCGCGGGCGTCGCCGCCCACGAACACCATCAGGGCCCCGTTCCTAGCCTGGGGGACGCTCCCGAGCACGGGCGCGTCGAGCATGCCGACCGAGGCCGGTAGGCGGGCCCCGATCGACCGTACGGCGGTGGGCCCGATGGTCGACATCTCGATGAGCGTCGAGCCGTCACCCAGTCCGTGCACGACGCCGTCGGGGCCGAAGACGACCGCGTCGACGGCGTCTGGCGTCGAGAGCATGGTGATCACGAGGTCGGCGCCGTTGGCTGCCTCCGCGGGGTTTGACGCCAAGCGGGCGCCCCGCTCGACCAGGCTCTGCGCCCGCTGCGGGGTGCGGTTCCACACCACCAGTTCCTCGCCCTGTTCCAGCAAGCAGGCGGCCATGGGTCCGCCCATGAGGCCGAGCCCGCAGAAGGCGATCCTCAAAGCAGGCGGGTCGCCGTCGACGTGTCGAAGCGGTCGGCGGTCAGCTCCTTGATGCCGGCCGGAAAGTTCCACATGGCCTTGAAGTGGCCCGGCGCCAGCTTGAGCTGGGCGTCGACATCGCCCCCGAAGGCGGCGATGCAGCGCTCGGGATCGGCGTTGGCCAGAGTGAGGATGGCCCCGGCGGCGCCGACCGCGCCGGCCATGAACAGCAGCGCCGACGAGCCGACGTAGACCGGTCCTCCCCAGCGGGCCACCGCCTCGAGCAGCCGGGCCGGATCGCCGGAGGAGTCCTTGACCCCGGCGACCGGCAGGTCGGCGAGCATGCCGACCGGGAAGCCGGGCGGCGAGAGGGCGGGGAAGTGGTAGGCGAGCACGGGGACGTCGCCCGCCGCCTTGGCCACCTGGACGTAGTACGGCCGGGGATCGGTCACGCCCGGCGGGGAAAGCACCAGCACCGCGTCGGCGCCGTGGTCGACGGCGGCGGCTGTGAGCTCGACCGCCTGCCGGGCCGACGGCGCCCCCGTGCCGGCGATCACCGGCACCGACGTGACGGAGACCTTGACCACATCGAGGAGCTCGTTGCGCTCCTGCTGCGACAAGGCGGCCGCCTCGCCGGTGCTGCCGGCGACGACGACCGCCTGGACGCCCAGCTCGACGAGCTCGACGGCCAGGGCGGCGGTGGCCGGCGCGTCGAGGTCGCCGTCCTGGTCGAACAGCGTGACGAGGGCGACGGCCGCGCCCCGGAACGGCGCCGGCGTGGGCCCGCCGTTCGACGACATGGGGCCGTTAGACGACATGAGGCCGCCGTGCGCTCCGATCGCCGCGTTCGACCCGGTCGAGCACGCCCGCCAAGCCAGCTTCGAGGTCGCCCACCCGCCGCTGGTACACGCGGGCGCCCATCCAGTGGCCGGCCCCCGCGCATCCCAAGCCGGCGCTGCCGACGAGCACGAAGATCGGGTGCAGCCCCGCCGCCGCCACCGTCCCGACCGCCATCCCGCCGCCTGCCAGCGTGGCCGCGCTGGCGATCTTGCCCTGGGCATGGCGGACGGCCAGCACGTCGACCTCCAGGCGCACCAGCACCCAGTCCTCTTCGTCGAGGAGGCGCACGTCGAGGTGGTTGACCTCGCGCAGGATCAGGCGACGCTGGACGGCCCGGTCGATGACCCGCCGGGTGGTGGCCTCGAGGCCCCGGCGGCGGATCCACGTCGTGCGGCATCCCATGTCGCGCCGCATCTCGAACAGCTGGTCGTGGAGGAACCCGTGCAGCTGGCGCTCCACCCGGTCGAGCGGGCCGGGCACCGTGCGGGACAGCTCGAAGGTGGGCGGCCCGAGCAGGCGCCGCGCCGGGCGCGCCGGCGTGTCGAGCAAACCCGCGTGCAGCTCGGCCAAGGCCCGGCGCACTGCCACCCTGGACAGGCCCGCCTCGATGGCCGCCTCCTCGACCGCCCGGGCGTCCAGCTCGCCGGCGGGGCCGATGCTGGCGAGATCGCGGTCCAGCTCGGCAGCTCGCCGCAGGACCAGGGCGATCTGTTGCTGGGTCAGACTCGGGCCGTCCGGCACTGGCACCGACGGTACGTCATGTCTCGACCTCACGGCGACCGGGCGCGCAGGCGGGCAGGAAATCGCAGCCCCGGCACCAGCGGCCTGGCGTGGGGTCGAACTGGTGGGCCGCCAGGCGGTCCAGGGTCTCGACCAGGTCGGCTCGCACCGATTCGACCGAGGACGCCTCCCAGTCGGCCGACAGGAGGGCGGGCGGCCCCTCGGTGCGCAGGTAGCAGTAGGTCGTGCGCAGCTCGTCCGGGTCGACGCCCCACGTGTCCACCGCGGCGAGCCCGTAGAGGTTGAGCTGGAGGGTCGCGGGACGGTCGCCCATTGGCGCGGGCCGGCCGGTCTTGAAGTCCACCAGCTCAAGGCGGCCATCGCGGCGGTAGACGGCGTCGATCCGGCCCCTGACCAGATGCCGGCCCGCGGCCAGCACGAACGGCGCCTCCACCTTCTCGGGCTCCAGCCCGGCCCACGGGCTGGCCAGGAAGCTGGCCTTGAGCGCCGCCGCCACTCCTTCGTCGGCGGGCAGGGTGTCGGGATCCTCGTCGGCGCCGCCCTCGCCGGCGTCAGGCTCGATCAGCGAGAGCTGCCGGTCCGAGCGCTGCTCGATCCAGCGGTGCACGGCCGTGCCCAGCCGGGCTGCGGCGGACGAGCGCCGGGGCAGGGGCCGCACGACGGTCCAGTAGAACTGCTTGGGGCATCGGGCGTACGACACGAGGCTGGTGACCGACAGCCGGGTCGGGACGGAGCGGGGCGGCGCGGTGGCGGCCGGCGCCGCGGCCATGTCGTCGAGACGGAGCTGCGCGGGGTCCGTCGCCACCGCGGCAGCGTACCGACCGGCGGCCGCCGCCCGGCGGCGTTCCTTGGCCGCCGTGTCCGGGTCTTCGGTGGCGGCCTCGTGGCGGAACCGCTCGGTGACCAGGCCCTCGGCGGCAAGCGAGGCGATGAAGTCGTAGAACTCGGAGGGGCCCTGGGGCGCGGCCGGGCCCGCGTACCAATGGGCGGCCGAGCACACGAGGTGGCGCTGGGCGCGCGTGCACGCGACGTACAGCAACCGCCACTCCTCGTCGCGGCGGCGCCGGCGGATAGCGTCGCCGATGTCCTTGGCGTTGGCGAGGAACGGGTCGGGGATGCCCTCGTCGTCGGCGCGCAGCCACCATGGGAGGGCGGATGTGTTCGAGAGGGCGTTCTCGTGCGAACGCTCGTCCGGGAAGATGCGCGAGGAACCGCTGCCGGCGAGCCCGGGCACGTAGACGACCGGGAACTCGAGGCCCTTGGCCTGGTGGACGGTCATCACCCGGACGGCGTCCGCGGCCGGCTCGTGCGCCTCGGCCACGTCCTCCTCCGACTCGACGAGCAGCTGCAGGTACTCGATGAACGCGGTCAGCCCCGGGTCGCTCTCGACCGGGGTGAAGCGGTCGGCCAGGTCGAGGAACCGCAGCAGGTTCTCCCGGCCCACGTTGCCGGCCGCGTGCCACAGCCCGGTCTGGAGGACGATGGTCTCCGCCAGGTCGAGCAACGGCGCCCGGGCGGCGACGCGCGCAAACTCGTCGCGCTCGCGGCGGAAGTCGGCGATGCGGTCGCGGGCCGCGGGGGACAGGCCCCGGACGTTGTCGTTGCCGGCGTCGCTATCGGTGTCGTCGCCGGCGACAGCGGCCGCGAGCGAGCGGCCGTGGCGGGCGAGGGCGGCGATGTCGCGCAGGCCGATGTTGTAGCGAGGCCCCTGGAGGATGCGCAGGAGGGCGACGGTGGCCGACGGATCGGCCAGGGCCTCGATCCAGGCCACCAGGTCGACGACCTCGGGCCGTTCCAGCAACCCGCTGCCGCCCACCTCCTCGACGGGAACCCCGCGGGCTTCGAGCGCCTCCACGATCGGCCGGATCAGCCGCCGTTTGCGGCACAGCACGGCGTGGTCGGCCCAGGGCCCGCCGGCGCCCGACTGGTGGCGCGCGACGATGTCGTCCGCGATGGCGCCCGCCTCCTCGGCGTCATCGGCGGCGAGGAAGCATTCGACGGTGGTCGCCTCCGCGCCCGGCCGCGGCCGCAGCTCCTTCTGGAGGGCGTCGGTCACCTGCGCCTGGATCCGGTTGGCCACCTCGGTCAGGGGGGCGCCAAAGCGAAACGTCGTCTGCAGCTCCCGGCGGGCGGCGGGGTCGGCGGCGAAGTGCTCCTCGAAGTGGAGGATGTTGAACAGGTGGGCGCCCCGGAAGGCGTAGATCGACTGCATGTCGTCGCCCACCGCGGTGACCGCCGAGCCCCGGGGGAACAGCAGCTGGAGGAGCCGGCGCTGGGCGAAGTTGGTGTCCTGGTACTCGTCGAGGAGGACGACCGGATGTCGCTCGCGCTCCTCCTCCGCGACCTCGGGCCGCTCTTCGAGCAGCCGCACCGCCAGCGCCACCTGGTCGCCGTAGTCGAGCATGTTCCGCTCCTGCTTGCGCCGGTGGTAGGCGGCGACGACCTGGCAGAGGTCGAGGCGGGCCTTGGCCGTCTCGGCCATCCCCTTGGTCGGCGCGGCGTGGATCAGGCGCTCGCAGTCAGCGGCCAGAACGTCGATGGGCACCAAGTAGTCCGCCGCCCGTGAGGCGAGGTTGAGGGCGTCGGCCAGCACGATGCCCGGCATGAGGGCGCTGCGCCTCTGGAACCGGAACTCGTCGAACACCCGGTACAGCAGCTGCCAGGCCTGGCCCCGGTCGAGCAGTTG
Organism: Acidimicrobiia bacterium; assembly: GCA_023265045.1. GTDB lineage: Bacteria > Actinomycetota > Acidimicrobiia > Acidimicrobiales > AC-14 > JAHFUQ01. The sequence goes on from JAHFUQ010000061.1 coordinate 13,421, forward strand.
CGCGCCCGGGTCAAGGCCGAGCTCGAGGGCGTGGTCGCCCACCAGGCTCGCCCCGAAGGAGTGGTAGGTCGCGACCGTCACCTCGGCGTCGGGGCCCAGCTCGGCGCGCACCTTCTCCTTCAGGTTTAGCGCCGCCTTGTTGGTGAACGTCAGCGCCAGGACCTGGTCCGCCCGGGCCCGCCCGCCGCGCACCAGCTCGAAGATCCGCTTGGCCATGACCGTCGTCTTGCCCGTGCCGGCGCCGGCGACGAGGAGCAACGGTTCGAGCGGGGCCGCGATGGCCCCCGCCTGCTCGGGGGTGGGCGAGAAGGGCGCCGCCGTCACAGCTGGCGCCCCTCGGGTTGCAGGGGGCACAGGCGGTGATAGCTGCAATTGCGGCAGGACGCGTCGACCGAGGGCGTGAAGTCCTCGTCGAGGATCTGGTCGGCCACGGCGAGTATGCGCGCCTGCGTGCGCTCGACGTCGTCCTCGGTGATCGGCTGGGTGAACCGGTGCATCGTCCGCAGGAACTCGAGCTGCAACTCGGCGGGGGGGCCGAGCGCAGCGAGATCCGGGTCGCGCGTCGCAGCCAGGTGGTACACCGCGAGCTGCAGGTCGTCGGCCACGTCGCCCGGGCGCGGCTCGCGCTTGCCCGTCTTGTAGTCGAGGACCCGTAACCCGGCCCCCGCCCCGTCGCCGGCTCTGTCGCCGGCCCTGTCGATGCGGTCGATCTGCCCGACCAACGTATGCGGGCCGACCTCGACATCGAACGACCGCTCCACCGCCAGCGGGCGGGGGTCGTGGACGCCTTCCTCTTCCCACCAGAGCCTCAGCATGGCGACGAAGTCCCGGCGCGCCTCCTCGATCTGGGGCCGGTACGTGCCGATGCCATCGCGCCACATGGCATCGGCCACCGCCATCAACCCCTCAAAGGTGCGGGGCTCGGGCGGCGCCGACGCGGGGTCGAGGAACGCGGCCAGCACCGCGTGCACCAAGGTGCCCAGCTCGGCGTGGATCCCCGACTCGTCGCGGGCATGGGCCACGTAGCGGTAGGCGTAGCGCAGCGGGCAGTCGTCGTACGTCTCCAGCTGGGACGCCGAGAGCCGTAGGCGGCCGTCGGGCCAGACTGGGACCGTCCCCGCGGTCGGGCGGCGGGGCGCGACGAGGCGTCCCGGGGCCATCGGCAGCTTCAGCTCGCCCGCCGGCCACGCCTCGACGAACCGGCTCAACAGCACGCCCGCGGCCGGGGCGGCGACGGCCACCATCGACGCCGTCGCCCGGCTCGTGGCGAGGGCGAAGAGGCGGCGTTCCTCGTCGAGGTCGCGGCGGGCGCGGGGCAGCTCCCCCTCGACGACCCCGGCCACGACCACCGTGTGCCACTCCCGCCCGGCCGAGGCTCGGATGGGCGTGATGGTGACGCCCTCGGTCGCGGTGGCGGCGGAGGCCGCCGCCCGCCACGGCGCCGGTGTCAGCTCCCCCTGGTCGATGGCGTCCAGCGCATCGGCGACGGTGGCCTTGGGGTGGCGGTCGGAGTAGGCCCCGAGGGCGTCGACGAGGGCCACGACGGCGTCGAGGGCGCGGTCGTCGGTCTCGTCGCTGAACCGGGCGGCCCAGATGTCGTAGGCGAGCTCGGCGGGCCGGACCCGCTCGTTCGGCGCCGTTCGCATCTCCTCCACGATGGCGGCCACGATCGGCTCGCCTCGGGCAAGCCCCGGGGCGGCGACGACGGGGATGCCGTGGCGCGCCAGGGCGCGCCCGATCGAGCGAGCCCGGCGGCCCAGGTCGCGCACGAGCACGGCCATGGCCGACCACGGTGTACCTGCCCGGCGCGCCGCCAGCAGCTCGCCGGCCACGGCCTCGGCCTCGGCGGACGGGTGGCCGCAGCACACCAGCGTGCCCGGCGGCTGCGCCCGGAACGGCGTCGTCAGCCCCACGTGGCCGTGGCCGTCGCCGTCGCCGTCGCCGTCGCCGTCGCCGTCGCCCTCGACCCCCACCAGGGTCAGCGCCCCGCCGAGCGCCTCGACCAGCCGAAGGCCGCCGGGCGGGAGGTCGTCGGCGTCGTCGACCAGCACGTGGTCGAACCGGCCCGGCTGGGCGAGGGCTGCGCCCCGCTCGACCAGCGCCGGCGCGTCGAGCTGGCCGGCGGTGTCCAGCGCGGCCCGGTAGCGCGCCGCGAACGCCGCCAACTCCGGGTCGGCCAGCCGTCGCACGACCTCGTCGGCCAACGCGGGCCGGTGCAGGAGTCGCCCGTAGCGCGGCCACTGGCTGGGGTCCTCGGCGGCGAGGAGGCGGCGCACCAGCGCCCGTTGCTCGCTGGCGCCGAGCAGCGCGACGTCGCCCCCGCCGGCCCTGGCCACCAGGTCGTAGGCGACGCCCCAGACCGTCGTGATGGGCAGGGCGTCGAATCCGCCCCGGAGATCGGGCAGGACGGCGACCAGGAACCGTCCGGCGGCAGCCCGGTTGCGGGTGATCACCAGGATGCGCGACGGTGCGACCGTGCGGGCCAGGCGGCGGTACCGCTCGATCAGGACCGTCGTCTTGCCCGTGCCCGCCGCGCCGACCACCGCCAGGCGCGGCCGGTCGTAGCCCACCGCCGCCTCCTGTTCGGGCGTCAACCTCACGCCCGGGACCTTACCGACGCCCTACGACACCCACTCGCCCCGCCCCTCCAAGACGTCCTTCAACACGGCCGGTCGGTCGCTCATGATGCCGTCGGCGCCCAGGTCGAGGAGCCTCGCCATCTCGTCGGGGTCGTCGATAGTCCACACGTGGACGGGCAACCCCCGCCGGTGGGCGGCGGCGACGAAGCGACGGTCGACAACGGGGATCCGGCCGTAGCTGACCGGTACCTGGACGCATCCCGCCCCGCCGGCCGCCACGCCCGCCACCCGCAGGCCGGCGATCTCGCCCGGGCCCATGGCCGTGCAGACCTGGTTGCCCGTCAGGCGCCGGAACCGCACCAGCCGGCGGTCGGAGAAGGCGGCCACGCACACCCGGTCGAACGCCTGGGTGCGCCGCAGCACGTCGACGAGGGGGTCGACGGACGCGTCGTGCTTGGGGTCGACGTTCACCCGCACTTCGGGCCACGCGCCGAGCACGTCCTCGAGCCGCGGGATGGGGTGGTCGCCGCCGCCCACCCTTGCCTGGCGTACCTCGGCCCACGGCTGGCGCGCGATCACGCCGGTACGATCGGTCACCCGGTCCAGGACGTGGTCGTGGAAGGCCACCAGCACACCGTCGGCGGTGACGTGGACGTCGGTCTCGAGGTAGCGGTAGCCGAGGCGCACGGCGTGATCGAACGCCGCCATCGTGTTCTCGGGCACCTCGCTGGCGCCGCCTCGGTGTGCGAACGGAATCGGGCCGGGGTGGTCGAGGAAGGCCCACCCGCTCACGGAGGCGGGGGCGCGGCGAAGATCGCCGACCGGTAGTAGCGCAGCTCGGCGACGCTCTCGCGGATGTCGTCCAGGGCGCGGTGGGCGCCCGCCTTCTCGGGAGCGGCGGCCGAGGCGGCGGGGTACCAGCGCCGGCACAGTTCCTTCACGGTCGAGACGTCGATCGACCGGTAGTGCAGGTAGTTCTCGATCTCCGGCAGGTGGGCGGCGAGGAAGCGGCGGTCGGTGCCGATGGAGTTGCCGCACAGGGGGACGGTGCGGGCTTCGGGCGCGTGCGACCGGATGAAGTCGAGCGTGGCCTGGCCGGCGGCCTGCAACGTCAGCGTCGACGCGACGATCTCGTCGACCAGCCCGCTGCGCTCGTGCATGGCTCGCACCACGTCGTCCATCTCCGCCAGGACCTCGGGCGGCTGGTGGACGACCAGGTCGGGCCCCTCGGCGATGATCGCCAGGTCGTCGTCGGTGACGAGGGTGGCGATCTCCACGATGGCGTGGTGGGCCGGGTCGAGACCGGTCATCTCGAGGTCGAGCCAGACGAGCATGAGCCCGGCGATCGTAGGCTGCACCGCCGTGGTGAACGTCCCCATCCTCCGACTGGACCCTGACCTGCCGATGCCCGGGTACGCGCGCGCCGGGGATGCAGGGATCGACCTCATCGCCCGCGAGGGGGTGCTGCTCGTGCCGACCGGCGGTCGGGGCGTCGTGCCGACGGGCATCGCGCTTGCGATTCCGGACGGGTATGCGGGCTGGGTGTTGCCCCGCAGCGGCCTGGCGGCCCGCCACGGCGTCACGCTGATGAACGCCCCGGGACTGATCGACTCCGGCTACCGCGACGAGGTGCGGGTGATCCTGCTGAACACCGACCCCCTTGAGTCCTACGAGGTCCACCGGGGCGACCGCATCGCCCAGCTGGTCATCCTGGCGTTCGACCACGTGCAGTTTTCCGTCGTCACCGCGTTGCCCGAGTCGGAACGGGGGACGGGCGGGTTCGGCCACACCGGCCGCTGACGCATAAGGGGTGTTCGGGGCTGATCGGGGTTGCTAAGGTAAGCCGCAGCACTGCGGACGTGGCTCAGCTGGTAGAGCACAACCTTGCCAAGGTTGGGGTCGCGGGTTCGAATCCCGTCGTCCGCTCCAAGAAAGCGCAGGTCAGACAGGGTATGGGCCCCGCCTCGGCGGGGCCCACTGTCGAGCTGGTGCACATCTGGTGCACATCAGCGCGAGGCTCCCGCCCGAAAATCGACCACCTTTGCCGCCGGTGTCGGGGTCGAGGCGGCGATAAATGCGTCCAGCCGGTCGGCCAGGGCCTCGCCGTGCTCGGGGAACAAGTGTGCGTAGCGGCTCTTGGTAAACGACGCCGAGCGGTGGCCGGCCCACTTCGCCACCTCCAGGTCGGTGGCGCCGGCGGCGACCCAAAGTGACACGGCCGTGTGCCTCATGTCATGGAACGTGAAGCCCTCGATGCCCGCGCAGGCGACCGCCGGCAGCCACTGCCGGCGCCGGAGGTTGTGGGCCCGGGCGACCTGCCCGGAGGGCGACGGAAACACGAGCGTGGGGGAGGCGAACGCCGCCCGGTGGGCCTCCAGCTCGGCCACGACCCGGCGAGGCAGGGTCACCGTGCGCCGGCCCGCTTTGGTCTTGGTCGAGCCCTCCACCATCCCGGCGCCGGGGATCTCGATGACCTTCCGCGAGATCGTCACCGTGCGCCGCATGAAGTCCAGGTCGGTCCACCGCAGCGCCAGTAGCTCGCCGATCCGGGGGCCGGCGTAGCAGCCGAGCCACACCAGGGCCCGGTACTGCCCGCAGACCTCGGTCATGGCGTCGGCGAGCGCCTCGACTTGGGCCGGCGTGAGGTAGATGTCCTCCGACTCGACGATGGTTGGGAGCGACACCTCCGCCATCGGGTTGTGGGGGATCCGCTTGGCCCGCATGGCGGTCTTCATCACCTTGCCCATGATCTGCGCCGCCTTGACGACCGTGGCGGGGGCCTTCCGGGTGGTCAGCTCGTTGACCCAGGCCTGGCAGGTCGCATAGTCGATGGCGGCCAGTGGCCGGGGGCCGAACACCGGCAGGATGTGCGTTCGCAGGTACGACTCGTCGCGGCCCCGGGTGCTGGCTTCGAGCCCGACCATCGTCGGGCGGTACGACTCGTCCACGAACCGGGCGAAGGTGATCCGGCCGAGGGCAGGATCGACGTACGCGCCGGTCAGCTTCGAGTGTTCGGTGCTCGTGAGGAACTGCTCGGCGTCGATGCGCAGGTCGAACAGCTTGGCCTTCTGTGCGCCCGCTGGATCGCGGTAGCGGACCTCCCAGCGGCCGCCTCGATCCGCTCGGCGCTTGATCGTCGCCATGATGGTTCTCCTCTCAGCCAACCCGAGCGGGACGGCCCGGCGGAAGGAATCCGAGGCGCCGGCCTATCTGAGGCAGCCGGCAGTCGTGCTCGCACTGTACGGCAACGAATCCGAACGGAATTGTCGGAGGAGTCGCCACTGGTTCCGTCACCCGGTCAGAATGGCTGAGTCGCGGGAGCGAATTCGAAGCAAATGGTTGCATATGGTCAGCGTCAACCGTGCTAGGCGATGGCACAAGTGGACCGAGGCTCAGGTCTTGGTTTCAGGCGGCGGAGGTACGGCTCCGTTCGAGGGCTCGCTGCACCGCCTCCGGCGTCACCGGAAGGATGTCGAGCGTCACGATCGGATCGTCGTCGCTGACCTCGAAGTCCCACGCAACCACCTTGGCGAGGTATGTCCCGACCGAGCTTCCCATCACGACCACCGACCCCGGCGTGACGTCGACGACGCGGCGGGCATAGCGAAGCCGCGTCCAGTTGCGGCCGTCGTCGTCCTCGCGGTGGGGATCGCCGACGATGTCGACGCCCATCTCCACCGCTTGCCGATTCGGCGCGATGGCCGCCGCCAGCCGCTCCACTACCACCGGGTCGACCTCGCGGACGAACCACGGGCTCTGTGGTCGCTCAGCCATAGACGCCTCCAGCGTAGGACGGATTCGGCCGCATCTCCCCGCAGACCTCGACGAGGCGGCGGGCGGCGGACGTGAGCTCGGCCATCGACGGCGACACCCGCACGGGAGCCCCTGACCCAACCAGGAGGATGTCGTAGTGCTCAGGAGTCGCGCCCGTGGGCAGAACGGCAAATCCGGCCGAACGGACGGCCGCCACCGACGCCTCGAGGTAGCAGGGCGCCCGTGGGAAGCGGCGCAGCAACTCGTTCGGGTCCGCGCCGCCCGGCCGGCTGAACACCGACACGGCATACAGCGAAACCCGTCGGCCATCAGGAAGCTCGACTTCGTAGATCTCGGCGGAGTCGAGGGCGCCCGCGGCCAGATCGGTCACGGCCGCATCGACCGACGCCGGTGTCGCCCGGATGAGCAGGGTCGCGTCGCTCGGCAGATCGCCGGCGCGCAACAAGCGGAGCTTGCGCCGTTTGGGGCTCGGCGGCGGCGTCACGGCGCCTCGTGCCCGGCCCTGTTGCTCTCATCCACGTCCATGACGCTACGGGCGTCCCCAGGCTCGGTGCCGCGGAGCCCGATCGCTCGGCGGTCGGTCAGGACCGCGGCGGCTTCCGAGCGGTGTCGATCCACGTCTCGATCTCGTCGGGGTCGAAGCGCAGGAGGTGCCCCCACTTGATGAGCGGGATCCGCGCCTCGGCGACGAGGCGTCGAACGTGTCGAACCGTGACGCCCAGTCGTGCCGCCACCCAGCCGATGTCGACGAGCTCCCTCGCTGCGATCGGTCCAGAACCGCTCGGCCTCCTAGACCGTTCGACCTTGCTGTGCATGGCCGCTCCTCCCTCGGGCGTCACCGTGACGCTCTACCCCTCACTACTGGTGTCCGAGAAGCCCAAGTGAGACAGAGAAACCCGAAAATTCTTCGAAAGGGCGACGGCAAGCGGAGCGCAGGCGGCGTCTACTCGATGTCGCGAGGCCAAGCGCCGGAGTATCCCGGCGGCCGACGCGACCGACCATCCGAGCCGCCGTCGAGCTGCCGCACTCATCTGAGCTTGACCGCTATGTACCGCCACTGTCCATAGAGACATATACACAACCGCTCCGCACCGGTGATAGCCATGATTGACCGGCACAATATAGAGTCTTTACAAGTTAGCGACGTTGCCACCATACTGCCAAAGCGAATTGACACGATTGCAAGTGCGTCCAGCTGCGCTGGACGTCCTTGCGCTGGCAAGGAGGGCGTCGTCGACGTGGCGTGGATGCGGATGATGGGCGTCGACTCGGTGCAGTACCACCGCCAGACCGTGCTCGCCCGGGGCGACGACCATCCCGGCCAGGCCTTGGCCTACTACGCGTCGCGGGGCGAGACGCCGTTGCGCTGGGGCGGCCGCGGCGCTGTCGCGCTGGGCCTCGCGGGCGCGGTGACCGACGAGCAGTACGAGGCGATCTTCGGCGTGGGCGGCGCCTGCGACCCGACGACGGGGGAGCGCCTGGTGAACGCCAAGCGGCCCGGCCTGGAGCTGGTGATCTCGGCCCACAAGTCGGTGGCCGAGCTGGGCGTCATCGGCCGGGCCGAGGACATGCACCAGATCATGGACGCCGAGCGCCAGGCGACGCTCGCCTACCTCGACGAGCTCACGCAGCGGGTGGGCGGCCGGCGGGGGACGGCGGCGACACGCACGCCGACGGAGGGCCTGGTCTACGCCCACACCCGCCACGCCACCTCCCGGGCCGGCGACCCGTGTCCGCACGACCACGTCCTGACGGCCAACGTCGTGCGCATGGACGACGAGCAGGGCGGCTGGAAGGCGGCCGACACCGCCCTGTGGCGCGAGCACCTGCACGCCGCCACCATGGTCGGCCGGGTGGCGTCGGCCCAGCGCGCTGTCGAGCTCGGCTATGCCGTCGTGCCCGACGCCGGGCCCTCGGGACGTCTCGGGCACTGGGCGATCGCCGGCGTGCCGGAGGAAGTGACGCAGGTCCACTCCAAGCGGGCGGCGGAGATCCAGGCCGAGATGGAGCGCACAGGCAATGCGTCGTACCAGGCCCGCAACGTCGCCGCCCGGGCCACCCGCGACCCCAAGCGCCTCACGCCCGTGGGCGAGCTCATGCCCCGGTGGGTGGCCGAGATCGGCGACGTGGGCTGGAGCGTGGAGCGCATCACCGACGCCGTCGAGCGGGAGGCCGCCGCCTGGCGTCGCCCGGATCCCGCGCTGAGCGCGCACGAGTTGCGGGCGATCGCCGTCGACGCCCTGGCCGACGACGGCCCGCTCGTGGCCCGCAAGGTCTTCACCCGCCGCGACGTGATCGTGGCCCTGGCCCCCGCCCTCTACGGCCGCGACCTCATGGAGCTGGGCCGGGCCGTCGAGCGCATCCTGGCCGACCCCGAGGCGGTGCCCCTGCTGCGCATGGCCGGGGCCCACGAGCGCGCCTACGCCACCGCCACCGTCATCGCCCGGGAGGAGGCCATCGCCCGCTCCGTCCAGGTCCAGGTCGCCCGCCGCGACGCCCCCGCCGTGTCGGCGCCGGAGGCCCAGGCCGCGATCGCCCGGGCCGATGCCTCCCTAAGCCGGCCCCTGACCTTCGGTCAGCGCACGGCGGTGGAGGCGGTCCTCACCTCCTGCCGCGGGGTCGAGCTGGTCGTCGGGGTGGCCGGGTCGGGCAAGACGACGGCGCTGGCCGCGGCCCGTGACGGCTTCGAGGCCGCCGGCTACGAGGTGGTGGGCACGT
>JAHFUQ010000194.1 GCA_023265045.1 Acidimicrobiia bacterium
TGCTCGTGGTGTTCACGCCGCTACCGCCCGCCGGACCTGCTCCACGGCCCGCTCGGCGGCCCGGGGGCGGCGGCTTGCCAGCAGGCCGGCGTCGACCGCACGAGCGAGGGCCGGGTCGTAGTCGATCTCGGCCCACACGGGGACGCCCAGCACCTCCTCGACATCGCGCCGATGGAGGGAGCGGAACGGCTCGTTGACGAGCACCACGCCGCTCGGGCGGGCCCCCGCGTCGAGCGCCCGCCGGAGCGCCAGGTAGCAGGGCCGCAGCACGCACAACGAGACGGTCGCCCCCCGGGCCAGCTCACGACCCGGCGAGCGCTCGGCCCGGCCGCAGTCGGCGACGACCACCCGCTCGTCGGCGGCGAGCACCGCCGCCAGGTCTTCGGCCCGCATCGGCGCCGAGCCGCTGGCGGAGGCCACGCCCCGCCAGAGCAGCGACAGCCCGTGGCCGATGTCGTGCTCGAGCCGGCGCAGCGGCTCTACGCCCACGTCGCCCGACGCCCCGAGCCACTCGGCCAGCCCGGGGCCGTCCGGCTCGGGAATGCCCAGCGCAGCGGGGACGTCGCCCGCCAGGTCGACGAGGACGGCGCCACCGGCTCGCGGCGCCGAGGCCCGAGCGAACGACAGCGCCGTCAGGACGGCGACGACCGTGGTGCCGCTTCCCCCTTTGGGGGACCAACAGGCGACGAGCACCGTGCCCCCTCCTCTCCATGAATCAGCAAGTGACACATCAAGGGGGAAGGGAACAACATGAGATTATCTGAAAATCTGCCCGCGCGCAAGTGCTGGGCGCGTAAACAGAGAAAAAACGCCCGCCGGCTCGGCCGAACGCCGGGCGAGCCGGCCAGGCGAGTGAACTAGCTGGAGGCCCGGACCTTCTTGGCAGCCACCACGCCGAGGGCGACGAGGACGGCAAGGAGCAGAAGTTTCTTCATGGCGGGGGAGCCTAGCGCCAGGCCCCCCGGCTGCGAAAGGCCGGCCCCATCCCGCCTGGGCTCGCCGCCGCCTAGGGTGGACGTGGAGGTGTCCGGGCGCCTGGTGGGCCCCACCGCCTTCAAAGCGGCTGAGACGGGTGATCCCCGTCTGGCGGGTTCGATTCCCGTCCACCTCCGCTCTGCGGACGAGCCTTCGCGGCCAGTGAGCAGCGACCACCGTTGCCGCTGGCCGCTGGGCTCCGAACCAGGCGGGCCGTCCGGCCAGGATTCGGGATCCCCCGGCCGCCTCCCCAGCCGTCCCGACGGCGCGGCCATCCGCTCGGTCGGGGCTGCGCCCATCCACCGCCGCCAGCTCCGCCGGGTCGGACCAGGCACCGGGCGCTACCCGATCCTCAGACGGCCAGGAGGTCCCGCGCCCCCGTGTCGCTCGACGGGTGGCGCAGCTTGGACATGGCCCGGGCCTCGATCTGGCGGATGCGCTCCCGGGTGAGGTTGAAGTGCTCGCCCACCTCTTCGAGGGTCCGGGGCTCGCCCCGGTCCAGGCCGAACCGCAACCGGAGGATCTCCCGCTCCCGCTCGTCGAGCGGGCCGAGCAGCTTGGCGATCTCGTCCGGCAGCAGGGCGGTGGCCGCCACCTCGAAGGGTGACTCGGCCGAGCGGTCCTCCACCACGTCGCCCAGCTCGGCGTCGCCGTCCTCCCGCAGGGGCTCCGACAGCGACAGGGGCTCGGCGGCGAACCGCAATGCCTCGGTGACCTTGTCCTCCGGCATCTCCACCTCGGCCGACAGCTCGGACAGGGTGGCGGGGCGGCCCAGCTTCAGCTCCAGCCGGGCGCGCGCCTTCTGCAGCCGCGCCAGCGTGTCGCCCGCGTGCACGGGCAGGCGGATGGTGCGGCCGGTGTTGGCGATGCCACGGGTGATGGCCTGGCGGATCCACCACGTCGCGTACGTCGAGAACTTGAAGCCTTTGCGCCAGTCGAACTTCTCGACCGCGTGCATCAGGCCCAGGTTCCCTTCCTGGATCAGGTCGAGCAGCGGCAGCCCCGAGGCCTGGTACTTCTTGGCGATCGAGACCACCAGCCGCAGGTTGGACTTGACGAACGTCGACTGCGCCAACTGACCCTCGTTGGCGACCCGCCGCAACTCTCGCTTCTTCGGCTGCGAGAGCCCGGTCTCGCTGTCGATCGTGGTGCGCGCGTCGTTGCCCGCCTCGATGGCCTTGGCCAGGCGGACCTCGTCGTCCTTGGTGAGAAGGGGGTATTGCCCGATATCGGTGAGGTAGAGACGGACGAGGTCTTCCTCGTCCCGCTCAACACGCTCTTTCGGCAAGTGAAAACCTCGAAATCTGTGCTAGACCCAGCATTAGATGGGAACGCCCCCGAGGGCGCGATGATTCCGCGTGCACGGGGGCTTGGGAGTTGTTGTCCCTGAGCATACCCAGGCGGTCAACCCCAGCCGACCACTCACGGCTCTCTACGTCATTCTAGGTGCTTTCGCTCCTTTTTGCAGGCGCGGACGCAACGCCCGACGCGCCCTTCAGCTTCGCCAGCAACCGCTCCGCCTCCTGCATCGCAGCCTCATCTTCCGCCACGACGGCCTCCAGCGCATCCCCAATCGCGCCGGCGTAGGCCGCCACGAGGGCCGGCAGGACACTCCCGTAGACGCTCGTCAGCCGCGCCGGCGTGTCGGCGGGCCCGCGGGCCGCGTCCTCCACCTGGGCCGCCACCGCGTCGAGCCCGTCGACCTCGACGCCGCCGAGCCACTCGGCGTGGCGCGCGTGCTGGAAGGAGTGGACACGGAACAGCAGCTTCGCCTCGGGCTCCTCGGCCTCGGGCGCCCAGGCCCCCAGCACCTCGAACAACCGCCGTTCGACGTCGGCCGCCGCGCTCACCCGCGGTAGCGGTTGGTGATGGGCAGGCGGCGGTCCTTGCCGAACGCCTTGGGCGTCACCCGCACCCCTGGCGGGGCCTGCCGGCGCTTGTACTCGGAGCGGTCGACCAGGGCCACCACCCGCCGCACCAACGCGGCGTCGAACCCGGCGCGCTCCAAGTCGGCCGCCGTGGCGTCGCCCTCGACGTACGCCTCCAGCACCGGGTCGAGCTCGTCGTAGGAGGGAAGGGACTGGTCGTCGCGCTGGCCCGGCCGCAGCTCGGCCGATGGCGGCTTGGTGAGAACCGCCTCCGGGATGGCCGGGCACGCCTGGGCCAGCGCATAGACCAACGTCTTGGGCACGTCCTTGATGACGGCGAAGCCTCCGGCGAGGTCGCCGTACAGGGTCGAGAATCCCACCGCCATCTCGCTCTTGTTGCCCGTCGCCAGCACCATCCAGCCGAACTTATTGGACAGGGCCATGAGCAGGAGCCCCCGCGCCCGCGCCTGGACGTTCTCTTCGGCTAGGTCCTCGTCGAGCCCCTCGAAGGACGGCGCCAGCTGGGCCAGCACGGCGGCGTGGATCGGCTCGATCTCGATCGTGCGGTGTTCGATGCCGAGGTTCTCGGCGACGGCGACCGCGTCGGCCACCGAGCCCGCGCTGGAGAAGCGCGACGGCATCAGCACGCCGTGCACGTGCTCGGCGCCGAGGGCGTCGACGGCGATGGCCGCCACCAGCGACGAGTCGACGCCCCCCGACAGCCCGATCACGACGTCGGTGAAGCCGTTCTTGCGGACGTAGTCACGGGTCCCGAGCACGAGCGCGTCGTGCACCTCCACGACAGGGGCGAGCGGCGCCACCAACACCGGCGCGGCGACTCCGCCCCGCTCGGTCGCCGCCGCCGTGATGACGACCTCGGGCAGCGGCGCGGCGACGGCGCGGCCGCGAGGGTCGAGCAACCGCTTGCGGAAGACGGGGCGGACGTCGACGTCGAGGACGATCACGTCTTGGACGAACTGGGGCCCGCGCGCCACCAGCCGGCCGTCGGAGTCCACCACCAGCGCAGCGCCGTCGAAGACCAGCTCGTCCTGGCCGCCGACCGAGTTGACGTAGACGAGCGCGCACGCGGTGTCGCTGGCGCGAGTCGCCAACATGCGTTCGCGCTCGGGCAGGCGGCCCGCGTAGTAGGGCGACGCGCTGAGGTTGACGACCAGTTCCGCGCCGCCCGCGGCCTGCTCGTTCAACGGGCCCGTTGGCGCCCACACGTCCTCGCAGATCGTCACGCCGACCCGCACCCCGCCGATCAGGTACAGCGCAGGCGTCTCGACGCCCGGCGCGAAGTACCGCTGCTCGTCGAAGACCGCGTAGTTCGGCAACAGCCGCTTGCGGTACACGCCCTGCACCGACCCGAACGCGCAGACGGCGGCCGCGTTGTACAGGTCCCGTGACGCGTCCACGAAGCCCACGATGGCGGCGCACCGGCCCGTGCGCGACGCCAGCTTCTCCAGCGCCACGAGGTTGTCGGCGACGAACCCGGGCTTCAACAACAGGTCCTCGGGCGGGTAGCCGGTGATCGTCAATTCGGGGAACACGGCGAGGTCGGCGCCCGCCCCTTCGGCCTCGTCGAGGGCGCGCCAGACCTGATCCACGTTGCCGTCCAGGTCGCCCACCACCGTGTCGATCTGGCACGCCGCGATGCGCACGCGAGGCACGTGAGCAGCCTACCGAGCGCCCAAAGAGTTACGATGACCCTTCAATGGACGATGTCGCACTCGTCCAGCGTGCGGCGGCGCTCGACAAGGACGCCTTTGGCGTCGTTTACGACCGCTACGCAACGCGCCTGTACGACTACCTGTGGTGGGTTCTGCAGGACCGCGAGGAAGCGACGTACGCGCTCTACGACACCTTCCTCGAGGCAGGCGGCCGCCTGTCGGACTTGGAGGACCCGAGCAAGCTGCGGCCGTGGCTGTTCGCCATCGCCAGCGACCAGGCCCTCCGGCACGGGCGCAAGATGGGCAAGGGGGAAGGCCGGCCCGCGGCCGACGAGCCCACGGAGGCCGACGCCGCCTGGGGCGAGCTGAAGCACGTCGTGCGGGCCATCGCGATGGATCTCACGCCCGAGGACCGCGCCCTCCTCGACCTTCGCTTCCGCCAGCAGCTCGATGACGCCGAGCTCGGCGAGGCCGTCGGCGTGACGCCCGACCGGGCCGCCGAGCTCCTCGACCGGCTGACTGAACGGGTCGAGAACCTGCTCGGCGAGACGGTGGTCGCCTTCCTCGGCCGCCAGGATTGCCCCGCCCTCACCGAGGCGATCGGCCCTTGGGACGACCGGCTCGACGCCCACCAACGCGAGGTCGTCGCGGAACACGTGGCGACGTGCCCCACGTGCGGCGAGCGCCGGCAACGGCGGATCCCCGCCTCCGCCCTCCTCGGCGCCAGCCCGGCGCTGGCCGTCCCGGGCGGGGTCGGCGAACGGGTGCTCGAGGATGTCGACCTTGCCGCCCACCCCGGTCGCACGTGGGGCCGGCGCAAGGGCTTCCCGCCCCCGCTCATCGGCTACCGCCGCCGGCAGCGTTTTCTCGTC
>JAHFUQ010000195.1 GCA_023265045.1 Acidimicrobiia bacterium
TCAACACGCCCGTGCTCATCGTCACGTCCCGAGGCAACGAGGAGAGCCGGCGGCGGGGCCTCGACGCGGGGGCCGACGGCTACATCGTCAAGTCGGCCTTCGACGAGACGTCCCTGCTCGACGCGGTCGCCCGTCTCCTGGGCCGGCGCCCGTGAGCGAAGCCGGCCTGGACGAACGCCCTTCCACGAAAACGCCGCGCCGCGAGGGACAGGTGCGCGTCGTGGTGGCTGCCGTCGCGGCCCGGGAGTGCGCCGCGCTGGTGCGGGTGCTCGAGGCCGACGGCGACATCGTGGTCGTCGGTCAGGCGGCCGAGCAGGCGGCCGCCGTGCGCCTGGTCCGCCAGCTCCGCCCCCACGTCATTACCCTCGACCTTCCGGATCACTTCCAGCAGGAGGCGATCGAGCAGATCATGGCCTCCGCCCCCACACCGATCCTGGTCCTCTCGAATGATCCGGTCGCCCTTCCGGGCCGGGCCGCCGAGGCGGTGCGGGCAGGCGCCGTAGGGGCCATCCTGCGGCCTTCAACGTGGACGCCGGCGGCAGGCGCCGACATCCGCCGTCGGGTGCGGCTCCTGCGTGGCGTGACCGTCGTCCGCCACCCCCGCGCCTCCTTGGCCAGCGACGGGTCGGCCGGCGTGGCGGCGGGCGCCGCCGAATTGGGCCGTTCCGGCCGGCTCATCGCCATCGCCGCGTCGACCGGAGGTCCGGCCGCCCTCGCCGCCGTCCTGGAGGGCCTGGGAGGGGTCGGCGCGCCCGTCCTCGTGGTGCAGCACATCCACCCCGATTTTGTCGAGGGGCTGGTCGCCTGGATGGACCGGGTGGCGGCCGTCCCGGTCCGGGTCGCGGCCAACGGCGAGGTCGTGCAGTCCGGCGTCGTCTACATCGGCCCCGGCCACGTCCACCTGAGGATCGCCCCGGCCATGCGCATCGAGCTGGGCGCCGACCCGCCGACGGTGCACCGGCCGTCGGCCAACGAGCTGTTCGGATCGGTGGCCCGCCACCTGGGGGCGAGGGCCATCGGCGTCGTGCTAACGGGGATGGGCGACGACGGCGCCGAAGGTCTGCTGGCGATCAAGCGGGGCGGAGGACTCACCATCGCCCAGGACGAGGCTTCGAGCGCCATCTTCGGCATGCCTTCTGCCGCCCAGCGCGTGGGGGCGGCGACCAAGGTGCTGCCGCTCGGGGAGATTGCGCCCGCGCTGGTGGCCGCCACGGCCGGGGGACGCACGTGAGCGCGCCCGACGTGCCCGAGACGACCCTGGCCGCGGCACGCCAGCTCCTGGCTCGCCGCGTCGGCTTTCGGATCAGCCCGTCGGTCGTGGGCCGCCTCTCACGGTCGGTCGCCGACGAGGCCGCGGCGCACCAGCTCGAGATGGAGGCCTACGAGCACCGTCTCGCGACCGACCCCGTCCTGCTCCAGGGGTTGGTCGACCGCGTCACTGTGCAGGAGACGAGCTTCTTCCGCGACCCCGGCCAGCTGGAGGCGTTCCGGACCCACGTCCTGCCCACCCTGAGCCCAAAGGTGCGCATCTGGAGCGCGGGTTGCAGCAACGGCCAGGAGCCCTACACCCTCGCCATGCTCCTGGCCGAGAGCGGGGTCGTCGACTGGGAGATCATAGCGACCGACCTGTCCACGCCGGCGCTGGAGCGCACGCGCCGCGCCCAGTACTCGGACAAGGAGGTCGCCGGCGTCGCGCCCGCGTTGCGGGCTCGCTACCTTCAGCGCGTCGGACCGAGGTGGGAGGTCGCCGGCGCCCTACGCGAACGCGTCACCGTCGAGCGTCACAATCTCACCGACCCGCCTCCGTTCGAGCCCGGGCAGCGCCGCGTGGTCTTCTGCCGCAACGTGCTCATCTATTTCGAAGCCGACGCGATCGTCTCGACCATCGAACGGCTCGCCCGCTGGCTGCGCCGTCCGAGCTGGCTGTTCCTCGGCTACTCGGAGTCGCTGCGCCAGCTGACCGACGAATTTGTGCTGGCCCGCGTGGGAAAAAGTTTCGCCTACTGCCTCCCGGCCCAGCAAGCCCCCGTCCCGGCGGCGCCGCCGAGGACGGGCGCCCCCCCACCGGCGTCTCCACGGCCCCTACGGCCGTCGCGCCCGCTGGCGCGGCGACCGGCACCGGCGGCGAGTCCCGCCGATCCGGCGGCCGCGCTGCTGGCGGCCGGGGAGGACGCGATGAACGCGGGGGACATCCCGGCCGCCGTCATCGCCTTCCGCAAGTACGCCTACCTCGAACCTGAGCAGCCGTTCGCCCACCTGCACCTCGGCTTGGCGCTCGAGGCGGCGGGGGACGCGCCGGCGGCCCGGCGCGCGTTTGCCGTGGCGCGCGCGGCGATCGAGCGCGGCGACAAGGCCCAGATGCAGGCCGGCCTCGATGGCTACTCGGTGGACGAGCTGGCCCGCCTGCTCGACGCCAAGCTGGCGGGGCCATGAGCGCCGGCATCAGCGTCGTGCGGTTCCGCACCGGCAACGGCGACTACGCCGTCCTCGTTGAGCACGTGCGCGGCGTGCGGACCACCGAGGGGATGCTCCCGCTCCCGACGCCTGGCGCGTACGTCGTCGGCCTCCTGCCCGACGGCGACCGCTCGCTCACCATTGTCAATCCTTTGGGTCCCGGCCATGACCGGGTGCTCGTGCTCGACCCCGACGGCGAGCGGTTCGGACTCCTGGTGGATGAGGTGTCAGGCGTGGTCGCCTTCGACCCTGAGAACATCGGGCCCCCGCCCGCGGGCCAGACCGACGACATCATCTCGGGGGTGCTGCGCGGCGGCAACGATCACGTCCTGCTCGTAGACGCCCGGACTATTGCCCGGGTGCTGGTGCGCTGAGGTCGTGGACGTCCTGGCCCTCGACCGGCTGCTCGACCGCCGCTGCATTGACCAGGTGCTGCAGGGCGTGGCGGGTCTGGCGCCGGCGGCCGGCCTCTCACTGGCCGTCCAAGACCCAGCGGGGAGGACCTTGGCCGGCGCCGAGATCGGCACATCCCAAGTCGCGGCGCGCTGCGAGATCGTCGTCGGTTCCAAGCTCGCCGGTTGGGCGGTGGCGGCGGACCCGGCCCCTTCGGGGGCGGACTGCGCCGCACCGGCGGCCGCGAGCCTGGTGGCGCGGACCCTCGGATCGCTCGCACGCGGCGAGGCCGAGATGGCGGCGCTGGCCGCCGAGCTGCTGAGCCGCTACGAGGAGATCACGCTGCTCTACGACCTCAGCGAGGTTCTCGGCTCCGCGCTCGACGAAGGGGCGCTGTGCGCGGTCGCGGTTGAGCGTTGCCTACGCGCCATCCCCGCTTCGAGCGGGACCATCAGCCTGCTCGACGCCGACGGGCGGCTCGAGCCCGTGGCGGCGCGGGGCGCGCCCGGCGCCAAGGACGTGTGGGCGGGGACCGAGGGCGTGGCCGCCCAGGTGACGGCGACCGGCAACGAGGCGCTGATGCACGAGGGCGAGGGGTGGGCGGGCCCGGACGGCGCCTCCCACGCCGGCGCTCCCGCCCTCCTGTCGGTGCCGGTGGTGCCGTCGGTCAAGGCCGGCGGGGGCAGCCCGGCCATCGGCGCCCTCACCCTCGTAGGGCGTCGCTCGGGAGAGCGGTTCTCGGCCGGCGACGCCCGGCTGGCGTCATCGGTGGCCTTCCAGCTCGGGGTGGCCGTCGAGAACAGCCGCCTGATGAACAATCTGCGGGCCGCCGAGCTGGTGCAGCACGAGATCGACATCGCCGCCAGCATCCAGCGGGGTCTGCTGCCCGGGGCGCCACCCGACGTGCCCGGGATCGCGTTGGCGGGGCTGTGCGTTCCGGCGGCGCGTGTCGGCGGCGACTACTACGACTTCCTCATCGACGGCTCGGGCCGGGTCAGCCTCATCATCGCCGACGTCGCCGGCCATAGCATCGGTTCGGCCCTCATGATGGCGATGGCCCGGGCCGTGCTGCGCCGGGAGATGTCGGCCGGGAAATCCCCCGCGCAGGTCCTGGGCGCGACCAACGACGCGATGCTCGACGACCTCACCACTGCCGGGCTGTTCATCACCGCGTTCTGCGCCCGCTATGACGGGGCGACGGGCGAGCTGTCGTTCGCCAGCGGGGGGCACAACCGCCCCCTGTTGCGCCCGGCAGGCGGAGCGGGCATCACCAACCTGGACGCCGACGGCATGCCCATTGGCGTGATGGGCGGCGTCTTCTACGAGGAGGTGCGGGTGTCGATGAGCCCTGGAGACCTGGTGCTGCTCTACACGGACGGCGTCGTCGAAGCCCGCGACGCCACGGGCGAGCAGTTCGGCGACGCGCGCCTGTCGCAACTGGTGGCCGACATCGGTGGCGGCGGCCCCGGCGCGCTGGTCGACGGGACCTACGCCGCGGTCCAGCGCCACCTGGCCGGCACCGTTCCTCAGGACGACCTCACTGCCCTCGCGCTCCAGGTGCGCGCCGCATGAGCAAGCCCGGCGCGCCCATTCTGGTCGTGGACGATTCGCCCGTCGTCGTGCGCCTGTTGAAGATGGCGCTCGAGGTCGGCGGGCACTCGGTGGAGACCACCGGGGACGGCCAGGAGGGGCTGGTGCGGGCGCGGGAGCTGTGCCCGCCCGTGATCCTTGTCGACGCCATGATGCCGGGCATGGACGGCTACGAGCTGTGCGCCTCGATCCGGTCCGACCCAGACCTGACGCCCCAGCCCTACCTCATCATGCTCACCGCCAGCGGCCAGGCAGCCGACCGCGTGCGGGCCGCGGACGCGGGCGTGGACGAGTTCATGACGAAGCCGTTCAGCCCGTCCGAGCTGCTCGATCGGATCACCGAGATCCTCGGGGGGCGCACTTGACCGGGTGAGGCGCGAGTAGGCGGGTCGGCGGCGATCACCGGACTGGCCGGACAAGGGATCGAGAGAGGAGCAACGGTGGATGTGGACTTGGAGCACAACGGCGACGTCGTCGCCGTGGTCCTGCGGGGGGACGTGGACGCGGCGGTCACGGCCGAACTCCGCCAGCAGCTGGACGATCAGCTGGCCGACGGCCGGCAGAACTTCGTCGTGGATCTGTCCGACGTGGCCTTCATGGACAGCTCGGGGCTGGCGACGCTGGTGCAGCTGTTCAAGCGGGTCCGCATCGGCCACGGCGACGTGCGCCTGTGCGGCTTGCAACCCAACGTGCGCCGGCTTTTCGAACTGATCCGGCTCGACCGGGTCTTTGCCATGTTCCCCGACCGCGCCGCCGCCTACGCGAGCTTCCCGGTGAGCGATGGCCGGTGAGCCCGCCTACCGCGACGAGGGCGACGTGCTGATGCTGCCGAGCCAGTTGGCGAGGATGGCCGACGCCCGCAAGTGGGTTTCCGCACGTGCTGAGGCGGCCGGCTTCGACGCCCGGGCCGTCTGGGAGCTGGATCTGGCGGTGACCGAA
>JAHFUQ010000196.1 GCA_023265045.1 Acidimicrobiia bacterium
CCGCACCCGGCGCTCGCGCTCGGGCGACGAACGGCGCTCGCTGCCGTCACGGCGGCGGCGGCGATCGCCCGCGGTCGGGGCCCGGGCGGCGCGGCGCTTGCGGAGGTCGGCCTCGGGCAGGCGGGTGACGATCACGGTGACGTGGCACGTGCGCTTGCGGATCCGCGTGGCCCGGCCGCGCGCCCGGGGCCGCCACCGCTTGAGGGTGGGACCCTCGTCGGCGAAACACGCGGACACGAACAGCTCCTCGGCGGGGACGTTCTGGTCGTGCTCGGCGCCGGCCATGGCCGACCGCAGCACCTTGCCTACGACCGTGGCCGCGTCGCGCTCGCAGAACTGCAGCGTCTCCTGCGCCCGCTCGGCGTCCTGGCCGCGGATGAGGTCGAGGACCTCACGGACCTTGTAGGCCGAGATGCGGACGTAGCGGGCGACCGAGCGCGAGCTGACGCCCGCGCCCTGGACGGGGCGCGCCGGGCCGTCGGGGCTGTGGCGCAGGACGGGGCGCTCGTTGAGCTTCGGACCGGTCATCGGCTCGCCGCTGCTTCGCTTCGGTGCTCGCTCGTCATCGGCGGCCTGAGCGTTCCTGGCCCGCGTGGTAGCGGAACGTGCGGGTGAGGGCGAACTCGCCCAGCTTGTGGCCCACCATGGCCTCGGTGACGTACACGGGCACGTGCTTGCGCCCGTCGTGCACGGCGATGGTGTGGCCGACCATATCGGGGATGATCGTGGAGCGCCGCGACCAGGTCTTGATGACGCGCTTTTCGCCGCGCGAGTTGAGGTCGTCCACCTTCTTGAGCAGGTGGTCGTCCACGAACGGGCCCTTCTTCACAGAACGAGACATTGACTACCTCCGGGCCCCACGCGTACGGCGGCGGCGGACGATCAGGCGCTGGGACGGCTTGTTGGTGTCACGGGTGCGACCCTCGGGCTGGCCCCACGGCGACACCGGGTGGCGACCGCCGGACGACTTGCCCTCGCCGCCGCCCAGCGGGTGGTCGACGGGGTTCATGGCCACACCCCGGGTCTGAGGGCGGACGCCCTTCCAGCGGTTGCGGCCCGCCTTGCCGATGGAGATCAGCTCGGCCTCGGAGTTGCCGACCTCGCCCACGGTGGCGCGGCAGTCGATGGGCACCCGGCGCATCTCGGTGCTGGGGAGGCGCAGGGTGGCGAAGTCGCCCTCCTTGGCCACCAGCTGGATGCTGGCGCCGGCGCCCCGCGCCATCTTGCCGCCGCCGCCGGGCTTGAGCTCGACGTTGTGGATGGTGGTGCCGACCGGGATGTAGCGCATGGGCAAGGCGTTGCCGGGACGGATCTCGGCGCCGCGCCCGCTCTGCAGCCGGTCGCCCACCTTCACCTTGGCGGGGGCGATGATGTAGCGCTTCTCGCCGTCGAGGTAGTGGAGCAGGGCGATGCGGGCGTTGCGGTTCGGGTCGTACTCGATGGCGGCGACCTTGGCCGGGATGTCGTCCTTGTTCCGCTTGAAATCGACGAGGCGGTACTGGTTCTTGTGGCCACCACCCTGGTGGCGGGCGGTCTTGCGGCCGTAGCTGTTGCGCCCACCCGTCCTGGGCAGGGGCGCGAGCAGCGACTTCTCCGGCGTCGACTTGGTGATCTCGGAGAAGTCGGACACCGTCTGGAACCGGCGGCCGGCGCTGGTGGGATTGCGTTTGCGCAGGGGCATGACTCGCTACCGCCTCACGTCTCGAACAGGTCGATGCGATTGCCGGCCGAAAGGGTCACAATCGCGCGCTTGGTGTCGGAGCGCTTGCCGAACGTGGGCATCCGCCGGTTGCGCTTGCGCTTCCCCTTGCGGTTCAGCGTGTTGACCTTCATGACCCGGACGCTGAAGATCTCCTCGACCGCATCGCGGATCTGGATCTTGGTCGCGTCCGAGCGGACGACGAACGTGTAGACGTTCTTGTCCAGCAGGGCGTAGGACTTCTCGCTCACCACCGGCCGCAGCACGATGTCGCGGGGGTCGGCGCTGCTCATTCGGACGCACCGCCGAAGGGGGCCTGCCAGTCGTGGGCCGGTTCCTCGGCCCCTGGTTCGGGTTCGACGGTGGGCTCGGCCAGAGCCGATGCCGACGCCGATGCCGTCGCCGATGCCGTCGCCGATGCCGTCGCCGATGTGTCGCTGGTCACACCGGGCACGTTCGAGCGGGTGAACACAACCCAGTCGCTGCACAGCACGTCGTACGCGTTGAGCTCCGACGCCAGCAGCAGCTGGGCGTCGGGCAGGTTGCGGAACGACTTGTGCACGTTTTCGGCGTCGCGCTCCACCACGATCAGGACCCTGCCCTGGCCGTCGAGGCCAAGCGCCTCGAGCGCGGCCTTGGCGGCTTTGGTCTTGGGGGCGTTCAGGTCCCACGAGTCGACGACCACGATCTTGCCGGCCGCGGCCCGGTCGGAGAGCGCCGAGTAAAGGGCGAGCTGCACCATCTTCTTCGGGGTGCGCTGGCGATAGCTGCGGGGCTTCGGACCGAGGGCGACGCCGCCGCCGCGCCAGTGGGGCGCACGGGTGGAGCCTTGCCGAGCCCGGCCTGACCCCTTCTGGCGCCATGGCTTCTTGCCCCCGCCCCGGACCTCGGCGCGGGTCTTGGTGCTCTGGGTGCCGGCGCGCGCCGCCGCCAGCTGGGCAACGACAACCTGGTGCATCACGGGGACGTTGGGGGTGACGCCGAACACGGCGTCGTCCAAACGCACGGCGCCCACGGTCGCGCCCGCTGCCGAGCGCACGTCGACAGTCGGCATGATCAGCCCGCCCCGTTCGAGGAGGCGCCGCCCTTGACGGCGTTGCGAATGATGACCAGCCCGCCTCGCGGCCCGGGCACGGCGCCGCGCACGAGGACGAGGTCCCGGTCGGCGTCGGCCTCGACCACTTCGAGATTGAGGATCGTCACCCGCTGATGCCCGACTCGACCGGCCATCCGCGTGCCCTTGAACACGCGGGCGGGAGTGGCGCAGGCGCCGATGGCGCCGGGGGCCCGGTGGACCTTGTGGGCGCCGTGGGACGCGCCGAGGCCGGAGAAGTTGTACCGCTTCATCACGCCGGTGAATCCCTTGCCCCGGCTGACGGCGGTCACGTCGACCCGCTCGCCTTTGGTCAGGATGTCCGCTTTGATCTCTTGGCCGACGGTGAACGACGCCGTGTCATCGAGTCGGAGCTCCACGAGCTTCTTGCCCGGCTCGACGTCGGCCTTCGCGAAATGACCCGCCGCCGGCTTGCTCAGGCGGGAGGACTTCACCGCCCCGAACGTGACCTGGACGGCGCTGTAACCGTCGCGGTCAGGCGTCTTGACCTGGACAACCCGGCATGGCTGCACGCGCACCAAGGTGACCGGAACGGCCCGGTTCTGGTCGTCCCAGATCTGGGTCATGCCGACCTTTTCCCCCACGATTGCCTTGGATGCCATAGCTCTGCCCAAACGCTCGGTTCTGAGTCATTTCTGTGGAGGTGTCTCCACGCGGACGCTCCGCACAGGCGGGCGCCTGGCGGAGCTGGATCGGTTGTGCCTCGGGGTACCGGTACCAAGACGGCCGGCGACCGAGGACGTCGACTGGACGATGGAGCAGCACGCCTGCTCCCGGACCTGTCGAGTATAGCGGCATCCCACAGGCGCCAACCTCGGCGCGCCTCGGCGCGCCTCGGGCGCCGGTGTGCGCGCGCCTCGGGCGCCAGTGTGGCGGTCGTGCATCTCGAGTGGGGACTGGCCGGGCTGCGCGACGCCGGCCGCCAAGCCGACGTGGTGGTGGTCGTCGACGTGCTGCGGTTTTCGACCGCGGTCGCCGTCGCGGTGGCGGCGGGCGTCGAGGTCTACCCCCTCCGGCATGCGGACGAGTACGCCCCCAAGGTCGCGGCCCGGCTCGGCGCTCGCCTGGCCGGGGAGCGGGTGATCGACGGGGTGTCGCTGTCTCCGCCCTCGCTGGCGGGCTTGGCCGCGGGCACGAAGGTGGTGCTCCCTTCGCTCAACGGCGCCGCGCTGTGCCTCGACGCCGCCTCGACCGGGGCGACCGTCGTCGCCGGCTCGCTCCGCAATGCCACGGCCGTCGGCGAGTGGCTCGCCGCCCGCGAGCGCCGAGTCGCGGTGATCGCCGCCGGCGAGCAGTGGCGGGACGGGTCGCCCCGGTGGGGGGTCGAAGACCTGCTCGGCGCGGGCGCCATCTTCGCCGCCGTGCCCGAGCACGCGCTCTCCGCTGAGGCGCGCGTGGCGGCGGCGGCGTTCCGCGAGAGCCGGGGCCGGCTTGCCCAGATCCTTCGGTCCTGCACGTCGGGGCGGGCGCTGGCAGCGACGGGTTCCCGCGCCGACACCGAGTGGGCCGCCGACCTCGACGCCTCGCCGGTCGTCCCCGTCCTGATGGATGGGCGGTTCCAAAAAGCGTAAGGAACCCACGCCCCGCCGCCTCCTACGGGCGCCAACCCCACTACAGGAGGCAAACCATGAAGCGCTTCGGATACACCGCGGCAGCGACAATCGTCGGGTTCATCGGCGTCAGTGTCGGCGTCGGCATGGGCGCGGGCCCAGCCCTCGCCGTGGGCGGCGCCTGCAACCCCGGTCCCGTCCCCTCGATCTCCATCGACGACGACTTCGTCTACGAAAACCAGGTCGCCACCCTGCACGTCACGCTCTCGAACGCGTTGTGCACGACGGTGACGGTGAACTACAACACCCAGGACAGCTCGGCCCAGGCGGGCAGCGACTACGTGGCCAAGAGCGGCGGGCTGAGCTTCTCGCCCGGCCAGACCTCCAAGACCGTCACCGTCACGATCGTCGACGACGACGACTACGAGAGCAACGAGGGCTTCTGGGTCAAGCTGACGAACCCCGTCGGCGGCACGCTCGGCGACGGGTGGGGCCGGGTCACCATCTCCGGGCTCGAGCCGGCGGGCTGAGCGGCTTCAGAACTGCAGGAACGAGGGCGGGGGCGGGTCGATCCCCTTCGGTGGGGGCCCGATCCAAACCCGCCCGTCCTCGATCTCGACGGGGAAGACGGTGGCGTCGGCGTCGGCGGGGCCGTCGAGGCGCTCGCCGGTGGTCACGCGGAACATGCTCCCGTGCCACGGGCAGACCACGACCTCGCCTTTCTGGTACCCCTCGTCGAGCGGCCCGCCCCTGTGCGGGCAGCGCGACCACAGGGCGCACACCTCCCCGTCGACGTTGAACACGGCGATGGGGTAGCCGTGGGCCTGAACGGCGAGCGGCGCGTCGTCAGGGATCTCCTCGACCCCGGCGACGTCCCACCACTCTTCTTCGTCGTCGGCCACACCGGCAGCCTACGCCCGGGGCGCTGGCCACGTCCCGGGCGGATTCCGCGAAGTGTGCAGGATGT
>JAHFUQ010000197.1 GCA_023265045.1 Acidimicrobiia bacterium
GGATCGTCGTCATCGCCGTCGACCTCTTGTTTGTCTACGCCGGACACCGGATCGGCGTGCGCAAGGCGGTGTGGCCGCACCTTGACCGCCGCGCTCGCAACGTCACGCGACTCGTCGCGCTCACATTCGTCAGCGCCATGGGCGCGGTGTTCTATGTGCGGGCCACCGTGCTCGTCGACGACCTCGCAGACCGGCCGTCGCAGCTGAGCCTGGCCCTGGGGCTGTGGATGTTCCTCAGCCTGGGCCTCCTCTTGGCCGCGGTCGCCGTCGAGGCGGGCATGGCGGCTCACGAAGGACGCGGCCAGCAATTCCCAAGCGGTGTCGTGAACACCGCCTCCGAGCGGCCCTCGCCTGCCGCCCTGCGGCGAGCCGCATACCAGCGATGGTTGGCGTGCCAGGCCGCCTACCACCACGCCTACCTGGCCCACGCTCCAGCCGAGCTGCTGCCCGAGCTCGAGCTCGTGAGGGCGCCCGAGATCCCGCTGTCCGAGCCCTCGCCCGAACGCGTTCACGAGGAAGGAGTCGAGGCTCATGCCTAGTCAAAGGATGCGGCTCGCGTCGGCGACCGTTGCGCCGTTGGTGCTCGTCCTCGCCCTCGCCGCGTGCCCTCCAAGCTCGGCGGACTGCCGCCCCGGCGAACCGGCATCCGGCATCCCGGCGGGCGCCACTCCGGCATCGACGATCGCAGTCCTCGCCGGAGTCACGGCATCAGACGGCGACCAGGTGGCACGCGCCGATCGGGCCGAGGCATTCGGTCGCATCCTCGACGCCGGGCTGGCGGCGCGGGCGCACCTCATGGTGGGAAACGTGAGCAAACCGGGTGACGCCCGGCTGGCCTTCGACGAGAAGCTGGCCGTTTCCGGCGTCAACCCTCAGGACTGCGAGAACCACCTGGCCAGCCTCCGCCGCTCGGCGAACGCCAAGTTCGGTACAACGACCGGCCAGGCCGTCGACGAGCCGCCGGACGTCCTCGGCGCCATCGCCAACCTCTCGTCGAGCTTGGAACGTTCAACGGACGACCAGGGCATCGACGTCGTCATCATGTCAAGCATGCTCCACGCCACCGAGGACCTGCGCCTGGACCGCCCCGGCGACTGGGCCCGCGACCCGGCGGGCGTCATCGCTCGGCTCCGGTCGCGTGGCCTGATTTCGAGCTGCCAGGGCTGGCGGGTCTACGTCGTCAGTCCCGGTCGGACTGCCGGCGGTGGGCCCGACGCGGCGACTTTGGCAGACCTGCGGCTCTGGTGGGATCGCTACTTCGCCGCCTGCGGCGGTCGTCTGTGGCGCTTCCAGTCGCAGCTGGTGAGCTTCCCGGTGGCGACCCCGGACCCTGCGCCGCCTGCTCCGCCCGGGCCCTGTGGCAGCCGGGTGCTGGCCTCGGGGCTGTTCTTCGACGCCGGTGCGTTCGACCTCCGAGGCGACGCTGATCCCGCCCTGGAGCACGTCCTCGAGTTCGTCAGCTCCCAGTTGAGCCAGGGCCACGGACGGTCGGTCGATGTTGCCGGCCACACCGATGCCGATGGTGAAGCAGTCGCCAACCAGCTCCTCTCCGAGCGCCGGGCCCTGGCCGTTGCCCGGTGGCTGGAGGGTCGTCTCCCGGGCGGAACGAGCGTACGAGCCTTCGGTTACGGCGAGGAGCAGCCCGTTGCCGCGAACGACTCGCCCGACGGGAAGGCGCAGAACCGTCGAGTCGAGATCACTGTGTCGGGCTGCTGACGCGTCGGGCTGCTGACGCACGGCGAACGACGTTTCTACGGGACAAGGGCGTAGTGGATGGACGCCTCGAAGGACATGGCGTACCCCTCCGACCACGCCGCCTGATAGGCATCGGCGCCCAGCTCGAGCCGCAACCTGTCGATGAGGTCGTCGTGCGTGCTCTTCTCGGTTCCCCACAAGGGGGAGTCGATGGCGGCACGCACGGCGGCCGCCGCACCCAGCAGGCAGGCCGCTCGGATCGGTTCACCGTCCCTGACGGCGAGAAGCGCGAGCGCAAAGAGGACCTCCCCGCATCCGCGGCGCTCGCCGATGGTGTGGAACGTGGCGAGGGCATCGGCGAAGAGCTCGCCGGCCTGTTCGGACTGTCCGTCTTCGAGCAACAGACGCCCGAGGCTCGCCATGGTGTTGGCCAGTCCGCGTTCGTCGCCGATCTCGCCGTAACGAACGAGGCTCTCGGCATAGAGAGCTCGTGCCCGCTCGGGCTGGTTGAGCGCCGCAAGGGTCCACGCCAGGTTCTTGGCCGTGAGCGCGATGCCCCAGCCGTCCTCCCTGCCCTCGAACAGCTCCCTGCTGCTCGTGAAGAACGCAGCCGCGCCACGCAGGTCCGATGAGTCGAGGCACACCATGCCGCGACAGTTCGTGGCGAGGGCCGCGATGAAGCTCGTGTCGGGGCCGGTCACCATCAGGGACTGTTTGAAAAGGGCGTCCGCCGAGAGGTACTGCCCGGCGTTCTCGGCCAGGATGCCCAAGTGGAGCTGCGCCAGGGCCGCGAGGCCCTTCGCTCCGAGCAGGTTCGCCATGCGCGCGCCCGCTTCGAGGTGGGCGGACGCCTGCGGTGGCTCGCCCTGCATGCGAGCCAGCACGCCGGCCCCGATGAAGGCCCGCGCCCGGATCGGGCTGGCGTCGTGGCCGGCGGCGGCGAGGGCCGCGTTGAGCCAGCGGCGGCCGTCACTCAGCGCCTCGCACCGGGAGAAGTACGGCCAGAGCGAGCCTGCGATCGACAACGCGACGGCCGGATCGTTCCGCAAGGCCCACTCGAAGGCGACGGCCAGATTCGCGTGGTCGGCGGACAGGCGGCGCATCCAGCTGACCTGTTCCCGGCCGTGTACGCCGTCGAAGCTCTGCTCCGCGACGGAGGCGAAATGAAGGGCGTGGCGGCGCTCGAGCTCGGCCAGCTCTCCGGTCGGTTCCAGCCGCCGGCGCATATGGGACTGGATGCTCGACAAGACCTCGAACCGGCCTCGCTCACTACCCACGATGAGGTTCATCTCGACCAGCCCCTCGCACGCCCGGGCGACCTCGTCGACCGAAAGGTTCGGGTCGCCGACGGCCGCCGCGCCCGCGACGTCGAAGCTGCCGACGAACACGCCGAGCCTGGCGAACAGGCGTTGCTGCGTCGCACCGAGGAGCCCAAAGGTGTAGTCGACGGCTCGTAGCAACGTGTCGGCGGGCCTCGGCCGCAATCGCCCGGCGGCACCGGCAGCACTCAGCGGACGCGGCTGGGCCGTGGCGTCGGCTTCGGACGCAGCCGCCGCCGCCATGACCTCGATGGCAAGGGGAAGCCCCCCAGATTGGCGGCACAGGGCCGCGATGGCGCGGGCCGCCTCGGGCGTCAGCGAGAAGCGGGGTTGACCGAGCCGGAAGCGCTCGACAAACAGCCGGAAGGCAGGCGTGGCCACGAGCTGTTCGGTGGTCGCCCCGGCGTCATCGTCGGGAACCGCGAGCGGTTCGACCGGATAACGGGCTTCGCCGTAGACGCCGAGCGGCTCGGGGCTCGTGACGAGGAGCTTGAGGTCGGGGGCCTGGGCCAGCATCCGCTCCACGAAGTCGGCGGTCGGCGCGGTCGGCGCGACGTTGTCGAGGAGTACCAGCGTCTCCTGGTCGACCAAGTGCTCGACGAGCCGGACCACAGGATCGCGCTTGGCCCGTTGGGCTATGCCGAAGCGGGCCAGTACGGCGTCGCAGTACCGATCCGGGGGCTCGGTGGCGAGGTCGACGTGCCAGGCCCCGTGTGAGTGCTGCTCGTCGAGGCGAAGGGCCACCTCGATGGCGAGGCGGCTCTTGCCGACGCCGTCAGGGCCAACGAGCGAGACCAACCGAGTGGCTGAAGCGAACAGGCTGCAGATGGCCTCAACTTCGCGGTCGCGCCCGATCAGGTTCGTCGTCGGCGCCGGCAGCCGACGAGGCCGGGCCCGCAGGACCCACGGGTCGGGAACCTTCTCGCCCATCACTTCCGCCAGGACCCTCATCAGGTCCCTCGATGGCTTCCGGTAGCCGGTTTCGATGTTCCGCAATGAGTAGACGGCGATGTGCAGCCGCTCGGCCATGTCGTACTGGTTCAGGCCGAGGGCACGCCGCTTCGACTCCACCCACTTCCCGAACGCGCGGAACGGGTACGGATCCTTGCCCTCCGCGGCGACCTCGTCGGCCATCCCGTCCCTCCTACGCCGCAGCCGACCATACGCTCCCGGCCGGCTGTCCGCCGGAACGAGTCACCCTGTTTGCACGCCGAGGATCACGTAGGGAGCCCACAGGTACGGACACAGGTAGCCGTTCGCAGGGACCGGCTCCCCTCGTGCCAGCGCACTTCGCCGGGAGGTGCCCCGCCACTGCTTGAGGTAGGCGAGCTGGACCTGGCGCAGCCCGGCGGCAGGGTTGGCATCGCTGACCAGCGAGCGGGCGATCGTGCGGTCGAGCACCGACGTGATGGGGTGGTCGAGGATGGGCCAGGCCGTAGCGACGATGACGTTGGCGCCCGCCCACAGCGCGGCCGGCCCGAGTCCGAGCCACTCACCGCCAGCCGCGTCCGCGGCGCCCGCCGAGTCGCAGGCCGACAACAAAACCCGCCCGAGCAACGGGAATGCCCCCGGGTCGTCGGGACTGGTGGCGAGGAGGTCCCGCGCCGACACCTCCTCGCCGCCCGCCAGGATGAGGGCGGCGTCGGCCGGCGCGCCGGCCGTACCGGGCCGGGCGTGGCCACAGAACACGAGCAGGCTCGAGGGCCTCGACCGCAGCTCGCGCAAGGACCTGCTGAGCTCCCCACGGGTGGCCAATGCGATCGCGTCTGCTCCTGCCGCGTGGCGACGCAATCCGTCAGGGCCGACGAGAAGCCGGAGAGAACCGGGAGGCACCTCCCCCGCGAAGCGGAGGTCGTCGGTGGGATTGAGGACGGCGAGCGCGATCGGGCGCGGTTCGTCTTGGCCGACCGGCGCCGCGGATGTGACCAGCCGAGAGGAGCGTCGCGCGACGACGGACATGAGCCCGGCCGACGGGGACAGGCGCACCTCGGCGGCCTCGACGAGGCGCGGCGGATCCCAACCGGTGCGCGTCTCGACACCCAGCTGGCGGGCGCCCGTTCGTTCGACGGCGACCAGGCTGAACGGGACCTGGGCGAGGATGGGCGCGGGCGCGATCACCAACCGCAGCGGCGGGCTGCCAGGGCGGGCAATCCGGTCGGCGAGCTCCTTGCGGAGCGGTTCGGGGAGGAGCGTGTCGCCCAATTGGCGCGCCAAGGCCCGCTCCTCGACGGGGCCGCACGCGAGCGCGCCGCAGCTGCGCGCCACCAGCGCGGCCTGGAGTGACTCGAGCGCTCTCG
>JAHFUQ010000062.1:0-6900 GCA_023265045.1 Acidimicrobiia bacterium
GGCGCGGGCGCCCTCAGCCGGAACTGGGGCGGGGCCGGCGACGCCCGCCGCGGTGCCCGTCGTCGACCGGACCGGCGGGGGAATCGGGGGGCCCGGCACCGCCGGAGGGACCACGGGGGCCGGCGCGGCCGGCGCGGCCGATGGGCTGGGCGGCGCTGGTGGCCCGGCAGAAGCGGCCGGAGGCGGAAAAGCCGGGGTTGGCTCGGACATGGAAGGCGTCCCTTCTGCAGGAGCACGCCCTCGGGCGTGCCGCGCAACCGTCGCCGGCCGTCGGGGCCGAGCCCGACGGCGCGCCGGCGCGCCAAATCGATGTGCGGTGGTCTGGTCTCGACGGCTCCCGGGTAACGGGTGCGTCGGCCACCGGAAGCGTCAGACGGGCGAGGCCGTCGGCGCTACAGCTGGTCGGCGCCGACACCGCTGCCCGCTGGCGGCCCCGGGCGATCCGGCCGAGCACCAGCACCTTGGCCAGGAGCGGTTGGACCCGCGGCCAAAGAGAATTCATGAGAACACCTGAGTATAACGGCGGGCCGTCACGAGTAGCGCCGCATATGGACGTTGAGGACGAGGCCCATTCCCGCGAAGCACGAGAGCAGTGCCGAACCGCCATAGGATACAAAAGGTAATGGAATACCGGTTATAGGGGTGATACCCATCGTCATGCCGACGTTCTCGAACACCTGGAAGAGCAGCATGGCGATGATCCCGACGCAGATCAGCGTGCCGAAGTGGTCCTTGGCCAGCGTCGCCGTTCGCCAGGTCCGCCACAGCACGAGACCGAAGAGGGTCAACAACGTGCTCGCGCCCACGAAGCCCAGCTCCTCGCCGACGGCGGTGAAGATGAAGTCGGTGTGCTGCTCGGGCACGAAGGACAAGTTGGTCTGCGTCCCCCGGAACACGCCCTTGCCTGTCAGCCCGCCGGCCGCGATGGCGATCTGCGACTGCCGGAGGTTGTAGGCCGAGCGCTGGGTGTCCCCTGCGGGGTCCAGGAACGCCGACAGGCGCTCGAGTTGGTACTGCTTGAGGATGCCGAGCTGGAACACGGCCACAACCCCCAAAACGCCGAGCAGGGTCAGCGCCGCGATATGCCGGGGCCGGGCGCCGGCCACGAGCAGCAAGCCCATGAGGACGGCCACGAAGACGAGGTCGGTGCCGAGGTCGGGCTGGCGGTAGATGAGGATCATGGGGAGCCCGGCGAGGCCCAACACGGTGAGGATTTGCGGGGTCTCGAGCGCCCCTCGATGGACCGACAGGTAGGCCGACAGCACGATGATGAGGCCGACCTTGGCGACCTCGGACGGCTCCAGGTTGAAGGGCCCGAACTGGAACCACGCCTGGGTGCCGCGCGTCGACGAGCCCAGGGGTGTGAGCACCGCGAGCAGGACGATGAGCACCCCGATCCAGATCACCGGGGCGATGTCGCGTAGGACCCGGTAGTCGACCGCGACAAAGAACGCCATGACGATGAACCCGAGCACGATGAACAGCAGCTGGCGCTTGAGGTAGTTCTGCGGGTCGAGTCCGGCGGCCAGCTGCTTCTGGCGGGTCGACGAGTAGACCATGAGCAGCCCGATGCCCGTGAGGCACACCAGCGACGCCACCAGGACGAAGTCGATGTGGCGCAACGGCGACGCGGCGTTGCGCGACGCCCGCCCGGCCGAGGGCGAATAGCGGGCGCCGACCATCGGTCTAGTCCCGCCCCGTGCCGCGGGTGATGGGGCGGGGCGGGTTCCCGGTGAGGCCGTCGAAGATCTGGCGCACAACGGGGGCGGCGGCCTGGGAGCCGCGCCCCGCCTCCTCGAGCACGGCGGTGACGACGTAGCGCGGCGCGTCCAGCGGACCGAAGCCGACGAACAGGGCGGTGTCCTGCTTACCCGTCACCTCGGCGGTGCCCGTCTTGCCCGCCAGGGGGAATTTCGACAACGGGAAGCCGGCGAAGACGGGCGCGGCGGTGCCCCCGTCGGCCGACACGACGCCGGTCAGCCCCGCCATCACCGCGTCGCGGTCCACCGGGCGCAATTCGGCCTTGGCGAGCTGCTTGGGCTCGATCGGGACGGACGTGTCGCCCACCGGGTCGTGGAACCCGGCGCCCAGGCGAGGCGCCCACAGCGTGCCGCCGTTGGCGAAGGCGGCGTAGGCGTTGGTGAGCTGCATCGGCGTCACCACCAGGTCCCCCTGACCGACAGCGAGGTTGACGCTGTCGCCTGTGTACCACGCCCCCTCGGGGAACGCGGTGGGGTTGGAGTCGTGGAGGCGCTTCTTCACGTCGGGGTCGGGGACCCGTCCCGTCGCCTCGAAGGGCAGCTCGATGCCTGTGTCGGCGCCGAGCCCGAGCGAGCGGGCCACGTCCTGGATCGGGTACGGCTTCCGCGAGGTGTCGAGCTTCTCGCCCAGTTGGTAGAAGTACACGTCGCTCGAAACCGTGAGGGCCCTGGCGAGGTTCAGCGTGCCATGGGAGACGCCGCCGGCGTTGCGCAGGATGGTGGGAGGGTTGCCGATGGAGAACGTGCCGTTGTCGTAGACGGGCGTATTGGGCGCGATGACCTCGCGGCCGAGGGCGGCGAGCGACGTCACCATCTTGAACGTCGAGCCGGGGGCGTACTCGCCCTGGATGGCCCGGTTGTTCAGCGGGTAGGAGCTGGCGGGGTCGTTGAGCTGCTGGAACCGGTTGACCGTGATGCCGTTGACGAACTCGGTGGGGTCGTAGGTCGGGTACGAGGCCATCGCCAGGATCGAGCCGTCCCGGGGGTCCTCGACGATCACCGACCCCGCCGGAGCGATGAAGTGCTTGAGCCGGTCGGGGTCCCAGGCCGCGTGGGCCGCGTCGAGCGCCTGTTTGAGGGCGTCCTCCGCCAGCGCTTGGACGTTGAGGTCGATGGTGAGCACCACGTCGTGGCCGGGCACCGCCGGCTGGATGCCCAGGGAGCGCAGCACGCGGTCCTGGGAGTCGACCTGGAGCTTCTCGACCTGCGGCTGGCCGCGCAGCTCGGTCTCGTAGGCCAGCTCCACGCCGGACTTCCCGAAACTGTCGCCCGCCCGGTAGCCCTGCGACTTGCGGGAGGCCAGCTCCTTCTCGTCGATCTCGCCCACGTAGCCGAGCACGTGCGCCGCGAGCGACTTGTGGGGGTAGTAGCGCTGCGTCAGCTGCACGACGTCGACGCCGGGAAAGTCGGCCTGGTGCTCGCGCAGAAAGACGACCTTCTCCTTGGGGATGTCCTCGGCCACCGGGATGGGCTTGTACCGGCTGAACCGCGGGTCGATGATGCGGCGCTGGAGGTCGCCGAGGGTCACCGGCCCGGCCGGGTTCCCGGCGCTCAGGTAGGCGGCCAGCCGTTCGAGGCTGTCGGGGTGCTTCTTCTGGATGTCGCGCTGGACCACCACGGTGGGGACGATGCGGTTGTCCACCAGGATCTGGCCGTTGCGGTCGACGATCCGGCCACGGGGTGCCTCGGTGTACACGAGCCGCACGCTGTTGGCCCGGGCCTCGACCTTCATCTCAGGGGCGACGAGCACCTGGAGGTACCAGAGGCGAGCCAGCAGGGTGGCGAACAGGGACAGCACGACGACGCCGAGGATCCCCAGCCGGAGCCGGGACGTGTCGCGGCCGCTCGAAGGCCGGGGCGTCGGCCCGAGCGACGGCATGCGGGTCATGACGCGCGTCACCGGTGCTCGCTCACTCCACGAACGCCCGCATGGGGTGGCGGCCGGCGAGGGACCAGCGCACGAGGCGGACGACGAGGGGGGCGAGGATCCCGTCGGTGGCGCCCACGACCAACATGATGGTCGTCAGGTGGGCGTTGAGGACGTGCGTGTCGCCGATCACCGTCGCCGCCAGGGCGAACAACCCCACCCCGGCGGAGCTGGCCACCATCGCCACCAGCACCGGGAACCACCAGGTGTCGCGCAGCAGGCCGCCCTTGGTGACGCCCACGGCGTAGCCGACGACGGTGAAGACCAGCGACGAGAGCCCGAGCGGGGTCGAGAGCACCAGGTCCGCCAGCATGCCCGCCCCGAAGCCCATGAGGGCGCCATACATCGGCCCGCCCTCGAGGCCGGCCGCGACCGCAAGGAGCAGCATGACGTCGGGCATGACGCCGGCGATGCGGAACTCGGGCAGGACCGTCGTGTGCACGAGCAGGGCGAGCACCAACACCACGGGCAGCCGGAAGCGGACGTCGCTCAGCACGTCAGCCGGTCCAAAGCAGGACCTTGACGAACTCGAGGCGCGGCAAGTCGACGGACGGTTCGACGCTGATCTCCTGCTGGATGGCGCCCGGCGGTTTCTTCAGCTCCTTGACGGTGCCGACGGGGATCTCAGGCGGGTACGGGCTGCCTTGGAGCCCGCTGGTCACCACGACCTCGCCCGGCTTGACCTCGGTCTCGGTCGCGACGAAGTCCACGTGCAGGGGCTGCTTGTCCCCGCCCCCGCTGGCCACCCCGATCTGGTTCGAGCCGGTCATGCGCACGCCCACGCTGGCCGACCGGTCGGTCAGCAGCTGGATGGTGGCCCTGGTCTTCGACACCTGCTGCACCCGTCCGACCAGGCCCGCGCCCGTCACCACCGGCATCCCGACCGCGAGCCGGTGGTCCGAGCCGCGGTCCACCACCACGGTGTTCTGGAAGTTCGACGGCGACGTCGAGACCACCCGCGCCGCCACCGCCGGGATCGACGACGCGAAGTCGAGCCGCATGAGCTCCAGCAGCGCCTGGCGCTCGCGTTCCGCGCCCTGCGCCGCCAGCGCGTCGCCGCGCGCCTTTTCCAGGTCGGCGCGCAACCGGGCGTTCTCGTCCTTGAGCGACCCGTAGCGGGTCAGCCCGCCGAAGAAGTCGCCCACCGGCGACAGCACGTTCGACGCCGCCGACTGCAGGGGCGCCAATGCGTCGCGCGCCCCCCGCCGGATCGTCTCGAGCGCCCCGCCTCCCTGGTCGCGGAAGTCGAGGGTGATGACGGTCACCGACGTGAGGACGAGAAGGACCAGGAAGAAGCGGTGACGCCGGGAGCGTCGATAGACAGCCAAGGCCCCCCGCTACCGCAAGAAGCCGGGGTCTGAGTGCGCGGGGAGGTGTGCTCTACCGTTCGCCTGAGTTCGCCAGCACCTGCCGAAGGACATTGAACTCCTCGAGGCATTGTCCCGACCCGATGGCCACGGAGTGGAGCGGGTTCTTGGCCACCACGATAGGCATGCCGGTCTCCACGGAGAGGCGCACGTCGAGGCCGGTGAGCAGGGCGCCCCCGCCCGTGAGCACGATCCCCTTTTCCATGATGTCGGCGGCCAGCTCGGGCGGGGTCTTGTCGAGCGTGACCTTCACCGCGTCGATGATCGAGGCGACCGGCTCTTCGAGCGCCTTTCGCACCTCTTCGGTGGAGATGACGATGGTCTTGGGGAGCCCGGTGACGAGGTCGCGGCCCCGGATCTCGGCGTAGACCTCCTGCTCGAGGGGGTACGCAGACCCGAGCGCCATCTTGATCTCCTCAGCCGTGCGCTCCCCGACCGCCAAGCTGTACTCCTTCTTGACGTACTGCACGACGGCCTCGTCCAGCTCGTCGCCGCCGATGCGCTCCGACTTGCTCACCACGATGCCGCCCAGCGAGATGACGGCCACCTCGGTGGTGCCGCCCCCGATGTCGACCACCATGTTGCCGGTGGGCTCGTGCACGGGAAGGCCGGCGCCGATGGCCGCCGCCATGGGCTCCTCGATGATGAACGGGGTCTTGCGGGCCCCGGCGAACTCGGCCGCCTCCTGCACCGCCCGCTTCTCCACCCCGGTCACGCCCGAGGGCACGCAGATCACCATGCGGGGCTTGGCCCAGCGGCGCTGGTGGACCCGCTGGATGAAGTACCGCAGCATCTTCTCGGTGATCTCGAAGTTGTTGATGACGCCGTCTTTGAGCGGGCGGACGGCCTGGATGTGGTTGGGCGTGCGCCCGATCATGCGCTTGGCTTCGAGGCCCACCGCCAGGGGCCGGCCGTCGCGGACGTTGACCGCCACCACCGACGGCTCGTTGAGCACAATGCCGCGGCCCCGCACGTAGACGAGGGTGTTCGCCGTCCCCAGGTCGACGGCCATGTCGCGGCCCAGGAAGCCGGAGAAGAAGTTATCCGTCATGCGAGATGGGGCGCTCCCGACCTGAGTTTCCCCCAGGCTAGGCGGCTACGGCCTAGGACTCAACCCCGGGTTGAAGGTTTGGGAAAAAGAGGGCGATTTCCCTGGCCGCCGACTCGGGTGAGTCGCTGCCGTGGACCAGGTTTTCGGTCATCTCCACCGCCAGGTCGCCGCGGATCGTGCCGGGCGCGGCCTGCTTGGGATTGGTCGCCCCCATGAGGCACCGCACGACCGCGTAGGTGTCCTCCGGCCCCTCCACGACGGCGACGAGCGCGGGGCCACGGGTGATGAAGGCGACCAGGGACTCGTAGAAGTCCTTGCCGGCGTGCTCCCCGTAATGGGTTGCGGCGGTGGCGGCGTCGATGGTGCGCAGCTCGGCCGCCGCCACGCGCAGGCCCTTGGCCTCGATGCGGCCGAGGATCTGCCCGACCAGGCCGCGTTCGACCGCGTCGGGCTTGCAGATGAGCAGCGTCCTATCCACGTCAGGCGGGACCCTACTCGGGCGCGAGCCAGGCCCTCGCCGCCCCCACCACGTAGAGCGAGCCCGTGACCAGCACCAGGTCGTCCTCCGAGGCTTCGGCGAGGGCGATGTCAACCGCCTCGGCGACGCTGTTGACGGCGTGGCCCGTCGTTCCGAGCGCCTCGGCCGCGGCGGCCACCAGGGTTGCGGGGATGGCCCGGGGCGACGGGGGCGGGCAGGTGACGACCAGGCGGGCGGCTGGGGCGTTGAGCGCCCGGAGCATCTCGTGCGGGTCGCGGCCGTGGTTCATGCCCACGACCAGGATCCGGCCTGCGACC
>JAHFUQ010000062.1:6910-22118 GCA_023265045.1 Acidimicrobiia bacterium
GCGGCGGCGGCGGCCTGGGCGCCGGCCGGGTTGTGGGCGCCGTCGAGCACGCACAGCGGGCTGCGCCCGACGACCTCGAGACGGCCCGGGATGCGCACCGCGCCCAACCCCTCTGCGACGCGCTCGTGCGGCAGCGGGCCGCCGAAGAAGGCCTCGACGGCGGCCAGCGCCACCGCGGCGTTGTCACCCTGGTACGGCCCGTGGGCGGCCAGGAACACGCCCGGGTACTGCATGCGGGACGTGTAAAGGTCGAGCACCCGGCCGCCGAGGGCCAGCTTGTTCTCCAACCAGCCGAAGTCGCGGTCGCGCTCGATGACCTCCTCGGCGCCCGCGGCGCGAAAGATGTCGGCGAGGGACTCCTCGGTTTCGCCCAGCACCAGACAACTGCCGGGTTTGACGATCCCCGCCTTCTCGAACGCGATGTCGGCAAGGCTCGGCCCGATGGTCTCGGAGTGGTCAAGGGCCACGTTGGTGACGGCCGCGACCTGCCCGTCGGCGACATTGGTGGCGTCCCACCGCCCGCCCAGGCCCACCTCCACAACGGCCACGTCGGCGGCCACGTCGGCGAAATGGCGGAAGGCGGCGGCGGTGAGGATCTCGAAGTAGGTCGGCGGGCTGTCGAGGAGCGTCTCCAGGCCGGCGACGGCCGAGAGGGCGGCGGCGAAGTCCTCGTCGGAAATGGGCGCCCCGTTCCAGGCAATCCGTTCGTTGACCTTCTCCAGGTGGGGACTGGTGTAGGTGCCCACCGAGAGCCCCCGGGCCCGGAGCAGGCAGGTCGCCATCCGCGCCGTGGAGCCCTTGCCGTTGGTGCCGGTCAGATGGATCACCGGGTAGGCGGCCTGCGGGTCACCCATGAACTCCAGGATCTGCCGCACCCGGTCCAGCCGGCGAGCCGCGGCCCGAGGCGCGGAGTCAGCCTCGAGGTTGACGTGATCGGCCAGCCAGGCGGCGGCCTCCGCGACGTCCATCAAAGCACGCCCATCAAAGCCACCGACCGGCGACGCCCGAGTGCGCTCTCACGCGCCCGAGTGTCACCGGTCGGCCCGCCGTGTGGCGAATTGGTGGTTCTTAGGAGGCCCGGCGCGCCTGCGCCACCTCCACCGCCCGGATGGCCCGCTCCCGGGCAACATCGGCGGCGTGCCCCACGTGCGGGCGGGCCGCCTCCGCCAGGTGGATGGCCCGCTCCCGGGCCACCAAGGCGGCGTGCTCGACCTGCGGGCGTGCCTTGGCGGCGGCCTTGGCAGCCCGCTTGCCGGCCTTCTTGGCCGCTTCCTTGGACGCCTTGGCGGCCGCCTTGCGGGCCTTCTTGCCCATCTTCTGGATCGCCGGCGCGGCCGCCACGGCGGCCCCCTTGAGGCCCTTCTTGGCCTTCCGCCGGGAACGGCGGTCGAGCACCCAGCCGCACAGCCCGCCGACGGCGGCGGCGCCGGCGGCGGTGGTCGCCGCCTTCTTGGCGGTGCCCTCGGACTGCTCGTCCTTGCTGGTCATCGACTTCACAACCACCGCGGTCGCACCGACCACGCCGGCCACAACCGCGTACTTGACGACTTTTCGCATAGGCACTCCCGGCTCGCGATCGTTCCTCGCGCGTGAATGCGCGCGGTTCCATCTTTATCCGTCCGGCGGCCCGGAAAAACGCAGTTCGATCTCGATGGCGCCGTCGCCGACCTCGACCGTGCCCCGCGCCGGCGTCCCGATGCCCGCGTTCGCCTCGATCGTGTACCGCCCCGCGACGGGCGCGCTGAGGGCAAATCGCCCGTCGCCATCGGTCAGCAGGGCGATGTCGGGAAGGGCAGCGGGCGCGTCCACGACGTACACCGACGCACCCGGAACCGGGTTCGAGTGCTCGTCGCGGACGACGCCGGAGATGATCATTCTCCGCCTTACGCCTTCCAAGCGGCGATGTTGTCCGCCACGGGCGACGTGATGCGGGTGCCCGAGTTGGTCGTTGCGCCCCCGTAGGCGTGGACGGCGACGCCGTAGCGGTTCCCGTTCACCAACCGCCACACCGGGGCGCCGCTCTGGCCGCCGGCGGTGTCGATGTCGTAGTACACCTTGCGGGGCCCGACGCTGGCCACCTTGTTCGACTGGAACCACATGGTGCCCGCGGGCTTGTCGCCCGGGTACCCGGCGATGTTGACGGTGCTGGACGTGAGGTCCCCATCGGAGAGCACCTGGTACCCGAACCAGCCTGTGGTGTTGCCCAGGTTGGTGGGGATGATGATGGCCCCGTAGTCGAAGTTCTCGTCGCCGTTGTCCATCCACGCCTTCACCGAGCGGAACGACGTGCTCGTGACCGACCCGTAGGGCAGCGTCGAGCCGTTGCGCCCGGGCATGACCTGGATCTTCTTGACCCACCCGTCGCGGCCGGGGACGCCGCTGTTCTTGATGTACACCACGTGACCGGCGGTCAGCAGGGTGTGGGGGCCGACGAACCAGCCGGTGCCGATCCACATCGAGTTGTCCGCCGCGGTGATCAGCAGGGAGGCGATGGCCCGCCAGGGGAAGGTGTTGGTCGTCCCGACCTGGGTGCGGTTGTCCACGCCGTGGACCGTCTCCGCCTCGGCCCCGAACGACGCCATGCCGATGTCCGGGAACTGCTCGTCGGGCAGCGTGAACGCCTCCGGGCTCATCTCCATCATCGTCATCGTCTCGTGCCCGGCGACGTCTTCGACCTCGTTGCCGGTTGTGTCGCCGCCCCCGCCCTCGCCCGGCGACGAGGGTTCGGTGAGCTCCCACTCGATCTCGCTCTCGACCTCGGGCTCGTTGGAGACCGGGGTGTGGGGGCTGGCTGCCTCGGTGGATGCGTCAACTACCGCCATGCATTCCCCTCCTGGGTTCACGGGAACGCCTCCGCTCCCGCCTGGGTTTTGCGGCGCTTCCCGCCGCCCCCTGCAAGAGGGCCGGCTCTCCCCTCCGAATACATCTAAGCGCGAGATTCCTGTCGCCGCTGGAGTCCACGGCCGGGCGTCGCGAACCGCCCGCGCGGCAGCTCGCGCGGAAGGCAGTGCCCCGCCGGCCGCGAGCGGCTGGCGCTTAGGAAGCGGCCCGGCGGGTTCGGGGTGTCGAGGTGCGTTCGGCGTCGGTGCGGGGCACCAGCGTCGGGTTGACCCGCTTCATCACGACCGAGCGGTCGATCACGCACTTGCCGATGTCGCTGCGGCTCGGCAGGTCGTACATGACGTTCAGCAGGACCTCTTCGAGGATGGCCCGCAGGCCGCGGGCGCCGGTGCCCCGGAGCAGGGCCTGCTCGGCCACCGCCTCGAGCGCGTCCTCGCTGAACTCCAGCTCCACCCCGTCGAACTCGAAGAACTTCCGGTACTGCTTGACCAGGGCGTTCTTGGGCTCGATGAGGATGCGCACCAGGGCTTCCTTGTCGAGGTTCGACACGGCGCCGATGACCGGCAGCCGGCCGACGAACTCGGGGATCAGCCCGAACTTGAGCAGGTCCTCGGGCAGCACCTGGGCGAGAATGGCTCCAAGGTCGCGCTCGGACGACCGGCGCAACTCGGCGCCGAAGCCGACGCCCTTGTGCCCGATCCGCGACTCGATGATCCGCTCGAGCCCGGCGAAGGCGCCGCCGCAGATGAACAGGATGTTGGTGGTGTCGATCTGGATGAACTCCTGGTGGGGGTGCTTGCGGCCCCCCTGGGGCGGCACCGAGGCGGTGGTGCCCTCCAGGATCTTGAGCAGGGCCTGCTGCACGCCCTCGCCCGAGACGTCCCGGGTGATCGACGGGTTCTCGCTCTTACGGGCGATCTTGTCGATCTCGTCGATGTAGATGATCCCGGTCTCGGCCTTCTTGACGTCGTAGTCGGCCGCCTGGATCAGCTTGAGCAGGATGTTCTCGACGTCCTCGCCCACGTAGCCGGCCTCGGTCAACGCGGTGGCGTCGGCGATGGCGAACGGCACGTTGAGCAGGCGGGCCAGCGTCTGGGCCAGCAGCGTCTTGCCGCACCCGGTGGGGCCCAGCAGCAGGATGTTGGACTTGGCCA
This sequence comes from Acidimicrobiia bacterium, assembly GCA_023265045.1. GTDB lineage: Bacteria > Actinomycetota > Acidimicrobiia > Acidimicrobiales > AC-14 > JAHFUQ01. Next base: position 10,906 of record JAHFUQ010000062.1, read on the forward strand.
GCTCCACGTCAGGGTCGGACAAGGCGCCGACCTGGACCCGCTTGTAGTGGTTGTAGACGGCGACCGAGAGGATCTTCTTGGCGTAGTCCTGGCCGATCACGTAGTCGTTCAGGAACTCGTAGATCTCGCGGGGCTTGGGGAGCTCGTCGAAGCGCAGCTCAGAGGTCTCTGAGAGCTCCTCCTCGATGATCTCGTTGCACAGGTCGATGCACTCGTCGCAGATGTAGACGCCCGGCCCGGCGATGAGCTTCTTGACCTGCTTCTGCGACTTGCCGCAGAACGAGCACTTCAGGAGATCCCCGCCATCTCCGAATTTCGCCACAGTCCCCCCTCGTCCTTAGCTCAGCTCACGCCCGCGGCCTGCGGGACGTCCGCCAGCTCGCGGGTCAAGATGACCTCGTCAATGATGCCGTACTCCTTGGCTTCATCGGCGCTCATGATGAAGTCGCGGTCGGTGTCCTTGTTCAGCCGCTCCATCGTCTGGCCGGTGTGGTGGGCCAGGATGCGCTCCAGCAGCTCCCGCATGCGGCCGATCTCCTTGGCCTGGATCTCGATGTCCGCGGCCTGGCCGGCCGCCCCGCCGTAGGGCTGGTGGATCAGGATGCGGGCGTGGGGCAGGGCGTGGCGCTTGCCCTTGGTGCCGGCCGCCAGCAGGACGGCGGCGGCCGAGGCCGCCTGGCCCATGCAGTACGTGGCGATCTCAGGCTTGATGAACTGCATCGTGTCGTAAATGGCGAACAGCCCGGTGATCTCCCCGCCCGGGGAGTTGATGTAGAGGCTGATGTCCTTGTCCGCGTCCTCCGACTCGAGGTGCAGGAGCTGGGCCATGACGAGGTTGGCGACGGCGTCGTCGATGGGCGTGCCGAGGAAGATGATGCGTTCCTTCAGGAGCCGCGAGTAGATGTCGAAGGCGCGCTCGCCTCGGTTGGTCTGCTCGATGACCGTCGGGACCAGGTAATTGACGATCGGCTGTCTCACGGCGTCTCCTCAGCGGCTGTGGCGGCGGTCTCTGGGCTGTCGGTTGGGATGTCCGCGCCCTCTGGAGCGAGCGGCTCGAGCGTCGTGCGGTCGATGACACGGCCTTCCTCATCGACGTACTCAGTGTGCTCGAACAGCCACTCCATGGCCTTGTTCTTCCTGAGGCTTGAGCGTACCGCGGGTAGTTTGCCTTCGCTTTGGAGGCGGCGGCGGAGCGACTCGGGCTTGTCCTTGTAGCGCTTGGCCATCTCGGCGATCTCGGCGTCGACCTCGTCGTCGGACACCTCGAGCGCCTCGATCTCAGCGACGGCCTGGAGGCCCAGGTCGGCCTTGAGGGCGGCGTTGGCCTCCGCCCAAAGGCCGGCCTCCAGCTGCTCCTGGGTGACGCCGGTGGCCTCCATGTAGTCGGAGACCCGGGCGCCCTGCTGGGCCAGCCGCTGCTGCAGGTTCTCGACCCGGCGCACCATCTCGCCCCGTACGAGGCCCTCGGGCATCTCGTCGTCGACCAGCTCGATCAGCGCCTCGAGCACCCGGTCGCGCACCACCAGCGTCGCCTGGAGCCGCTTCACCGTCTCCATCCGGCGGCGAACGTCGGCCCGCAGCTCCTCGACGGTGTCGAACTCGGACGCCTCGCTGGCCCATTCGTCGGTGACCTGCGGGAGGACCTTCTCGCGGACGTCTTTGACGAGGACGGAGAAGGTGACCTCGCCGTGCTCGGGCACGTTCGCGTTGAACCTGAGGATGTCGCCGGTGCGCTTGCCCCGTAACTCCTTGTCGAGCTCGGGAAACGTCCCGGTCCCGATCTCGTAGAGCTCGTCGTCCGCCGCCAGCAGCACTTCGTCATGGCGGGTGACCTTGCGGTCCATCGACACGTTGTCGCCGTCGCGCGCGGGGCGGGCCACGGATTGCAGGGCGCCGAACTGCTCCCGCAGCTTGTCGATCTGGCCGTCGATCTCGTCCTCGGTGACCTCCAGGTTGGGGAGCACGACCCGCAGCCCCTCGTAGCCGGCCACGCTGACCTGGGGCATGACCTCGACCACGGCGTCGAAGGCCACCGGCCCCTCCTCCTGGCCGGCGGTGATGTCGATCTCGGGCGGGGCAATGGGGGTGATGTCGTTTTCGATCAGCGCCCGCTCGTAGTACTCGGGCAGGGCGTCCTTCAGCGCCTCCTGGCGCGCCACCCCGCGACCGAGCCGAGCCTCAATGAGCTGTCGGGGCGCCTTGCCGGGCCGGAACCCGGGCAGCCGAACCTCGCGAGCGATCTTGCGGAAGGCGTCGTCGAGGGCGGCGTTGAACTCCGCCTCCTCGAGCTCGACCGTGAGCCGGATCTTGTTGCCGTCCATCAGCTCGACACTGGACCTCATCGGGCCCCTTCCTCGCGGGGGCGCCGCCCTGGGTCGGAGCGCCCCTCCACTGCGTTCCGGCACGCAGCCGGCGCTTCGCTTCGGTGCTCGCGCCGCTCATGGGAGCTCCGCTCCTCCGCTTCGCTTCGGTGCTCGCGCCGCTCATGGGAGCTCCGCTCCTCCGCTTCGCTTCGGTGCTCGCTCACTGGGGGAGTGAGTATACGGACCTCCGTACGACAAACGAGACGAATCCCGATGCTCCTCTTTTTCAGCGAACCCACGGTCCTCCAGGCGGTCCACGACCTGGCTGCGGCCCGCAGGCTCACCGTCATCGCGGGCGCGGGTTCTTCGATGGAGATCGGCCTGCCCTCGTGGGAGGACCTCGTGCTCGGCCTCCTCGACGACGCCGTCCACGCGCAGGGCTGGGACGACGACCAGGAGGGGTTCCGCGCCGCCGCCCGCCAGAGCGGCCTGCTCACGACGGCCGAGATCGTCAGCGCACTGCTGGGCGACGGCATGCCCGCCTCCATCAGGACCCGCCTGTACGGCGCCAACGACCCCGCCGCGCTCCGCCCCGGTCCCCTGGCGCGCGCCATCGCCGACCTCCAGCAGGACTTCGGGCCACTGATGCGCCTCGGCACGACCAACTACGACGACCTGCTCGAACGGGCGCTGCACGAGAAGCTGGCGGGCGAGCGGTGGTGGCGGGGCGTGCGCTCGTCGGTGACGCCCAGGCCGGCAGTGCGCGGTGCGGTGGCCGTGACCCACCTGCACGGACTGCTGGGCGCCGTAACCCGGGGACGGGTCGTGCTGTCGGAGCGGGACTACCAGCGGATGCAGCTGCGCCGAACCTGGCAGGAGCGGTGGGCCACCGAAGCGCTCTCGGACACCACCTGCCTGTTCGTCGGGGCGAGCATGACCGACGCCAACCTCATCCGGTACCTGTACGGCGCCGAGGCCTCGCGGTTGCGCCATGTGGCCCTGTTCAAGCGGCGGCCGGCCGAGTCGGTGGGCGAGGAGCGATTCCGCTCGCGGCTGGAGGCGGCGGAAACGGCGCGTTGGCTCCGCCTGGGCGTCACCCCGCTGTACGCCGACCATTTCGCCGAGATCGCCCAGTTCGTCCACGAGGTGGGGGCGCGGCGACGGCTCGGGACGGCGTACGTCCCGCTACCCGAACGCTTGCGCGCGTGGTTCGAGGAGGAGGGCGCCGTCGGCGCCCTGTACGTGCAGGACGACGCCGGCTACCGCGAGGTCCAGCAGCTGCTCCACGACCGGCTGGGCCGGCTTCGTGACGACGTTCGCAGTGTCCTGCGCGCCCGAGGCGTCGACACCTCCGGCGAGAAGATCGGCGTGGCGCTGCTCTCCCTGTTCCCTCCCGCCGCGCCCGGCAAGGCCGAGCGCGTGATCGTGCTCGCCAGCTCGGACCGGATCATGACGTCTGTGGACAGCATCGCCCCGATCCCGCTGCGAGACGGCTCGGACTGGACCGGCGTGAAAGCCATCTGCCGGGGCAGCCCCCTCGACGAGCAGAAGGACGTCTACGCCAGCCGCTGGCGCCACGTGCTCGGATTTCCGATCTACACCGACGGCGTCCGGACCCCCCTGGGCGCGGTCACCATCGCCAGCATCTCTCCGTCGTCGGCGCTCGCTCTCGATCGCTTGCCCAACGAGGCGCGCCAAGCGCTGGCCGACCTGGTCGGCCCTCGCTCCCGCGAGCTCTTCGCGCGTGCGGGACCTTCGGGTTAGGCGCCGGGGCCGTGCCCGTTGCGACCGGCGAGGCGCTGGCTCAGCGCCGCCCAATCCCGCCGGATGCCCTCGGCCTCCCGTGCGTTCATGTCGTCGATCATCTTCCGCGTGGCAGCAGGCAACTCGTGGCGGAGGGGGAGGCTGTACACGAACACGCCCGGCTCGACTTCGACCGCGAAGAGCTGATCCTTCCTCACCGGCGTCTTGCGTGCAGCCATCGGATCCTCCTTGCTTCGATTGTACCCATCTCACGCCATTTCACGGCCTGAATGGAGGCGTCTGCTGCAACCCCGCCGGTATGACAGCATCTTCCCGGTGAGTCTGCGCAAGCTCATCCAGTCGTGGCCCGTGCTCCGCCAGCTCCGCGAAGACCGCCTCGGCCTGGGCCCCGCCGCCCAATCTCCGCGCTCGGCGGCCTTGGCGCCCCGTACCGAAACCGCGGACCGGGTCGTCGCGTCGATCTGCCCCTACTGCGCAGTCGGGTGCGGCCAGCGGGTGTTCGTGGAGGACGGGGCCGTCACCCACATCGAGGGCGATCCCGAGAGCCCCATCTCCCGCGGCCGGTTGTGCCCCAAGGGCTCGGCGTCCCTGAGCCTGGTCACGAGCCCCAGCCGCGTCACGAAGCTCAGGTACCGCCCCCCGCACGGCCATACCTGGCGGGACCTCGACCTCGACACGGCCATGGACATGATCGCCGACCGCGTCATCGCCTCCCGGGCTGCGACCTGGCAGGAGGCCGACGCCGAGGGCCGGCCGCTGCGCCGCACGATGGGCGTCGGCAGCCTCGGCGGGGCGACGTTGGACAACGAGGAGAACTACCTCATCAAGAAGCTGCTAACGGCGCTGGGAATCGTCCAGGTGGAGAACCAGGCGCGCATATGACACTCCTCTACCGTCCCCGGTCTGGGGACATCGTTCGGGAGGGGCGGGGCCACCACCTTCCAGCAGGACCTGCAGAACTCCGACTGCATCCTGATCATGGGGTCGAACATGGCCGAGTGCCACCCGGTCGGGTTCCAGTGGGTCGTCGAGGCCAAGGCCAAAGGGGCGACCGTCTTCCACGTCGACCCCCGGTTCACCCGCACGAGCGCGCTGGCCGACGCCTACGTCCCGCTGCGGGCCGGTAGCGACATCGCCTTCCTCGGCGGGATCGTCCACCACATCCTCGAGCACGGGCTCGACTTCCGCGACTACGTCGTCAACTACACCAACGCGGCGGCGATCGTGAGCGAGGAGTTCGCCGACACCGAGGACCTCGACGGGCTCTTCTCGGGCTGGGAGCCGCGCAGCCAGGCCTACGACACCACCAGCTGGCAGTACGAGGGCGTCGGACCGTCGGCCGCGGCCGCCGGCCGGCGCGAGCGGGGCGCCCGCGGCCCGACGGCCGCCACCAAGACCGACCCCACGCTCCAGCACCCGCGCTGCGTGTACCAACTGCTCAAGCGCCACTTCCGCCGGTACACCCCCGATCTGGTGGAGGACGTGTGCGGCGTGCCCCGCGCCCAGTTCCTCCGGGTGGCCGAGGCGCTGTGCCAGAACTCGGGCCGCGAGCGCACGTCGGCCATCGTCTACTCCGTCGGATGGACCCAACACACGGTCGGCGTGCAGTACATCCGCACCGCCGCCATCATCCAACTCCTGCTCGGCAACATCGGCCGTCCGGGCGGCGGCATCCTCGCCCTTCGGGGCCACGCCAGCATCCAAGGCTCCACCGACATCCCGACCCTCTACGACCTGCTCCCGGGCTACGTCCCCATGCCCCACGCGGCGCACCATCCCGACCTGGCCACCTTCGTCGAGCACAGCTGTGCCGAGAACGGGTCCTGGGCCCACATGGACGCGTACCTGGTGAGCCTCCTCAAGGCGTGGTGGGGCGACGCGGCCACGGCCGCGAACGACTTCGCCTACGACCACCTGCCGAGGATCGACGGCGACCACTCCGCCTACCAGACCGCCGTCGGGATGCTCGACGGAACGGTCAAGGGCTACTTCCTGTTCGGCGAGAACCCGGCCGTCGGCTCGGCCCACGGCAAGCTCCACCGCAAGGCGCTGGCGAACCTGGAATGGCTCGTGGTGCGCGACCTGGTCGAGATCGAGAGCGCGAATTTCTGGAAGCGGTCGCCGGAGATCGAGACGGGCGAGCTGCGCACCGTCGACATCGCCACCGAGGTCTTCCTCCTCCCCGCCGCGGCCCATACCGAGAAGGACGGCAGCTTCACCAACACCCAGCGACTGCTCCAATGGCATCATCAGGCCGTCGCGCCGCCGGGCGACTGCCGCTCCGACCTGTGGTTCACCTACCACCTCGGCCGCCGCATCCGCGACAAGCTGGCCGCGTCGGGCGCCACCGGTGCACGGGACCGGCCCGTCCTCGACCTGACCTGGTCGTACCCGACGCACGGGCCCCACGACGAGCCGAGCGCCGAGGCGGTGCTGGCGGAGGTGGCCGGGACGACGGCGGACGGCCGGCCCCTGTCCGCGTCCACCGAACTGAGGGCCGACGGCTCGACCCGGTGCGGGTGCTGGATCTACTGCGGGTCCTACCAGGACGGGGTCAACCAGACGGCCCGGCGCCGGCCCGGGCAGGACCAGAACTGGGTGGCGCAGGATTGGGGCTGGGCGTGGCCCGCCAACCGCCGCCTGCTCTACAACCGGGCCTCCGCCGACCCCGACGGCAAGCCGTGGTCCGAGCGCAAGCGGTACGTGTGGTGGGACGAGGAGCGCGGCGAGTGGGCCGGATACGACGTTCCCGACTTCCCCAGGACCAAGCGGCCGGACTACGTCCCGCCCCCCGGCGCCAAGGCCGAGGCCGCCCACCGCGGGACCGACCCCTTCATCATGCAGACCGACGGCGTCGGGTGGCTGTTCGCGCCGGCCGGGCTCGTCGACGGTCCCCTGCCGACGCACTACGAGCCCCACGAGTCTCCCGTCGACAACCCGCTGTACGCGCAGCAGACCAATCCGGCGCGCCAGCACGTCCGCCGCAAGGACAACCCCTACAACCCGGCCCGGTCAGACGTCTTCCCCTACGTGATGACGACATACCGGCTGACCGAGCACCACACCGCGGGCGGCATGAGCCGGGGTCTGCCCTACCTGTCCGAGCTGCAGCCGGAGTTCTTCTGCGAGGTCAGCCCCGCCCTGGCGTCGGAGCGCAACCTGGAGCACGGCGGTTGGGCCACCATCGTGTCTTCGCGAGCGGCCGTCGAGGCGAGGGTGCTGGTGACCGACCGGCTGGCGCCCCTACGCGTGCGGGGCCGGTTCGTTCACCAGGTGGGTCTCCCCTACCACTGGGGCGGCGCCGGGCTCAGCACGGGCGACTCGGCCAATGACCTGTACTCGCTCGCCCTCGACCCCAACGTGCACATCCAGGAGGTCAAGGCGGCCACGTGCGACATCCGGCCGGGGCGGCGCCCGCGCGGCCAGGCCCTGCTCGACCTGGTCGCCTCGTACCACCAGCGGGCGGGCATCACGTGACGCCGGCATGCGAGGGGCGAGTCGGATTTTTCACCGACACCTCGATCTGCATCGGGTGCAAGGCGTGCGAGGTGGCGTGCAAGGAGTGGAACCGGGTGCCCGACGACGGCCTCCAGTTCCTCGGCCGGTCCTACGACAACACCGGCCAGCTGAGCGCCAACACGTGGCGCCATGTCGCCTTCGTCGAGCAGGCGGAGGGGGACCAGCCGCGGTGGCTTATGTCCTCGGACGTCTGCAAGCACTGCACGTCGGCGGCATGCCTCAACGTGTGCCCCACCGGCTCGCTGTTCCGCACCGAGTTCGGCACCGTCGTCGTCCAGCAGGACATCTGCAACGGGTGTGGGTACTGCGTCCCCGCCTGCCCCTTCGGCGTCATCGACCAGCGCAAGGAGGACGGCCGGGTCTGGAAGTGCACCCTTTGCTACGACCGCCTACGCGCCGGCCAGGAGCCTGCCTGCGCCCAGGCATGCCCGACCCAGTCGATCCAGTTCGGGCCGCTCGACGAGCTGCGCGAGCGGGCCCACATCCGGGTCGCGGAGGTGCCGAGCGCCCAGCTCTACGGCGCCGATCCCGACAGCAGCGGCGTGGGCGGCATGGGCGCGTTCTTCCTCCTCCTCGACGACCCCGAGGTCTACGGGCTACCGCCGGATCCCGCCGACGCCACCCGCGACCTCAAGGGGATGTGGAAGGCCGCCGCCGGCGCCGCCGGCGCCCTCGTCGTCGCGGTCGCGTCGGCGTTCCTCGGCAGGCGCCGGTGACCCGGTCCTACTACGGCCAGCCCGTCCTCAAGGCGCCCGTCTGGAAGTGGTACGTCCCGGCCTACTTCTTCGCCGGCGGCGTCGCCGCGGGCACGACGCTGCTCGCAACCGGGGCGCGGCTGACGGGCGATCGTCGCCTCGCCCGCCGGTGCCGCTTCGCGGCCACGGCCGCGACCGTTGTCAGCACCGCCCTCCTCATCAAGGATCTCGGCCGCCCCGCCCGTTTCCTGAACATGCTGCGCGTCGCCAAGCCGACGTCGCCGATGAGCGTGGGCTCGTGGGTGCTCGCCGGGTTTGGCGGCGCGACGACGGTCGCCACCGCCGCACACGTCGTCCCCCTCCCGCGACCGGTGGTCGACGCGGCCGAAGCCGCGGCCGCCGGCCTCGCGCCGGTGCTCGCCACCTACACCGCCGTGCTCATCGCCGACACCGCCGTCCCGGCCTGGCACGGCGCTCGCCGCGAGCTGCCGTTCGTGTTCGCGGGAGGCGCACTGGCGAGCTCGGGCGGCGTCGCCTTGCTGTGCGGCGGCGACGCCCCCGCCCGTCGGGCCGCGCTCAGCGGCGCCGCCCTCGAGCTCGGCGCCGCGGGGGCGATGCACCGGCGCCTCGGGGCGCCACGATCTCGGCTGGCGAAGTTCGCGATCGTCGCGACGGCCTCCGGCGGCGCCCTCAGCCTCCGCCCGGCCACGCGCGTACCCGCCGGCATCATGCTCCTGGCCGGCGCCGCCGCCCACCGGTTTGCCGTCTTCCACGCCGGCGTCGAGTCAGCTCGAGACCCGAGCGCCACCATCGACCCCCAGCGCCGGCGGCTTCAGAAGCCCCCGCACTAGCGTCACGGGCCATGCCCGACTCGATCGTCCTGGTGTGGAACGACGCCCTCCTCGACGCCGTGCGCCTCGGTCGCCTCGGCCCCCCGGTCACCGCACGCGCGCTGGCCGTCGTCCACACGTGCATGTACGACGCGTGGGCGGCCTACGACGACACCGCGTTCGGCACCCAGCTCGGCGCCACGCTGCGCCGCCCGGCGGGCGAGTGGACGGTGGCCAACAAGGAGCAGGCCATCAGCTTCGCCGCCTACCGGGCCGGCGTCGACCTTTTCCCCGCCAGCACGCCCGGTTTCGCCCAGATCATGGCCTCCCGCGGTTACAACCCGGCCGACACCAGCGAGGACGTCACGACGCCCACTGGCGTCGGCAACCGGGCGACCCGCGCCGTGCTCGAGTTCCGCCACCACGACGGCTCGAACCAGCTCGGCGACGTCAACGGCGGCGCCCCCTACTCCGACTACACCGGCTACGCCCCGGTGAACGAGCCGATGGACCTGCGCTCCGCTTTCGTTCCCTCCACCGTGCACGACGCGAACCGCTGGCAGCCGCTGCGCTACGTCGACGGAGCGGGCACAGTCGTGACCCCGGCGTACGTCGCTCCTTTCTGGAACAAGGTCAAGCCGTTCGCGCTGGTCCTCGCGAACCGTCTCCGCTCCGCCCTGCCGCCGGCAAAGGTCGGGACGCCGCAGTACGTCCAGCAGGCACAGGAGGTGCTCGGCTACAGCGCCCAGCTCACCGACACCGAGAAGGCGATCGCCGAGTACTGGGCCGACGGCCCTCGCTCCGAACAGCCGCCCGGCCACTGGAACCTGCTGGCCGGCGTTGTCGCCCGCAACGCCCACCACAGCCTCGACCGGGACGCCCAGCTCTTCTTCGCGTTGAACAACGGCCTGTTCGACGCCGGCATCGTCGCGTGGGACAACAAGATCGCCTTCGACTCGGTGCGACCGGTCACGGCCGTCCGCCACCTGTTCGCGGGCCAGCAGGTGCAAGCGTGGGGCGGGCCCGGCCAGGGCACCAAGTCAATCGACGGCGCGACGTGGGTCCCCTACCAGCCCACGACCTTCCCCACCCCGCCGTTCGCCGAGTTCACGTCCGGCCACAGCACCTTCAGCGCCGCGGCGGCCGAGGTGCTGCGGCAGTTCACCCGGGCGGACACGTTCGGCGCCTCGGCGACCATCGCGCCGGGAAGCTCCAAGGTGGAGCCGGGCGCCGTTCCGGCCTCACCGGTGACGCTTACCTGGCCGACGTTCACGGCGGCCGCCGAGCAAGCCGGCTTGTCACGCCGGTACGGAGGTATCCACTTCGCCGACGCGGACATCGAAGGCCGGCGCTCGGGCAAGATCGCCGGCACGCTGGCCTTCGCAGAGGCCTCCCGGCTGATCCGCGGCATCAACCCGACGTAGCCCTCCGCTCCGAGGCGTCCCGCAGCACAGCCGGCGTCGACCCCAGGCAGCCCTCTTCTGCGGCGTCCGACGCACATCTGGCGTCGAACGAACCGTCTGGGTCGTTCCGACGCCGGAGAACCCGGGCGGCCGTCAGCCGTCCACCCTCGCCATCGGCGGCGCCGGCGCGGCGCCCGGGCTCGGCCACCATCCGGTCGCCGCGCCCGCACACGCCGCCGCGCCGCGTGCCGCCGCTTCAACGGCGGCCGACCTCCACACCGGGACGGGCGTGATCGCCGCCTTGGCCCGCAGCCACGGCTCGCTCCGCCCGCCGCCGCCGATGACGACCATGCGGTCCCACTCCGGTTGCAACGCCCTGATCCGCTCGACCGCGTCCGCAGCCCGCCGGGACAGGGCGTGGAGGACGCCGGCCCACACCGCGCCCGGGTCGCCCTCCGGAAGGTCGGCGCTGGGATCGTCGATCCAGTCCCCCACGTCGACCGGAGGCCCGGCAAGGCGGTCAAGGCGGTCGGGCTGGTCGGGCGGCGCTGAAAGGGCGCCCGCGGCCGCTCGCAGGACGACGCCCGCGCGCGCCGCGCCCGCCAGCCCGGCCCACCCCACGCCGCCGGGCGCCACCGAGACCGCAACCCGGCGCCCGAGCGCCACGTCGAGGTCGGGCAAGGCGGCGAACCGACCGGC
>JAHFUQ010000198.1 GCA_023265045.1 Acidimicrobiia bacterium
TGCGCCCGCCCTTGTCGCCCAGACCGAGGCAACGGGCAGTGTCGCCGAGGGGCAGCTCGAAGCCGGCGGGGTTGGCCTCGAGACCGAACACCAGCCGCCGCAACAGCCAGGTGGTACTCCGACCATGCGCTACTGACAGGCCTGTTTCCTGCAGGTTTTGTCAGTGGATCCTGCGCCACTGACACCGGTTTCAGGACCATGCACCACTGACATTGCCACGCTGCGTGGCATCCGAGTCGCTACTGACGCTCGCGCTAGCGCTGTCCGTCCCGCACCCGACCGCACCCGCTCAGCCGGCCCGACGGCGTTGGGGACGTCCCGGGCGCCGCCGGCCCGCTAAAGCGGCACCGCCGAGCTCAGGGGGGTTCTATGCTCCCAACAGCAGGCCGAGTATGCTTCGCAGAGCAGGAAACAACTGCGGGAAGGAGCAGCACGATGCGAACGCAGGCGTCGCCGTTCGTCGTCACCGGCCCGGCCCCGGCCGGCGAAGTGGTCGGCCGCCATGACGTGCTGGCCGCCCTGGCCGACCGGGCGGCCCGAGGGCGCTTCGTGCTGCTCACCGCCCCGCGCCGCTACGGCAAGACCACGCTGGTTCGCCGCCTGGCCGCCGACGGCGACGCCACCAAGGAGTTGGCGGTGGTCATCGTCGACCTTCTCGGGGTCCAGACCCTCGACGACGTGGCGGTACGCATGGGCCACGCCTGGTCCCGTCTTCCGGCCGGGCCGCTGGCCAGGGCGGCGGCCAAGGTGCTGCCTTTCGTGTCCGGGCTGGACGTGGCGGGCGGGGTGGTCAACGTGGCCCTGCGCACGCCGGCGGCGTCGGACGCCCGGGCCCTCGAGGCGGTGCTCGACGTGCCCCGGGCCGTCGCCGAGCGTCTCGGGCGGCGGGTGGTGGTCGTGCTCGACGAGTTCCAGTCCATCGCCGAGGTGGCCCGGGCCGACGCCATCATCCGCTCCCAGATCCAACACCATGCCGAGTCGGTGTCCTACCTGTTCGCCGGCTCGGACCAGTCGGTGACCGAGATGCTGTTCTCCGACCGCTCCCGGCCCCTGTACGGCCAGGCCGAGCGCCTCCACCTCGGCCCCTTCGACCCAGACGCCCTGGCCGCCTACGTCGAAGAGCGCCTCGGCGTCAGCGGCCGCATCATCACCCCGGCCGCCCTGCGTCGCTACCTCGAGGTGACCGACGGTCATCCCCAACGCGCCATGCTGGTGGCCGACGCCGCCTGGGCGACGGTGGACGACGGCGGCACCATCGACCTGGCCGAGCTGGCCGGGGCGGTCGAGGACGCCCTCGATCGCTGCCGAGAGGAGTTCACCTCGACCGCCGGCTTCCTCACCGATGCCCAGGCCCGGGTTTCGCGCCTGGTGGCCTGGGGGGAGCCGCTGACCGGCGCCGCCGCCGGGCGCCTGCGGTTGTCCTCCGGCAGCGCCCGGGCGGCGGGGACGGCCCTCGTCGAAATGGGCGTGCTGGTCCGCGCCGAGCGCCGCCACGCCCACGTCGACCCTCTGCTCGCCGAGTGGTTCCGCCGAGTCGGCCCTCGTCCCTGAACGAGTGGTCCCCAAGTCCCCTCGGCTGCGGGGGGCAGCACCAGCAGCCCGAGGTCTCGTGCGGCCCGGACGAGTGGCCGGGCACCAGAGCAGCGCCTGGCGGCGCTGCCGGGCCACGGCGGCCAATGTCGGTGCGGCAACCTGCTTCTCGGCATTGGCCGTAATGCCGGAGGCAAGTGCACAACTAACACTAACTAGGACGCCGCTCCTGCACGGATGGCGGTGGAGCGCTCCGCCGCCCGGGGTCGTCTACGCCGCGGGGCCGGCAGGCCAGCGGGAAGCGGTGGTGCGGCTCTCGACGGCCGGGATCGTGCGACCGTCCGGCCAGTCGAGCTCGTCGAGGAAGAGGTTGAAGCGGGCGAGGTCGGTGAGGCGCGGGCCGTCATCCTGCTTGCCGTCGACGACGGGCGCGGTGGTGATGAGTCCGGCGCGGACGAGCCGCCGGAGCGTCATGAGGGTGTAGCGATGACGCGCCGTGTGGCCCCCGTTTGCCGCCAGCGCGACCACGAACGCCTCCTCCTGTTGAAGTCCGAACGTCTCGACGGCGCGGCGCGTCACGCGCCGCACGGCAGGTTCGTCGTCGACGTCGCCAGCCAGGCGCACCTCCCGGTCGTTCAACCACGCGAGACGTTGTCCAACGGGCGCCAGTCGCTCGGCAAGGGTGTCGAGGGCGACGAAGGTTCGTTCAAGCGTCCAGCCGAGCGCGTCGGCGATGTCGTCGACGATGACCCAGTCGCTCGTCGACGCCAGCACGGATCCAACCGCCGCCGGGTCGGTTTCGTCGCAGACGTCACCGCAGGCGCTGCGCGGCACGACGCTCTCCCCGCCGGCGAATAACTGGGTGACGGAGACGCCGAGCGCTTCGGCGAGATCGACGAGGAATGACACGTCGAGTTCGTTCTGCCGCATCCCGTGCTCAATGCGGTAGATCACCTGTTGGGTCGCGCCCAGCGCGGCGGCGAGGGTGCGCTGCGACAGGTGGCCCAGGATGCGGCGGTCGCGGACAAACCCGCCGTTGATCGGGCGCAGCTCACGCGGTGACGCCGGCATCGTTGCCCTCCTTCTCGAGGCGGGCGTTGTGGAACAGCCAGGTGAGGGTCACGCCGAAGTGCTTCACGTACTGCGTGGCGTCCGGGTGCGCCCGGACCTTCCCCCGCGTCGGGCTGACGCCGATCTCGGCCGCCGGCACGTCGAGGAGCCGACGGAGCAGCTTGTGGCTGATCGGCTTCGCGCTGGCACTCCCACCCCGGAGCGCCTGGTTCGTCACGAACAGCGGATCTTCGGACGATGCGCCGCAAAGGCGGCGGAACGTCGCGAGCGTGCGGATGAACCGGGTGCCGCCGTGGTCGACGCCGATGGGTCCGTCGTCGGTCTCCCAAGCGAGCGCGCCGTTGGGGTCGTCGTCGTCGACGTCGCCGACGCTGAGCGCCCGGATGAACTGGGGGTCCGCGCCGGCGAGGTAGAGCGCCGCGGCGGCACCGGGGTCGGGGTCACGGTAGGTGTCGAAGAGCCGCCAGGCGCCGGTCGCCTCGAACGCGCCGAGGCGTGGAACGACGCTTGCGGCGCCGACCAGCATCGGCGTGTCGATGTGCATGCGCCATCCCCGAAGGGTGAGCACAGCCTGGGCTGCGCGCATGCGGAGGATCACGTGCTCGGGGTCGTCGGCGGTGCGGATGAGGTCGCGCAGCAGTCGGTACACCTCCCGGGCTCGGGCCGGGGTGGTGAACGGCACGGGAAGCGCGCTGGTGACCTGGCGGACGGTGGCGACCAGTTCGGCGTCGACGCGTGCGAAGTCCTCGGGCGACAGGAGGCGCTGGCAGGTAGAGCGGAAGACGATGCCATCCACCTGCGGCATACGCGGCCACAGCCGGGTGACGCGCACTTCCTCGATCGGTGGCTTGGCGTCCATGTAGTCGCGAAGCTCGCCCTCAGCGGTCTTGACGGCGACGGCGTCTGCGGTGACGCGGTGCTCAAGCTCGCGAGCGGCTTCGTTCAGGAACTGGGTGCTGGGGGTGGCGGCACACACCCAAACCCGGGCGCCGTAGCCGGCGAACCACCGGGCAGCCTCGATCACCCCGGCCGGGTCGAGGAGCTGCGCGTCGGGGATGACCACGTCGAACGGGGCCAGGTTGATTAGCCAGGCGGCGATCAACGGCTCGGAGCGCCGTTTGATCGCGAACCTCGCTTCCGTCTTGCCCATGCCTTCGAGGAGTGCGTCGGCGAAGGCGAACACGCTGGCGTCGGCGAGGTCGAGGAGATCGGCGACTCCGACACGCTCGCGCGTGAAGGGCAGGGCGCGAAGCCAGCGGGAGGTGGCAGACGTGTCACGGTGCACAACGCAGCTGATGGGGTTCATGTCGCCCGCCTCCGACGCTTCTTGTCCCTCGCGGTCGACGGCACCATCGCGGCGATCTCGGCCATCACCTCGTCGCCGAGCTCGTAACCGACCTGGCGGTGCATCTGCCACCACGCGGTGAGGAACTGTGCCCACCAACGCAGCTCGCCGAGCGCCCGCGTCCTGTTCACGTAGCGGAGCTGTTGGGTGTTGGCGGTCGTGAAGATGTCGTGGAAGTCGTGGAGGGTGGGGACAACCTCGCTGTCGCTGAGCGGGTCGACGTCGATTCGGCTCGATATCCGAGACCGGATGACGTCGGGCAGCTTGTTGCGTTCGAGAAGCTCCTCGGTGCCGATGATGACGAGCGCGAACATCGAGCCGTACGAGTCGAGGAACTTGGTCAGCACCAGCAGCGACTCGGTCGAGACCCACTGTGCCTCGTCGACAACGAGTACTCGTCGCCGCTCGCCGAGTGCTAGACGCAGGTCGTGACGTAGCTGGCGGGGCTTGAGGTCGTCGGCGCGGCCGTCGGCGATGATCTGGGCGTGGAGCTCCCGCAGGAGCGTGTAGCCCCTCGCCCAGGTCGCGTAGTCGAGCCACTCCTCCTTGGCCTCATTGGATGCCCGGCCGAGGCACCACTCGAGGGCCCGGGCGACACCGAACGACTTGCCCACTCCAGCCGGGCCGACGACGAGCAGGAGACCTCGGGCGTCGATTGTCGCGGCGAGCGCTCCCTGCAGCGACATCAGCAGGTCACCTCGCAGCCTCGAGTTGAACCCCTCGACGAGCTCGAGGCCGTTCCAATGCGGCCCGTAGGGCAGCCGGATAGGGACCTTGGTCACGGATCCTCCTCGCTGGTGTCCTCGTCGTCGTAGGCGTCGAACATGCGCTTGAACCCGGCGTTCGGCCTGGGCTGAGCAGGGGGACGCTGGCCGTCGCTGCCGCGCTGCTTGTTCGTCCGGGGCTTCTTGCCGGGGCGGCGCACGTCGTCGGCAGCGCGGGCGTCCTGGCCGACAGCTGCAGCTAGACCGGAGGCCGGCGCACCTTTGGCGACGTCGTCGGCGATCGTGACCATGTCGTCGTCAAGTTCGTCGTCGCCCGTTCGCTCGATGTGGGCTCCCAGCGCGCGGGCGGCGTCGCGGCTGTTCTTGGCGAGGTGCTGGACGTACTTGACCGTCGCGATGCGGTTGGCGATCATGCGGTCCCGCTCGGTTTCCGGCGTCGGCCCGGGGTAGACCCAGCCGCAGAAGTGGCCCTCGAACTTGATGGCGGCGCGGTCCTGGCGACGACCGATCGGGCCGGGGTCCTTCGGGTCGCTCGGGATTATCCGGCCGGTCTCGTCGCGCTTGGGGAGGTAGTGGGCGGGGTCGTTGAAGTGATGCAGCACCCGCACCTCGACC
>JAHFUQ010000199.1 GCA_023265045.1 Acidimicrobiia bacterium
TTCGAGCTGAAGGAGGACGGTTCGCTGGAGTTGCGGATGACGTTGGACGCCGCGCCCGACCCGGCCTCGGTCACCGATGCCAGCGTGATCGTCACGGTCGAGACGCCCTGGAAGACGGACGGGCAGACGTCGGGCCCGACCAAGACGTTCCAGGCCACCATCGTCGACGGGGACGTCGCCATCGACCCGGCGGACAAGCGTGTGATCGTGTGGCGCTTCGGGACCAAGGCGACGGTCGGGCCGGCACCGTTACGGCCCGGCCCGTTCGCACTCATCGCCAGCGTGGAGCCGGAAAGCCTGGGGACGGCGGGCGCGACGCGAGGAGGCGGCCGCCGGCGCAGGGTCGACGCCGCGGCGTTGGCGGCGGTGAGCCGGCCGCCGACGGCCACGAGGGTGCGAGTGACTCTGAAGGGCCACGTCATCTGGCGGGAGGTGGCACGCCAGCAGCGACGCGACCATCTCGACGGCCAGGCCTTCGGCCTTCCCGCCCGGCGCGCCGACAACACGACGCCGCGCACAGCTCTCACCTTCCCCACGGGCGCCGACATGGCGGCGAGCGATTTCGAGAGCTGGTTCTACGTCGGCCGGTCGCGTCAGTCCAACCCGCTCCAGGTGACCGCCGTCGACTTCCGGCGCGCCAACGAGCAGGTGAGCTCGGCGGGCGGACTGTCCTTCCCGCTCCCTCCGAACACCAAGGCGATCTTCAAGCAGGACGAGTCGGTGCGGTTCATCGACATCACGTTCAACCGGCCCGTCGCCGAGATGAGTCAGCCCCCCGGCACGAGGCAGAGCGTCCTCGTCCACCAGGTGGTGGGGGGTGCCCCGCCGGTGCGAATGAGGGGCCTGGTGCGATCGAGGGAGCCCCGTCTCGTCCGCGTGTTCCTGGCCGACGAGGGGGCGCCCGACATCTTCAGGAAGGGTTCCTACACCGTCACCGTGCTCGGCGATCCGGATGCGGCGACGGGCGACCAGCCCATTCTGGCGGTGGACGATCAGTCCGCCCTGGACGGGAACTTCGACAGCACGCCGGGCGGCAACCTCGTCCTGCCCTTCAGCGCCACCTGACGGCGTGGACCTCGAGCGCTTCAGCCCCGCCGAGGGCGATGCCACGGTTGGCGCCTCGCTCGGAGCGGCGCGCCCCGACACGCTCGTGGTCGCCCTGACGCGGCTCGACCGGCAAGCGGATCGAGGACTTGATCGAAGCCGCGGCGGAACTACCGGATGAGCCCCCTTGGCGGCTCGCCATCGTCGGAGCCACCTCGGCTTCTCCCGTCTACGCCGCCCGCGTCCGGGCCCTCGGCCGACAACGCCTCGGCGACCCGGTGACGTTCGCGGGGTGGCGCGCGGACGTCGTCGACGTGCTCAACGCCGCTGACGTGGTCCTGCACGCGGGTGTGATCGAGGGCGGGCCGCTCTCCCTGCTCGAGGCGCAGGCGTGCGGCAAGGCCGTTGTCGCCTACCGCACGGGCGGTGTGCCGGACTCGGTGGTGGACGGGGTGACCGGGCTCCTCGCCCCGGCTCGTGACGTCGGGGGCCTGGCCAGCCGGATCCGCACGCTGATCGGCGACGCCGAGCGCCGGGCCGCGATGGGTCGCGCCGCCCGTGTTAACGCCGTCGCCCGCCACGGCATCGACGCCCAGATCGAACGGAACGCCGAGGTACTGGCTGCTGTGCTCGGCCGTCGGCTACCGGCCGCCGATCCAGGGCCGCCATGAACGCGAACGAGCCGCCGGTCTCCCGGCGGCTCGTTCTCAGGCCTTCAGGACGGCCTCAGATGACGCGGACGTTCTGCGCTTCCTCACCCTTGCGCCCGGGGGCGACGTCGAACTCGACGCGCTGGCCCTCGTCGAGCGACCGGTAGCCGCCACCCTGGATGTTCGAGTAGTGAACGAAGACGTCGTCGCCCTGCTCACGCGAAATGAAGCCGAAGCCCTTCTCGGCGTTGAAGAATTTGACCGTACCTGTTGCCACAGAATCTCTTTTCGTTAACGTGCTCCCGCCGCTGGTACCCTAGAGGCACCGCCACTTGGTGGAGACGCTTCGTCTCGTACGACGAAACCTTCCCGTCCCGATCTGCACGGACGAGCCTGTCGCCTCTTCTGAGTCCACAACGAGGAGCGTCATGCCCGTGGATTCCCCCGCCCCTTCGCTCGTTCCACCGCGCCTGTGCGGTCGATGCCGGGGCTCGTTCTCGGGCGATCCCACGACCCCGCCCGGGCACGCGCCCGAATGGTGGCTCTGCGCCGACTGCCGCAGTGTGCTCCTCCCGGGTCGCAAGCGTGCTTGACCGCATGGGCACCGCGGACCGCATGGGCACGCTTCATCGCATGGGCACGGCCCTGTTGGCCGACGGCCGGAGCCGCGCCGCCACAAGGCAGACGTTGCGACGGCGGCGGCACGTCTTGCTGGTGCTGCTGGCGCTGGTGATCGTCACCCTGGTCGTCGCCGTCGCCGCCCGCCAGCCTCATGTGTGGGCCGCCCAGGTTCTGGCCGATCTCCTTCTCGGCGGCTATGTCGCCGGGCTCATCCATCTGCGCGATGTCGCGGCCGGACTCGAAATGAGCCATCGGGAGCTTCGGCATTGAAGATGACCCAGGCTCGGCAATCGCCCGTGAACGGCGGCCCGTTGCGAGCGAGCCTGGGCTACCATGGTCAGCACGCGGTCCACACTGGGTCGTCGAGGTCGAGTGCAAGGCGCAGAGCGCCGGTTTCCGCTTTCGAAGCGTGTGGCCACCGCATTGACGGCCACCGCTGCATCGAAAGGAACTCTTTGCCCACCTCTTCCCGCGTCGGCGGTCCCGCCCGCCCGAGCAAGCGCCGCCAGCCCCGCACCGGCGGTCAGGCGCAGCCACTGGCGTCCGTACGCCGCGACGCACCCGGGCGCGTGAGCGTCGCCGTGGTGCCGCGGCCGACAGTATCGACGGCCACACCGGCGGCCACCTTCGCGGAGCTCGGCGTCCCCTCCGCCCTCGTCGCGGCGCTCGCCGCCCAGGGTTGTCACGTGCCGCTGCCCATCCAGGCCGCCACGCTGCCGACGGCCCTCGCCGGCCGCGACGTCCTCGGGCGCGCCCGCACCGGCAGCGGCAAGACGATCGGCTTCGCCGTCCCGACGGTGGTCGCCGTGGCCGCCTCGGGCCGGGCCCGGCGTCCCGGCATGCCCCGGGCCCTCGTGCTCGTGCCGACCCGGGAGCTGGCGGCCCAGGTGACCGACGTGATGACCCCGCTCGTCCGGGCTATGCGGCTGAGCGTCGCCAAGGTCCACGGCGGCGTCGGCCAGAGCTCGCAGGTGGCGGCGCTGCGCCATGGCGTCGACGTGCTCGTGGCGACGCCCGGCCGGCTGGAGGACCTGATCTCCCAGCGCCTCTGCGACCTCGGCGCGGTGGAGGTGACGGTGCTCGACGAGGCGGACCACATGGCCGACCTCGGCTTCCTGCCCGCCGTCAAGCGGCTGCTCGACCGGACGCCAGCCCGGTGCCAGCGGCTGCTCTTCTCGGCCACCCTCGACGGCGCGGTGGACATCCTCGTCCAGCGCTACCTGCACGATCCGGTCGTCCACTCCGTGGATGCCGTCGTGTCCACCCCGCCCGAGCTCGACCACTACGCGTTCACGGTCCAGCCCCGCGACAAGGCGGCGGTGGTCAAGGAGCTGGCCTCGGGACGCGAGCGCAGCCTCCTCTTCACCCGGACCAAGCACGCGGCCAAGAAGCTGGCCGGCGACCTCAGCCGCCAGGGCATCCCCGCCGTCGACCTCCACGGCAACCTCTCCCAGGCGCGACGGGAGCGCAACCTGGCCGCGTTCGCCACCGGGTCGGCCCGGGTGCTGGTCGCCACCGACATCGCGGCCCGGGGTATCCACGTCGACGACGTGAGCCTCGTCGTCCATGTCGACCCGCCGACCGAGCACAAGGCCTACCTTCACCGTTCCGGCCGGACGGCGCGGGCCGGGGCCCGGGGTGCGGTCGTCACCCTCGTCCTGCCCGACCAGGCCCGCGAGGTGAACTCGATGATCCGCCAGGCCGGCATCCGGCCCACGCCGGTGCGCATCGCCCCCGGCGCGGCCGAGACCGTCGCCCTGACCGGGCCGCCGGCCGCACTGGTGGCGTCGCCGCCCCCACCCTCGGCCACGGCCGTGGCCGGTCGGCCCCGCCTGTCGGGTCCGACCAGTCGCCAGAGGCGGCGCCGCCGGTGAGCGACGCCCTCATCCACGACGCCGACAACGGCGACCAGGTCGCCCGCCAGCGCCGCAAGCGCGCCGCGAGCCTTCTCGACCGTTCGGTGGCCGGCTTCGACGGCGTCACGCTGGACGACGTCGTCCGCTCCGTCCTCTCGGCAATCGACGAAACCAACGGCCCGCTCGACGTCGACCAGTTCCTCGAGGAGCGGGGTCACACGTGGCAGACGGTCGAGATGGTGCGGGCCTGTCTCACCTTCGTGGACCGGCATGTCTCGTCCCCACCCCCGCCACCCCTGCGGTGAAAAGGAGGCCTTGATGGCCATCGAAATGATTGACATCGACGAGCAGGCGTTGGTCCTCCGGGGCCAGGCCAAAGGGTTCGGCAAGATCGCCGAGGCCCTCGGCCTGGAGCGGGCGAGCGACGCCAACGAGGCCTTCAACCGGGCGCTGCGCCGCCACCCGGCCGACGAGCAGGAAGCGATCCGCGCCGCCGAGAACCGTCGCCTCGACCGTCTCGCGGCCGCGGCGAGCGCCGACGACAGCCGGACCAAGGAGGAACTCGCCAAGAGCCTCCGGGCCGTGGAACGCCTCCGCAGCCGGCTCATGACCGACTGAGCCTCGAGAGGAGTCATCCCGATGCCCGAGCCCGTGACCGGAACCGGTACCGCGGAGGATCCGTGGGTCCTCCAGACGCCGCCGGGAACGTCGGAGTACCAGATGTACCGCGACGACTCCGTCGACCCGCCTGAGCTGGTCTGCCAGGTCGGGTCCACCAAGCTCAAGTACCTGGCCCGCTGCCTCGACGACGTCCCGACCATGCTCTCCGAACGCGGCGATTGGATGGAGCTGGGCAGCGCCGACGAGAACAAGCCGGCCAAGGAGGGCACGCTGGAGGCGTGGGGCCGGTCCGAGTCCAACCCCGTCGGCGGGTGGTACGGCCTGCGCAAGGGCTACCGGGGGCGGTTCGCCATGTACGTCCCGCCCCTCCTCGAGCACCTCGGTTCGGTCGAGTTGGAGCATAACCCTCGCAACAACCGCATCCGCGCCCGCTGACGGGCGGAGCCCCATGAGCGGCTGGCTGCGGCTGGTCGCCATCGGCACAGGG
>JAHFUQ010000063.1 GCA_023265045.1 Acidimicrobiia bacterium
AACGTGGTTCGGCTGACCAACAATGACGCCACCGACAAACTGCCCAGCTGGTCGTCCGACGGCACGAAAATCGTTTTCCAGAGCGCGCGGGACGGCGTCAGCCACATCTTCGTGATGAACGCCGACGGAAGCGACCAGCAGCGGGTCTCCAACCACAAGCTGGGCGACTTCGGCCCGTCGTTCTCGCCCGACGGCAGCCGCGTCGCCTACCAGTCACTGAAGAAGAGCGTCGAGATCTTCGAGGTGACAGCCGACGGGCGCACGACCAACCAGGTCACGTCCAACAGCTCGGGGGACTTTGTCGCCCACTGGCAGTCCGGGATGGCCCCGCCGCCCGCGGCGGTCTCCCCGACACCCACCACCGTTGCGCCCGTGACCAGCACGACGAGGCGCAGTTCGTAGTCGGCCCCCGCGCCGGCTGGGCGCGGCACATCGCCTTCTGCAAGAGGTAAACGTCGCTTTGGGATCCCCTCGGCGACCGGGCCTGCGCCTGGTCGCCGAGCTGCTGCTTTGAGGAAACCGGCGCGCACGCCGTAGTCTCGGCGGCGGAATGCCGCCCCCCGCCGTCAGCCGTACCTCTCGCCGCCGCGCGGCTGCATTCGTGGCCCTCACCAAGCCGCGCATCATCGAGCTGCTGCTGGTGACGACGGTCCCGACGATGGTCGTCGCCCAGCGGGGGATGCCCGGGCTCGCTCTCATCCTCGCCACCCTGGTGGGCGGGACGCTGGCGGCCGCAGGGGCGAACACCCTCAACATGTACGTCGACCGCGACATCGACCAGCTCATGAACCGCACCAAGGGGCGCCCGCTGGTCACCGGCGAGGTCACGCCCCGCCAGGCCTTGGCGTTCGCCGTCGCCCTCGAGGTCGTGGCCTTCGTCGAGCTGGCGACGCTCGTGAACCTCCTCAGCGCCGTGCTGGCCCTGAGCGCCACCTTGTTCTACGTGTTCGTCTACACCATCTGGTTGAAGCGCACGTCGACCCAGAACATCGTCATCGGCGGCGCCGCCGGCGCCGTGCCCGTGCTGGTCGGCTGGGCGTCGGTGACCAACCGGCTGGACTGGGCCCCGTTCGTGCTGTTCGCGGTGATCTTCGCCTGGACGCCGCCCCACTTCTGGGCGTTGGCCATCAAGTACCGGGAGGACTACGCGGCGGCCAACGTGCCGATGCTGCCGGCGGTGGCGAGCCTGGCCGTGACGGCCCGGCGGATCCTCGCCTACACGCTCGCCCTGTGGGCGCTCACCCTCGTCTTCTACTGGGTCGGCCGCATGGGAACGATCTACCTCGGCGCCGCCCTGGCCCTGGGGGCCCTTTTCACCTGGCACGCCTACCGGTTGTCCCAGGACTCCACCGCGCAGCGGGCGATGAAGCTCTTCGGCTACTCGATCACCTACGTGAGCTTGCTGTTCGCGGCCATGGCGATCGACCAGCTCATCCTGCGCTAGTCGTTCTCAGGCCCCGGCCGGGACGGGGATGCGGGGCGGGAAGACGAGCAGGCTGACGCCGAAGCCGGAGATCGTCGCCATGACCACCGACCCGGCCCACAGCTCGGCCGGCCAGCCGACGCCGTAGGCGAGCTGGTAAAGCCCGAAGTAGGCCAGCCACAGCGTCGCTGAGGCGGCCGAGGCGACGGCGTAGGCGGCCCACGGGCGTTCGGCGCCGGGCCGGAAACGGCGGATGAGCGCGTCGGTGAGCAGGCCGGCGGGCAGAGCCGCGAGCAACGGCCAGGGGCGGGCGTAGGCGTCGAGCCCGCCGACGAACGTGGTGAGGGCGGCGAAGAGGATGGTCGCGGTCCCGAACGGGAGCCGCCAGCGGCGCAGCACGAGCACGAGTGGGGCCACGTAGAGCAGGTTCGTGATCAGCACCGACATGAGGCCGACGATCTGCATGTTCTCGATGATCCCGTCGCCCGCGCCCTTGAAGCGGGTGACGAACATGGCGTAGGCCTTTACCCACGTGCCGTATTCGTCGCGCCGGAACGGCGTCACGTACTGGAAGAAGAACACCAGCAGCCCGGTGGCCAGGGCCAGGGAGAGCAGCGTGGGCAGGAACTGCTTGAGGGTGGGCTGGAACTGGCGGCCGTCCGCCCACCCCGCCCGGAAGGGGCCGGTGAGCACCAGAAGGGCGCCGATGAGCATGACCAGGTGGGTGGGGCTGAGGAGGGCCTTCAGGCTGGCCTCGATGCCGAACAGGCTGTGCCAGGCCAGGTCGCTCGATGCCCCGAGCCCGAACACGCCGATGCCGACCAGTACGAGGGAGTGCCCCACGGGAGCCGCGTCCCAGACGCTCACGCCCGGCACGTGCACCTTGCGCACGATCGACGCCGCGTAGAGGGCGCAGACGGCGAACCCGGAGTAGAGGATGAAGTGCCAGGGCGTGAAGATCGTCTCGGGCTTCTGGTGGTTGTGGGCCCAGCCGTCGATGAACAGCCCGAAGATCAGCCAGGCGCCGAACAGCGAGCTGAGCATGCCCTGCCGCCAGGTGAGGCGGGGGCGCGGAGGACGGTCGACGGCGCTGGGGGCCGGCACGACGTTACGGAGCACTACGCCGCCGGCGTCACGATGCATTGTCGCCATGCTTGTATTGATCGACCGGCGGGGGGGCCGCGTTGAGGTCGACTTCGAGTTCGTCGCCGGTCGAGGCCGCGGCCCACTGGGCGGCCACCACCAGCACGGCCACGAGGAGGGTGACGTCGCCCGCGACCCACATGATCCCGCCCGCCAGACGTTGGTCGGCCAGCCGGGACGGCCCCCACGACCGGCGCATCCGGACGTAGGTCTGGTACAGCGGGTGGTCGGCGGAGAACACGGCGAGGGCCAGGAACGTGTTCTGGGGCATGGCCAGGCCGAGGTACAGCAGCCGCGCCGCGTGCGAGATGCCGCCGTCGCGACCGGCCCGCCCGCCCAGCACCGGCGCCCAGAACAGCAGTCCTGCCCCCAGGAACACCAGGTGCTCGAAGGCGTGGGCCGCCTGGTTGCGCAGGGCCAGGTCGAAGAGGGGCGAGAAGTGCACGACCCACCCGGCGGCCGCGAAGGCGGCCCACGCCAGCAACGGCCTGACTCGCGGAACTCGGGGGAGGCCGGCGACGATCAGCGGGGCCGCCACCAGCGCCAGGAGGAGGTGCTGGACCATGTGGACGGCCAGCAGGGCCCCGGCGTACGTGCTCACCGGCGATAGGAGGGCGAGGGCCACGACCGCCAAACCGGCGCCGAAAACGGCGGGTCGCGGCCCCGGGCGACGGATGGACAGCACGGCCGCCACGGCCAGCAACCCGACCACGCCGGGCTCGATCGACCACCGCGCCAGGACCAGGGGCCACGTCGGCGCCGGCGGAGCAGTCACCACCGCCATGCTTGCTCAACTCGAAGGCCATCGTTCCTCAACTCGAAGGACAGGAGGGCCTCTGTATAGAGTCCGCCGGGAATGTCGTTGACTGAGGTCCCCACCGAGGAAATCCAGGCTGAGGACGCCGCGCCCGCGGCCGTGCCCGTCGCGCCCTCCCTCGGCGGCGGCGCGGCGGCCAACGACCATAAGGCGGTCGGCAGCGCATACCTGGGGCTGGCGCTGCTGTTCCTTCTCGTGGGCGGGGTCCTGGCCCTGCTGATGCGGGCCCAGCTCGCCAGCCCCGACAGCACGGTGCTCACCGACCAGGAGTACCGGAGCCTGTTCACCTTCCACGGCGCGTTCTCGGTGTTCCTGTTCCTCCTGCCCGCCTGGATCGGCGTGGCGACCATGGTCGTGCCCCTCCAGATCGGCGCCAGCCGGCTCGCGTTCCCCCGCCTCCACACGATGACGCTGTGGTTGACGGTCGTGGGCGGCGCGCTGATCACGGCCACGCCCTTCATCCGCGGGGCCAAGCGGATCATCTCCGGTTGGGCCCTCAACCGGCCGATCCCCGAAGGGGCCAACTTCCGGGGCGACGCGGTCGAGTTCCTGGTGCTCGGGATCGCCGTGGTGCTCGCCGCCGCGGTGGCGGCCTCCGCCAACCTCGTCGTCACCATCATCAAGCTGCGGGCGCCCGGCCTCACCACCCGCCGCATGCCCCTGTTCACCTGGTCGGTGCTCATCTCGGGCATGGTCATGCTGCTGGCCCTCCCCGTGCTCATCGCCGCCATGGGGATGCTCTACGTCGACCACCACTACGGCGCCCACCTCTTCAGCGGCTTCACCGGCAGCGGGGGCGGCGTGGCCGCCATGTGGCAGCGGATGTTCTGGTTCGGCGCCTATCCGATGCTGTGGGCCCTCGTGCTCCCGGTGCTGGGCCTGGTGTCCGAACTCATCCCCGTCTTCGTGCGCCGGCCCATCGCCGACCGCGCCAAGGCCATGGGGGCGCTCGGCGCCGTCGGCGTCCTCGCCTTCTTCGGATGGGGCAGCGAGGTGGTCAACCTGCCTCGTTCCCGCCTGTTCTTCGCCGCCGGGGCCCTGGTCGTGCTGGCGCCGGTCGCCAGCCTGTTCGTGAACTGGCTGCTCACCGTGCGGGAGGCGGCCAAGGAGCACGGGGCTGACGAGCTGCGCGGCGGGCTGATGTCGGTCCCCATGATGTACGTGGTGGGCCTCCTGACGGTCCTGGCCGCCGGCTTGGGCGCCAGCGCCGTGTCGGCTCTCGCCGCCGGTCGCAGCTACCACACCGACTACTGGCAGGTCGGCCAGCAGCACCTGATGTACTTCGCCCCCGCCACGCTGGCGATCGCCGCCGCCGCCCACTTTTGGGGTCCCAAGGTCTGGGGACGCCACCTCTCGCCCATGATGGGCAAGCTCGAGGTCCTGCTCCTGACCGGCGGCGCCCACTTGGCGTTCCTGCCCGCCCTGGTCCTCGGCCTGCAGGACATGCCCATCCACACGAGCTCCTACCGCGCCGACGACGGCTGGCGGGCGGCCAACCTGGCGATGGCCGCCGGCGCCGGCGTGTTCGCCCTCGGCGCGCTGGTGTTCGTGCTGAACGTGCTGGTCAGCGTGGCTCTGCGCCGCGGCCGGGCTGCCGCGCCCGACCCCTGGTCCGGGCACACCCTCGAATGGACGGCGCCCATTCCCCTGCCCCGCCACAACTTCGACCGCCTGCCCGAGGTGCGCTCGGCGACACCCGCCCTCGACCTGCGGGCCGCGCCCACCCCTGACGACGAGATCGTCGGCGCATGAGTCTCGTCCCCGCGTACGGGCCCAGCCCCGCCCTTCCCCCCAAGGAGGCGCTGGCCCCGCCGCGCCCACCCGACGAGGTGCCCAAGGGGACCAGCCTCATCGGCGTCCTGCTGCTGGTCATGGCCGACGCCATGATCCTGGCTGCGCTGCTGGCGGCGTGGTTCACCATCAAGAGCGGGTCGCTGTCGTGGCCGCCGGCGAAGGTCCACCTCACGACCTACCTCCCGTCGGTGATCACCATCACCGCCGCCATGAGCTCGTTCTCGATGCAATGGGCGGTCTCGTCGATCCGCCGCAACGACCAGCGCAGCGCCACGAACGCCATCATCCTCACCGCCGTCCTGGGGATCTGCGTCGTCAACGCCCAGTGGTACTCCCTGGTGCGGGCCAACTTCGGGATCGCCGACCACGCCTACGGGACCCTCTACGACCTGCTGATCGGCTACCACGCCGTTCACCAGGCGCTGGCGGTCGGCGCCCTCGTGTTGGTCGGCGCCCGTGCCATTGTCGGGCACTTCGGCCGCGAGGGCTACGACCCGATGCGAGCGGTCGGCGCCTTCTGGCACTACACGAACGCCGCCTGGTTCCTTATCATGACCGCCCTCTTCCTGTTCAGCCGCCACGCATGATCACCCAGCCCGCCAAGGTCCTGCTCCCCCTGGCCCTGCTCGGCTTCGTGGCCGCGGTGGCCTACAGCGTGTTCACGGGCGACCATATGGGCATCACCCTGTTCTTCGGCCTGGCCGGGGCCGCCCCCATCGGGGCCCTCGCCGTCACGGTGGCCCGGGAGAACGAGTTCGCGCCGGCGGCGGCCGCCGACGCCGGCCCGCCCGAGCTACGGCCCGCAGGCCCCGTGCGGCTCCCCGGCGGCCCGGGGTGGCCGGCCCTGGCCGCGCTGGGCGTCGGGTTCGTCATGCTGGCCTTCATCGCCGGGCCGCTGTTCGCCATCCCCGGCGTCGGCCTGATGATCTTCGCCGCCGTCGGGTGGCTCTCCAGCGTGTCCATCGACCGCACCCGCCGGGCGCCCAACCTGATGCCGCTCGGCATCCCGGTGGTCGGGCTCTTCGCCATCTTCAGCCTGATGTTCTTCATGTCGCGGATCCTGCTCGCCGTTCCCGAGCAGGCGTCGACGTTCATCGCCCTCGGCGTGGCCGTGGTCGTCATGACCTCGGGCACCCTGATCGCCCTCAAGCCCTCGCTCTCCTCCCGGACCGTGATGACGGGCCTCGTCGTCGGCGCGCTGGTGATGATCGGCGGGGGCCTGGTGGCGGCCAAGGCCGGCCAGCGCAAGGTCGAAGAGCACGGGGGGCACGAGCAGGCCGTCGAGCTGATCGCCAAGGCCGTCGCCTTCAACCAGAAGGAGATCACCCTGCACGCGGGCGGGGACGCCGACATCAGGTTCGACAACGCCGACACGGTGCCGCACAACATCGCCATCTACGCCGACGCGGCGTACAGCGGCCCGGCCCTGTTCCAGGGGGCCGTCGTCATCGGCGGCCAGAGCATGACCTACAAGTTCCCGGCTCCGCCGCCGGGCACCTACTACTTCCGCTGCGACATCCACCCGACCGTGATGACCGGCAAGGTGACTGTCGCCTAATTGGACGCCGGACAGACCGACCGACGACAGTGAGACGTGTTGCGCAGGGACCATTCCCCCCAGTGAAGAAGCGTTGGCGCGTCACCGCGAGGGTGGCGCCGTTGCTGCTGCTCCTGGCGTCGTGCGCCAAGAACGCGCCCCAGGACACCCTGAAGCCCAAGGGGCCGGTCGCGAGGCAGATCGACCACCTCATCAACCCCGTCTTCATCGTGGCGGCGGTGGTGTTCGTCCTCGTCCAGTTCCTTGCGGTCTACAGCGTCATCAAGTTCCGCCACCGCGACGACGCGCCCGAGCCGGTCCAGGTCCACGGCAACACTCGCCTGGAGATTGCTTGGGCGGCGATCCCCGCCCTGATCCTCTTCACGATCGCCATCCCGACGATCAAGACGATTTTCGACCTGTCGCGCCAGCCCAAGAACGCGGTCAACGTCACGGTGATCGGCCACCAGTTCTGGTGGGAGATGCGCTACGACGACTACGGGATCTCGACGGCCAATGAGCTCCACATACCGACCGGCAAGTACGTCGACATCACCCTGAAGGGCGACCCCACCGACGTGATCCACTCCTTCTGGATCCCGCCCCTCGCCGGCAAGCAGGACATCATCCCGGGCCGCACCAGCCACATGCACTTCGAGGCGGACGAGCCGGGCATCTACCTCGGCCAGTGCACCGAGTACTGCGGCTTGTCGCACGCCAACATGCGGGCGCGGGCCGTCGCCCACACGCCCGAGGAGTTCGACGTGTGGGTGAAGAACCAGCAGCAGGCGGCCAAAGCGGCCGCCGCCGGCACGCCCGCCGCCGAGGGCGAGGCGCTGTTCACGGCCAAGGGCTGCGCCGGGTGCCACACGATCCAGGGCGTCTCGCAAGGGATGGTCGGGCCGAACCTCACCCACCTGATGAGCCGATCGGTGTTCGCCGGCGCCATGTTCGACCTCAACGCGGGCAACCTGTCGCGCTGGCTGCACGACCCGCCCGGCGTGAAGCCCGGATCGAAGATGCCCAACCTCGGCCTCAGCCAGGACGAGATCGCCAAACTCGTCGCCTACCTGCAAACTCTCAATTGATCGAGCCCATGACCCCACTCAGTAGATTGGCCGGCGCCTGATGGCCATCGTCACGCAGCCGACTTCCAGCCCCGCCGAGCTTCCGCCGCCCCCCGGGTCGGCGCGGCCGTCGCCGGTGCGCCTCCTGCGCCGGCCCACGCACCCGCGCGGCGTATGGAACTGGATGACGACGGTCGACCACAAGAAGATCGGCATCATGTACTCGGCGAGCGCCTTCTTGTTCTTCCTGATCGGCGGCATCGAGGCGCTGATGCTGCGGGTCCAGCTCGGGTCGCCCAACAACACGTTCCTGAGCGCCGAGGCCTACAACCAGGTCTTCACCATGCACGGCACGACCATGATCTTCCTCGTCGTCATGCCCCTGTCGGCAGGGCTGGCGAACTACCTCCTGCCCATCATGGTGGGCGCCCGCGACGTCGCCTTCCCCCGGCTCAACGCGTTCGGGTTCTGGGTGTTCCTGGTGGGCGGGCTGTTCATGTACTCCAGCTTCTTCCTGGGCGGCGCGCCCAACGGCGGCTGGTTCGGGTACGCCCCGCTCACCCGCAACATGCCGGGTCACAACATCGACTTCTGGATCTTCGGGCTCCAGATCCTCGGCCTGGCGTCGCTGACGGGCGCCATCAACCTGATCGTCACCGTCGTCAACCTGCGCGCCCCCGGCATGAGCCTGTTCCGGATGCCCATCTTCGTGTGGATGTCGCTGGTGGCTCAGTTCCTCCTGCTGTTCGCCCTCCCGGTCATCACCGTGGCGCTCTTCCTGCTCATGTTCGACCGGCAGTTCGGGGCCAACTTCTTCAACGCGTCCGCGGGCGCGGACCCCCTCTTGTGGCAACACCTCTTCTGGCTCTTCGGCCATCCCGAGGTGTACATCCTCATCCTGCCGGCGATGGGTGTGGTGTCCGAGATCCTGCCCGTGTTCTCGCGCAAGCCCTTGTTCGGCTACCAGGTGATGGTGATCTCGGGCATTGCCATCGGGTTCCTCGGCTGGGGTGTCTGGGCGCACCACATGTTCGTGACCGGCCTCGGTCCCGTCGCCACGGCCGCCTTCTCGGCGTCGACGATGTTCATCGCCGTACCAACGGGGGTGAAGATCTTCAACTGGCTGTCGACGCTCTGGCGAGGGAAGATCCGCGTCACCGCGCCGCTGCTGTTCGCGGTGGGCTTCGTCACCATGTTCACCATCGGTGGACTTTCGGGTGTCACCCACGCCATCGTGCCATCCGACACGCAACAGACCGACACTTACTACATCGTCGCCCACTTCCACTACGTCCTGTTCGGCGGCTCGATCTTCGGGTTGTTCGGCGGCGCTTTCTTCTGGTGGCCGAAGTTCACCGGCAAGATGCTGAGCGACAAGCTGGGCAAACTCCAGTTCTGGCTCATGCTGATCGGGTTCAACATGACCTTCGGGCCGTTCCACATCCTCGGCCTGCAGGGGATGCCCCGGCGGATCTACACCTACCCGAAGGACCGCGGGTGGGACTTCTGGAACTTCTTCGCCACCATCGGCTCTTTCGTCATCGCCTTGTCCGTGCTGGTCTTCATCATCAACGTGGTGAAGACCCGCCGCAGCAAGACGCTGGCGCCCGAGGACCCCTGGGACGCCCGAACGCTGGAGTGGTCGATCCCTTCTCCCCCGCCCGAGTACAACTTCGCCGTCGTGCCCCTCGTCACGGCGCGCGACGACTGGTGGCACCGCAAGTACGAGGAGGGCCCGGACGGGCGGCCTGTGCTGCGCCCCCACCAGCCCGCCATCCCCGGCGCGAACCGGCCGACTGCCCTGGCGGCCGCGGAGGTTGCGAGCGCGCCGGCGCACGTCGACGCGGGCGGCGACGAGCACGGCGAGCACGGCGAGCACGGCGAGGAGCACATCCACATGCCCTCGCCGTCGTACTGGCCGCTCGTGGCCTCGCTCGGCCTCGCCGTCGTCTGCTACGGGCTGATCTTCCGGTTCCTGCCCGTGTGCATCCTGGGCGGCATCTGGATCATCTCCAGCCTCTACGCCTGGGCCATGGAGCCTGCCACCGAGCCGGAGCCGCCCGAGGAGGCGTTGTCGATGTCCACCGACCTCGAGCCGGTCTCCCAGGCGGGGGCCTAGCCGATGGCGGACGTCATCACCGCGGTTTCCGAGAGCGGACACCACGAGGCGGCCCCCGCGCACCCGCCCACCGCGACCGGGCTCACCAACGAGAAGGTCGCCATGTGGGCCTTCCTCGGCTCCGAGTGCCTGCTGTTCGGCGCCCTCATCTCGGTCTACCTGCTGTACAAGGGGCAGAGCCTCAAGGGCACCATCTCCCCCAAGGACGTGTACGACATCCCCTACACGTCGGTGTCGTCGTTCGTCCTCCTCATGAGCAGCCTCACCATGGTTCTCGCCCTCGCGGCCATCCAGCGCGGCGACCACCGCCGCCTGCGGGTGTGGTTGCTGACCACCGCCTTCCTCGGCGCCACGTTCGTGGGCGGGCAGGTCTACGAGTTCACGATCTTCATCCGCGAGGGCCTGAAGCTCCACACCAACCTGTTCGGCAGCAGCTTCTTCGCCCTCACCGGCTTCCACGGCGCCCACGTCACCATCGGCGTGCTGATGCTGCTCTCACTGGTCATGCTGTCGCTCAAGGGACGGCTTCCCACGGAGAAGGCCGAAACCGTCGAGCTCGTGGGCCTTTACTGGCACTTCGTCGACATCGTGTGGATCGTGATCTTCACCCTCGTGTACCTCATCCAGTGACGCCATGACCGACACCGCCCACACCCACGAATCACCCGAGCACGGCGGCGAGCACGGCCACGCCCACCCGAGCGATGCGGAGTACATCAAGGTCGCGCTCGTCCTCGGGCTCATCACCCTGGCCGAGGTGGGGATCTACTACGCCAAGTCGCTGGGCTGGATCCTGCCGGTAAGCCTGGTCCTGATGTCGCTGGTGAAGTTCAGCATCGTCGTGCTGTGGTTCATGCACCTGCGCTTCGACAGCCGGCTGTTCCGGCGGTTGTTCGTCGCCGGGATCATCCTCGCCCTGTTCGTCTATACGATCGTGTTGACGACCTTCCACGTCTGGGACCGGATCTGAGCGTACGGCCGTGCTGGCGGTCGTAAACCACACGCGGGTCGGTTTCCCGCACTGGCATTTCCACCCCGACGTCTGGGTGGTCGTCTTCCTACTCGGGGGCGCCTACCTCCTGGCCGTCCACCGTCACGGCGTTCAGGCCACGAAGGCCACGGCGGTCCCTGCTCGGGACCGCCTACACCCGCGCCGCGGACTCGGGCAGGGCGTTCAGGCCACGAGCCGCCGCCAGGTCGTGGCGTTCTCGGCCGGGGTCGCAGTGCTCTGGCTGGCGTCGGACTGGCCGATCCACGACCTTGCCGAGCACTACCTCTACAGCTTCCACATGGTCCAGCACCTGATATTCACGCTCGTGGTTGCGCCCTTGCTGCTGCTCGGCCTGCCGGAGTGGATGGCACGGCGCTTGCTGTCGCCCCGGTGGCTGCTCGCCGCCGTCAAGGGCGTGGCCAAGCCGATCACCAACCTGGTTCAGTTCAACACCGTCCTCGTGCTCAGCCACTGGCCGCTGATCGTGGAGGCGACGCTGCGCCACCATCCACTGCACTTCGTGGCGCACGCCGTGTTGCTCACGTCGGCGCTGCTCATGTGGCTGCCCATCCTGAGCCCGCACCCGGAGATCCCTCGCCTCGCCCCGCTCACCCAGATGGTCTACCTGTTCATGCAGACGATCATCCCGACCGTCCCGGCCTCGTTCCTGACCTTCGGGCGCACCATGCTCTACCCGATCTACGGGACGTTCCCCCGCCTGTGGGGCGCAAACCCGCTCACCGACCAGCAGGTGGCGGGCCTGATCATGAAGATCGGCGCCGGCATGTACCTCTGGGGCGTCATCGCGGTCATCTTCTTCCGCTGGTACGCCCGCGAGGAGGCCAAGCCGCGCGACGTCCTGCTGTGGGAGGACGTCGAGCGCGAGTTGCACAAGCCGACCGGGACGCCGCACCTGCAGTAGGCCCGGTCTTCCCGAAGCTGACCCCGGGGGCAAACTGGCTTCAACCGGGCCACGGATGCTTTGGGCAACGATCGGCGGCCCTGTCGGGTCTGCGGCGGTCGGATCAGTCGCGGGTCAGCTTGGCCACTCCATGGGCCGCAGGCTGAACCAGGTGGCGACGCGGTCGTCCAGGCCCGCGAACGCGTCATGCGCAGGTAGCGGCTGACCATGGGCCGGCCGACGAGGACGCCGGCGAAGGGGCTCGCCGAGTCCATCTCGGCGTTGGTTGGTGGGCAGGCGCAGCTCCTCCCGCTGGGCGGCGGTGAGCAGGTGGGCCTCGTCGATCACCGGCTCCACCCGACGGTGGCCGTCGGCCTCCTCGGCCGCCAGAAGCAAGGCGGCCTGGGCCATGACCTCGGCCTTGTGGAACTGGATCGACGGATCCGCGGACGCGAGGAGCACTGGCGACCACCTCTACGCGCCCCCTCGCTGACGGATGCGTTGTCGGTCAGCGTGCGGACCCACTTTGGCCACCCGGTCGTCGGATGATGTTGGTGGCGCCGCACACCGGGCAGCGGAGGCTACGCTCCACCGCCTGCGGGTCGTTCGGGACGGCAACATCGGTGACCTGCAGGCACCGAGGCCGCGCCGGCGATTCCCAGCCGGTGCTGCGCTGCGGACGGTCACGATCAGGGGCCTCCTTCGTGGCTGGCTGGCCGGCGAGGCGACCGACGCACTCCGGCCCGGAAGCAACAGCGCTGCGACCACGAGCGCCGCGGTCGCGCACGCGAGGATCGGCAGGAACGTGTCCGTGTCGGACCACGCCGAGGCGATCAGGCGCTGCGCCAGCAAGACGGCTGACCACCACCGAGGCCAGCAGTCTCAGCAGCAGCGGTACCCGGGTCACCAGCGCGGTCCACCGGCCGCCCCTCGCCGACAGCGCCTCGCGCAGCAGCAGCGCGCCGGCGAACACCACCGCGAAACCGGTCGCGTGCCACCAGGTTGTGAACAAGCCAGCCATGAGGAACGTCGTGGCGGCGGCGCGTGCCCCGACCGACGGCGCCAGCCGCCGGCTTCGCCGTCGGGAAGGCGACCGATCCGGCCGAGAAGGGCCGCCAGCAGCTCCGGTTCGCCAAGAACCTGAGTGTGCTCGGCGGGCTCATCCTCGAGGCCATGGACACCGAGGTCGCGCCTTCCCTCGGCTGGCGCGCCCGCCGCGCCGCCCGCAAGGCCAGGGACCGGGTGGTCGAGGTTCGGCCCGGTGGTTAGTGCACCGTAATCGCCGTGATTCCGGCCACTTCGGGCGAATTCACGACGATAACGGCGTAGTTGCTCACCGCCCGTTCACGACCAGCTGTCAACGAGCTGCCGCAGTTCGGTAGGCAGCCGGGCCGCCGCCTCTGACGACCCACCGCGAGGACCGGCATTCGGGACACGCCGTAGGTCCTCGGCGGACCCTCGGACCGCGGTGACGGCCGCCTCGACGAGCACGCCGGCGTCCGGGGGCCAACCGACTCCGCGTCGTGGATCCCGCGCCGGGCTCCGGCCAGCAGGCGGTCGATATCGCGGTCGGCGTAGCCGCAATCCGACTGGCGCGGCGGGTCGAGCCGGTGAGCGGCCAGGACGTGGCGTTCGGCGACCGACGCCGCCTCGACGCCCGCGAGATGCCCATGCCGCTCATCAGAGTCGAACCAGATGCCGAGGATGTCCACGATCAGCCGGCGCGGTTCACCATCCGTCAGGCGGTATGGGAAATGATGGCGCACCAGCGGTTCCCGGAGCCGGTACCACGACTTGGGCTGGTCGGTCCGGGGTAGCTTCTCCCGCCGCACCGAACCGGTGTCGGCGAGGCGGCCCAGCGCCGTCGCCGCCGTCCGCTCGTCCAGACCACACGCCTCGGCGAGCTCGCCGACGGCGGCCGACGGCGCCCCGGTCCCGAGCGCCCGCACGAGCTTCTGCTCGTTGCCCGGAAGCTCCCACAGGCGCTGCTGGTAGAACGTCACCAGGTTCTCGAGAAGCTCCTCGACGGCCGGGACGAGGTCGTCAAGCAGGTCAACCGAGGCGCAGCCCGCGAGGACCATCCACAGCCGGGGCGAGCCGCCCGCGAGATGGTGGAGCGCGGCGAGGCGGCCACGCCGCTTCGGGCTGTCGAGGAACTCGACGAAACGGTCGTCGCCGTCCTGGGCGGCCAACCGGCTGACGAGCCCGACGCTCTCGTCGAGGGATAGCTCCTGGGCGCCCGGGGTCACGTCCAGTCCGGCGGCGGTAGGCCGTAGAGATCGGCGACGTTCCTGGTCTCCGTGCCCGTCAAGCGGCGCGGGCGGCTACCGCACATCCCGGCGTCTCTGCGACGCCTGACGTTGAACAGGCGCCGAACGTGCATTGAACGCCGGCTATCGGCACGGCGCGGGTGTCGGCGTCGCCCTCATCGCGGTCGCACGGCGTGGATCACGGCGTTGACGACGTCGACCTCCTCGCCGTCCATGGTCGGCGCCCGGAGCCGAACGGTGTCGGCCCGCACCACGTCGAGGCCGAGGCCCCCGAGCTCACGCGCAAGCACGGGCGGGTCGAGGAGCAGCTCGGGGTCCTTGGGGCCGCCCGTGCCCTCGGTGAGGTTGGCCTTGTCGTAACTGACTTGCAGGAGGCTGCCGCCCGGTCGGAGGGCCCCCGCCGCAGCCCGGTACAGGGCGCCCCGCTGCGAGGGCCGGGGGTGGAAGAAGGCCGCCAAAACCAAGTCGAAGCGCGCCGGCGGCCAGTGCAGCGTGTAGACGTCGGCCTGGGCGAAGGCGATGGTGTGGCCCTCGGCCCGAGCCCGGGCCGCGGCCCGGCGCACCCCGACGCCGGCGTAGTCCAGCGCCACCACCCGCCACCCCAGCGAGGCGAGCCACACCGCGTGCCGCCCCTCGCCCGTCGCCAGGTCGAGGGCGATCCCGGGCGCCAGCCCCGCCACCTCGGCGACGACCTGGCGGTTGGGCTCGGGCGTGAAGGTCTGCTCGCGCTGGGCGTAACGCTCGTCCCACTCGTGGCGGTCCACGGGGACATCATTGCGGCCGGCCGGCGGCGCCCGCCCGACTACCGTCCAAGGGGTGATCGACGGCCGCCGACTGCGTTCCGAGCTCGACGTTCTGAAGCAGGCGCTGGGCCGGCGCGGCGTGGATGCGTCCGAGCTCGACAAGGCGGCCGCGCTGGACGAGCGCTGGCGGCTGCTCACGAGCCGCCAGGAAGCGACGAGGGCGCAGATCAAGGCGCGGTCGCGCGAGGTCGGCGAGGCCCGCAAGCGGGGCGACACAGCGGCCGCCGAGACCCAGGCGGCCGAGAGCCGCCGCCTCGGCGAGGAGGAGAAGGCGTTGGCCGCCGAGGCCGAGGGCGCCTCCAGCGAGCTGCGCGACGTCCTGCTCCGCATCCCCAACCTGCCCTCGCCGGACGCGCCCGACGGGCTCACCGAGCATGACAACGTGATCGTCCGGGTGGAGGGCTACGACGCCGGCGCCTACGGGCCGCACCAGCGCGTTCCGCACTGGGAAGTAGGCGCCCAGCTCGGGATCCTCGACCTTCCGGCGGGGGCCAAGCTCTCGGGCTCGATGTTCCCCCTCTACCGCGACGCGGGCGCGGCCCTGGTGCGGGCGCTGTGCCAGCTTGCCCTAGACCGCAACGCCGACGCCTTCGAGGAGATCAGGCCGCCGCAGCTCGTGCGCACCGAGACGATGGTGTCCACCGGCCACCTGCCCAAGTTCGAGGACGACGCCTACCACATCGAGCGCGACGACCTCTGGGCCGTCCCCACCGCCGAGGTGCCGCTGACCTCGCTGGCCCGCGACGAGATCCTCGACGAGGCCAACCTGCCGTGGCGGCTCATGGCCCACACCAGTTGTTTCCGCCGCGAAGCCGGCTCCGCCGGCCGGGACACCCGGGGGCTGCTCCGGGTGCACGAGTTCGACAAGGTCGAGATCCTCGCCTACGCGACGCCCGAGCAGGCTCAGGCCGTGCACGAGGACCTGCTGGCCCGGGCCGTGGGATCGCTGCGCGCCCTCGGCCTCGCCTACCGCGTGCTCGACCTCTGCGCGGGCGACCTGGGCGGGTCGTCGGCCCGCACTTTCGACCTCGAGGTCTACGCACCCGGCTGCGACCTGTGGCTCGAGGCGTCCTCAGTCTCGTGGTTCAGCGACTACCAGGCCCGCCGCGCCAACGTCCGTTATCGCCCGGCCGCCGGTGGGCCGCCCGCCTTCGTGCACACGCTGAACGGCTCCGCCCTGGCCGTGCCCCGGGTGTGGGCCGCCCTGGTCGAGACCTACCGCCAACCCGACGGTTCGGTCGCCCTCCCCAGCGCGCTGCACCCCTACATGCGGGGTCTCACGAGGATCGCGTGACCTGAGGTGAGCCGGGCCCAAACCACCTTCGCCGTCGCCCTAGCCGCGGTGACGCTGGTGATCACGGCGGTCGGGCTCTACGTCCCGAGCCGCGCCCGGCGCGGCGGCAAGACCTACAAGGGCACAGCGGGGCAGTGGGCCTTCTACGCCCACCGCGTGACCGGGTTCCTCGTGTTCGCCTTCCTGCTGCTCCACGTGGTCGACGTGTCCCTGGTGCGGTGGCCCCACCTGTACGACGACGTGCACCACCTGTACGGCAACGTCCTGCTGCGGCTCTTCGAGGTCGGACTGCTGTTCTCCCTCCTCTTCCACGCCCTGAACGGCCTGCGCATCATCGCCGTCGACTTCTTCCCTGGCGCGGTGGCGAACGAGCGCCGGCTGCTGGGCGCAGCGGTGGGTCTGACCGTCGCCGCCGGCGTGCCCGCGGCCGTCGTCATCATGTGGCCGTTCCTGTCGGGGCGGTTCTGAGCGCGATGGCGGTCCAGGCGAAGCGCGAGCCGCAACAGCCGCAGCCGCGGCCGCGGCGAGGCTTCGAGGCCTGGTCGTGGTTGTTCATGCGCCTCTCGGGGCTGGCGCTGGTGTTCCTCGCCCTGCTGCACTTCGCCATCACCCATGTCCTGAACGACGTCGTGCACACCGACTACCGCTTCGTCGCCAACCGGTGGGACAACCCCTTGTGGCAGTTCTTCGACTGGCTCCTGCTCGCCCTCGCCCTGCTCCACGGCGCCAACGGGGCGCGCTGGGTCGTCGAGGACAACGTGCGGCGGCCGGGGGCGCGCACCACGGCCAAGGCCGTCGTCTACGGCCTGAGCGCGCTCCTCCTGGCGTACGGGACGTTCACCATCGTGACGTTCTCGCCTCGTTGAAAGCGCTCCGCCGCGCCCTGTTCATCGCCGTCCTCGCCCTCCTCGTCGCAGCCGCCGGCGCGGTGGTGGCCCGCAACCGGAGCGACGACTCGGCCGGCGAGCTCGGGGCCAAGGCGACGCCCACGACCAGCGTGACGGCGCCGGCCGGCGCGGGGGGCGTCACGTCGACGACA
This sequence comes from Acidimicrobiia bacterium, assembly GCA_023265045.1. Taxonomy (GTDB): domain Bacteria; phylum Actinomycetota; class Acidimicrobiia; order Acidimicrobiales; family AC-14; genus JAHFUQ01. Next base: position 17,199 of record JAHFUQ010000063.1, read on the forward strand.
ACGGTCACCGGCCCCACGATCTCGGTCCCGCCGGCGCAGAAGAAGGTGTTCGACGAGCTGATGGCGCAGGTGGCCGGGGTCCGGGGCCTCCAGTGGAAGGGACCGCTCAACCTCAGGGTCGTCCCCGCCGCCGAGCTGGCCCGGCTCCTCAAGGCGGCTGACGAGCGCGACCTCAAGCCCGAGCAGCTCGAGCAGCAGTCCCAGGCGCTGAAGCTGCTCCACCTGATCCCCGCCTCGACCGACCTGCGCCAGACGCTCGAGGATCTGCTGTCGGGCGTCGTGCTCGGCTTCTACGACCCCAAGACGAAGGAACTGGTGGTCGGCGGCGACGACCTCGGCCCGAACACCCGGTACACCATCGCCCACGAGATGACCCACGCCCTCACCGACCAGTGGTTCAACTTCGGCCCCGCCACCGACGCGCTCGACGAAGCGGGCAAGACCGAGGAGTCGGCGGCCTACTCGGCGCTGATCGAGGGCGACGCCGTCCTGACCCAGGAGCTGTGGGCCGACAAGTACCTCACGCCCCAGGAGGCTCTGGCGGCCGCCCTGGGCGGCGGCGCCGGGGACTACTCAGCCGTGGCCCGCACACCTGCCTACATCCTCCAGTCGCTGTTCTTCCCTTACGACGAGGGTCGGACGTTCGTCGGACGCCTTCATGAGAATGGTGGCTTCGCCGCGGTGGACGCCGCCTACCGCAAGCCGCCCACGTCGACCGAGCAGATCATCCAGCCCGAGACCTACCTCGCCGGCCAGCCGTCCGCGTCGCCGGCGCTGCCCGACCTGGCAGCCGCCACCGGGTGCGCGCCGGTGACCAGCGGCGCCGTCGGCATGTTCGACATGCGAGCCGTGCTCAGCCAGCGGCTGTCGATGTCCGACGCGCGCCGCGCTGTGGATGGGTGGAACGGCGACGCCTTCCGCCTCGTCCGCTGCGGGACGGCCCTCGGCATGGCCGACCGGTGGGATACCGACTCCGGCGCCGACCCCGGCCGGCTGGTCGACGCCGTCAACCGCTGGGCCGGCACGTGGACCGGGGCGGGCAAGGCGCCGGGCGCCGACGGCCGCTTCAGCGGCCCCAACGGCGCCGGCCGGGTGCTGCGTACGGGGAGCCGGGTCGACCTCGTCCTGGCCGAGAACGCCGCAACCGCCGACAAGCTGATCGCCGCCTTGGGCTGACCGTCAACGGGCGTCTGACGGCTCGCTCGTCGCGGCCGGGCGCAGCATCAGTTCGAACGCCACCCAGACGGTGCGTGAGAACGGGTAGAAGGCGATCGGCGCCATAACCGCGGCGAGCAGCCCGCCCACCAAGACCGGCCAGATGGCCGCGTCGGGACGAGTGGCGGACAGGTAGATCACGGGGACGATGCAGAGGATCGCCATGAGCGCCTCCGCCACCGCCAGGTTGACGACGACGGCGCCGAGGAAGAAGCCCTCCTCCCGCTCGAAGCGGTAGCCACAGCCCGGGCACCGCGGTTTCATCGTGAACCAGCCGTCGAACAGGTGGCCGCGACCGCAGACCGCGCACCGTTTGGCGAGCCCGCGCCCCAGCATGCGGGCGGGGCTCGCCCTGGGGACGGCGTCAGCCGTCGATGTCCCCAAGGCCAGCCAGCACGTCGGCGTCGTCGCTACTCGCCTCGGGGCCGTAGCCCAGCACGAGCGTCCCGCTGGTGTTGCACAGGGGGCAGACGACGGCGGCGACCGCCAGCATGTCGGCGGGGTCGGATGCGCCCTCCATCCGCTCCAGGGCGTCGAGCTGCATCTCGCCCGCCTCGCTCTCCATCTGGCAGCTCAAGCACAGTACGAACCCGCCAGGGCGGGCCGCCATCTGCCCCCGGTACCCCTCGGTCTCGAAGGTCGACATCAGTTCGTCGAGCGTGCGGTTGTTGATCATGGTGATGCCGCCTCCTGGGCCGCGGCGCCTGTCGATCGCCCCTGGACGTTGAGGCTACCTTGGGGCTCGCCGTCCCCGGGCCGCGCCAAACCAAGGCCGTGCCTGTGACTCCAGTCGCTAACCGCCGGGGCCGGGCTGACGCCGGCCGGCACCCCACCATGTACGGGAAGTTCGGGTGGGATGAGCGCGCCTCAGGCGGCGGAACGCTCCGCCTTGGGCGCCAAGAGCAGGGGCCTTGGGACGGGTTCGGACTCTTCCTCGCCGATTTGCTCGGCGGCGGCAGCTAGTTCCACCTGGAGGCCGGCGATTTCGCGATCAAGGTCCTGGGCGTCATCGGTTCGGCCCTGAACGGTGGCGCGCTCCTTGTTCTCGACCAACTCCACCAGCTGGAGCTCGAGCCCGACCAAGTGGTCCTCGAGTCTCGGGTTGCTCATGGTGGGTTTGTTGCCCGTCTTGGACGCTCGTACACATGCCCCGGCCTAACGTGGGTCCCCGATCGAGGAGGAACGGATGAAATTCCTGGTCATCTGGAAGATGGAGATCGCCCGCCTGAACGCCGACATGCTGAAGGCGGTCCTCACCATGGCCGACTACGCCAAGCCCCTCGAGGACAAGGGCAAGGTCGTCGGGCGCTACCACATCGTGGGGTCGCACGGCGGGGCGTGGATCTACAACGTCGAGTCCAACGACGAGCTGGAGATGCTGCTGGCCCAGTCGCCCGTCTACAACTTCTCGCATTATCAAGTGCTTCCGCTGGCGGACATGTCCTCGTTCAAGCCGCCGACGCCCACGGTGGCCAAGGCCGAGGGGTAGGCCGCCGGCGATGGCGCCGCGCGTCATCGAGCAGGCCCTCGGGCGACTCGGGAAGGCGGCGGCGCTCGACGCCGTCGCCAAGCCCTTGGCCAAGAAGATCGCCGCGCTCATCCCCCACGGCGTGGTCAAGGACGCCCTGAGCGGCACGTGGCTCGGCCACCCGCTCCACCCGATGCTGACCGACCTGCCCATCGGCTGCTGGACGAACGCCATGGCCCTCGACCTGCTGGCTGGCGAGCAGGGTAGGGCGGGCGCCCGGTTTCTCGTGGGCATGGGCGTCGTGACGGCGCTCCCGACGGCCGCGTCGGGCCTGGCCGACTGGTCCGACACGCTCGGCGAGGAGCGGCGGTTGGGTTTCGCCCACGCCGCCGGCAACACCGTCGCGTTGTCGTGTTACGGCCTGTCGTGGCTGGCCCGTCGTAAGGGCGACCACCGCCGGGGAGTGGCCCTCGGGCTCCTCGGCGGTGCGATCGCGACCGGCAGCGCCTACCTCGGCGGACACCTGGCATGGCGGCGCGGCGTCAACGTCGACCGCCACGCGTGGGATCACCCCTCCGACAAGTGGACCGATGTGGCGCCAGAGGATGCGCTCGCGCCGGGAGGCCCCCCGATCGCGGTGGGGGTGGGCCACGACCAAGTCCTGCTCGTGCGGGAGGGCGATGGCGCGGTGCGGGCCCTGTCCGACGTGTGCGGGCACGCGGGCGGCCCTCTGCACGAGGGCACGATCGAGCGCGGCTGTGTGACCTGCCCGTGGCACGGCAGCGTCTTCCGCCTCGACGACGGGGGCGTGGCGCATGGCCCAGCCACCGGTCCGCAGCCGGTGTACGAGGCGGAGCTGGCTGCAGGGCGGGTGTCCGTGCGCCGGCACTAAGGCCGATGGACGGGCGCCCGTTCCGGAATCGAGCCGACGCCGGTCAAGAGCTGGCGCGCCGGCTGCTCGCCTACGAGCGCCAGCCCGGCGTGGTGGTGCTGGGGCTGGCTCGCGGCGGTGTCCCGGTGGCGGCCGAGGTGGCCGCCCGCCTCGGCGTCCCCCTCGACGTGTTGGTGGTGCGCAAGCTCGGCGTCGAGGGCCGGGCCGAGCTGGCCATGGGCGCCATCGCCAGCGGCGGGGTGCGGGTCCTCAACAACGCCGTCGTCGACGGGCTCGGGATCGGCGAGGGCGAGATCGAGCGGGTGGCCCAGCGGGAAGGCCAGGAGCTGGAGCGCCGGACGCGGTTGTATCGGGGCGACCGGCCCGAGCCCGACCTGGCAGGCAAGGTGGTCATCGTCGTCGACGACGGCCTGGCCACGGGGTCGACGATGCGCGCCGCGGTGGCCGCCATCCGCCGGCGCGCGCCGGCCCGCATCGTGGTCGCCGTGCCCGTGGGCGCGCCCGCGACCTGCCAGGAGCTCGCCTCTGAGGCGGACGACGTCGTGTGCCTCCGGATGCCACATCGCTTCTTCGCAGTCGGGCAGTGGTACCGCGACTTCTCGGCCACGACCGACGACGAGGTGGCGCAGGCGGTCAGGGGCGCGCCGGGCGGCGCTTGATCGCGCCCGGCGCCTTCTTGACAACCCGCGGCCCGGCGCCAGGCACGGGGGCCGCCGCAGGGCCCCGGCCGGGGGGTATCCGGGACCCGAACGGCGGTGGTCCCTCCTTCTCGACCCGCTGCGCCGCCTCGGCCAGCCGCCGCCCCAGCACACCGCCCACCCGGGGACCCGGCGGCGGGGCCGGCTCGACGGCCTTGTCCTCGGGCTCGTCGTCCGGCTCGTCGTCCTTCTCGAGGACTGCCGCGGTCGCCCGCCGGGGCGGGGCCGTCTTCTTGACCGCCACCTTCTTGACCACCCGGGCCTTGGCGGCGGGTTTGGCCGCCGCCGGCCGGGCTGTCGCGGCCGGCGGCGCCGACCTGGTCGCCGGAGCCGGCGCCGGCTCGGCCGCGGGCGCCTTCTCGGCCTCGATCTCGGCCTGGCTCGCCGGGGCCGCCTTGGCCGCCTTGG
>JAHFUQ010000200.1 GCA_023265045.1 Acidimicrobiia bacterium
CGCAGAGCGGCGCCGTGTCCATGCCGCAGAGCGGCGCCGTGTCCATGCCGCAGAGCGGCGCCGTGTCCATGCCGCAGAGCGGCGCCGTGTCCAGCCGGCGTAAGGCCGCTGCCGCGGTGGCCGCTGCGCTGGCGGCCGCGGCCGCCCTCTTCCCGGCCGCGCCCGCGGAGGCGGACCTCGCCGCCAACCCGCTCGGGTGCGCGGCCAGCGCCTCGGTGCAGAGCGGCCGGGGCAAGAGCCAGTTCGTCGACAGCGGCGACGGCGAAGTGCGATTGCCGCGCCAGGGCGACGTGTACTGGACCGGCAGTGTGGCCAAGCCCGCCCACCAGGAGGCGGGCGAGGTGAGGATGCGGGTGGGGTTCTGGTCCGTCACGGTCGGCGCGTGGGGCACGAGCCCCAACCCGGCCAACCAGCTCATGCGCCAGGGCGCCACGGTGCTCCCGGCCTTCCTGCGCTACGTGCCGCCGGGCCGCTACCGGGTGGAGGGCGAGCACCGTGCGACCGAGGGCCGGTGCTCGGGCGCCGTCACCGTGGTCCTGGCCGGCTCGGCCTTCACCACGGTTGCCGCGCTGGCGGCCACCCTGCTCACCGTCCCTCTCGGGCTCGGCCTGTTCCGCGCCGGACGGCCCCGCCCCGGGCGCCCGCGCGGCCGCCCCGTGCGGGGCGCGGTGATGGGCGCGCTGCTCGGGCTCACCCTCGCGGGGGTCGGGCTGGCCAGTTTCCTGATCTCGTCGGACAGCGTGCTCGTCGGTGGGCTCCCGCTGGCCCTGTTGCTGGGCGGTATCGCCCTCGGGGCGTTCGCGCCGTTCCGCGGCGCAACCGGCGACGGCCCCTCCGGGGCGTGACGCGGTCGTTCTTCGCCCGCGACAGCCGCGCCGTCGCCCCCGATCTCCTCAACAAGCTCGTGGTGCGGGGCGAGCGCGTCGGGCGCATCGTCGAGGTCGAGGCGTACTGCGGATCGGAGGACCCCGCCAGCCACGCCTACCGGGGCCGCACGCCCCGCAACGCCACCATGTTCGGCCCCGCCGGGCATCTGTACGTGTACTTCACCTACGGCATGCACTTCTGCGCCAACGTCGTGTGCGGCACGGATGGGGAGGCGAGCGCGGTGCTGCTCCGGGGGCTCACGCCCGTCGCCGGGCTGGCGGAGATGCGGGCGCACCGCCCGCTGGCGCGCTCCGACCGCGACCTGTGCAGCGGCCCGGCCCGGCTGGCCCAGGCGTTCAGCCTCGACCGGACCCTCGACGGCGCCGACCTCGTCATCGCCGACCGGGGGCTCTCGATCGAGGACGACGGCACGCCGCCCCCGCCGGCCCCGGGCGTGAGCGCCCGCATCGGCGTCTCCGCGGGCGCCGAGCTGCCGTGGCGGTTCTACGTCCGCGGCGCGGTCGGGTTGTCCCGCAAGGGGTAGGACAATGGCGCATGGCCCGGGTGAAGATCGCCGCCGTCGCGCTGGCGGCGATCCTGGCCGGGTGCACGGCCGGCGGTCCCGAATCGGAGCCGTCCAGGGCGCCGGTCACGACCACGACCGCGCCCGTCGACCCCGCCATCCGCGACCTGATGGACGGCGCCGGGATGCCGCCCGCGGCGCAGCGCGTGTTCGTCGCCGCCTCGCCAGCTCTCGAGGACAAGGCGACCCTGGCCCTGAGCTGCGCCGGCCTGGGCACGTCCGCCTCCGGCACCGCCCACACCTACGGCTGCGTGGTGCGGGGCAAGATCCACGTCCGGCTGTTTGCGGCGCCCGAGATGCACGACATGATCTACGTGGTCGCGGCCCACGAGCTCCTGCACGTCGTGTACGGCCAGCTGACCACCGGCGACCGGGTCCGCCTCGACGACGAGCTGCTGGCCGCCCGCGCCGGCAACCCCGTGCTCGACGACCGCCTCCGGGTTTATTCGGCGTCGGCCGACGACACGCCCGACGAGGTGCATTCAGTTCTCGGCACCGAGTTCGCCGGCCTTGCCCCTGATCTGGAGGCGCACTTCTCCCGTTACATCGATCGCCCCCTGGTGCTGGCCGCCTTCGCCCGCACCCTGGGCGACCGGGAGGAGGCGATCCGCCGTCTCGAAACGTCAGTGGACGAGATGAAGGACCGCCTCGACAACATGTCCGTCGAGATGGAGGTGCTCCGGGCAGCCGGCGACCTGCGCACCTTCAATGCCCGGGTGCCGGCGTACAACGCCCTCGTCCGCCAGTACAACGCCGCCGTGGACACCCTGAAGGCGAAGGTGGCCGAGCACAAGGCGCTCGTCTCCAGCTGATGCGGCGGACCGCGGCCGCGCTGGCCGTCACCCTGGCCCTGGCCGGCTGCTCAGCCTCGACGCCCGACCCCGGCCTCGGCGACGCGGCCCCCGCCTCGCCAGCCTCCACGACGGCAACCACGACGGCCTCCACGACGGGGACGGCCGCGCCCACGACCGTCGCGCCCGACCCGGCCGTCGTCGACCTGATGAACGGCGCCGGCATGACGCCGGGCGGCCGTGTCATCTTCCTCGCCTCCCGGCCCGCCTTGGAGGACAAGGCGACGCTGATGGCGAACTGCGCCGGCGCCATCGAGGCCGATCCCGAGGTCTTCCACGTCCTCGGCTGCTTTGCGCGGGGGCGCATCCACGTCCGGCTGCCGGCCGCAGCCGAGCTGCACGACATCATCTACACGATCGCAGCCCACGAACTGCTCCACGCGGTCTACGCCGGCCTGGGCACGGCCGAGCGCCAGCAGTTGGTGGTGGAGCTGCAGGCGGCTCGGGCGGACGACCCCACGATCGACGCCCACCTCAAGTTCTACCGGGCCACCGCCATCGACACGGAGGCGCACTCGTTGGCCGGGACCGAAGTGAAGGCGATCTCCCCGAGCTTGCAGGCCCACTACGCCGAGTACATCGACCGCGACCGAGTGCTAGCGGCGTACGGCCGGACCTTGGGCGACCGCGACGACGAACTGCGCCGCCTGCACGCTTCGATCGACGAGTCCAAGCCCCGCCTCGACGGCCTGCGGGACGAGATCGACGGCCTCCGGGCCGCCGGCGACACCCGCGCCGCCAACGCCCTGGTCCCCGGGTTCAACGCCCTGGTGCGGGCGCACAATGCGGTCGTGGCCGAGCTCAACGCCAAGGAGGAGGAGCGAAACCAGCTGCTGCGGAGCTGAGCCTCCGGTACGGTCCGGGCTGTGGAGCTTCTGGACGAACTGCGCTGGCGGGGCATGGTGGCCCAGCTCACCGGCGAAGGCTTGGGCGCCAAGCTCGCGGCCGAGCCCTTCGTCGTCTACCACGGCATCGACGCGTCGGCCGACAGCCTCCACGTCGGCAACCTCATCGGGGTGCTGGCGCTGCGACGCCTGCAGGCGGCGGGCCATCGGCCGGTCGTGCTCCTCGGCGGCGCCACCACGCTCATCGGCGATCCAAGCGGCAAGGACGCGGAGCGACCGATCCGGTCGGCGGAGGAAGTGCACGGCAACGTCGCGGGCATCCGCGCTCAGCTCGAGCCGTTGCTCGACTTCCAGGGCGGCCGCGCGCCCGCCGTTCTGGTCGACAACGCCGACTGGCTCAGCGCCACGTCGCTCACCGACTTCCTACGCGACGTCGGCAAGCACTTCAGCGTCAACGCCATGATGGCCAAGGACTCGGTGCGCAGCCGCCTCGAGGGCCGCGAGCAGGGCATCTCGTTCACCGAGTTCAGCTACATGCTGTTGCAGGCGGCGGACTACCTGCACCTGTTCGACACCTACGGTTGCCGGTTGCAGGTGGGCGGCAGCGACCAGTGGGGGAACATCACCGCCGGCGTTGACCTGGTGCGCCGCACCCGGGGCGAGGAGGTCTACGGCCTCACCTGGCCCCTGCTCACCAAACCGGACGGATCGAAGTTCGGCAAGAGCGAGGCGGGCAATGTGTGGCTCGACCCGCAGCGGACCTCGCCGTACCAGTTCCTCCAGTTCTGGATGAACCAGGACGACGCCGCGGTGATCCCGCTGCTGAAGCTGTTTGGCGACGTTACCCCCGAGGCCGTCGAATCGCTCGAGCAGACCCACGCCGAGCGCCCTCAGGCGCGCGACGTCCACCGGGTGCTCGCCCATGCGGTGACGGCGCTCGTCCACGGAGAGGCGGCTGCGGCCGGCGCCGTCCAAGCCTCGGCCGCCCTCTTCGGCGGCCGGCTCGACGGACTGAGCGAGGCCAGCCTGCTCGAAGCCTTCGCGGAGGCGCCGTCGACGACCTTGACGCGCTCGGAGCTGCCGGCGCCGCTGATCGACGTGCTCGTGCGCGCCGGGGTGGCGCCGTCGCGCTCGGCCGCCCGCCGCGACCTCGAGCAAGGCGGCGTCTACGTCAACAACCGCAAGGAGGGCGACCCCGAACGGTTGTTGGTCACCGACGACCTCTTGGCGGGGCGCTACGTTGTGTTGCGGCGGGGGAAGCGCACGTACCACCTGGTCCGGTTCGGGGAGTGATCCCGCCGTCCAGGCGGTCGAGCCCTCACCTGCCCGCGAACCCGTTGAGAGTCCTTGACGGGTGTGGTAAAGTCCGCAGGTTGTGTCTCCGCCGGTACGGGGAGTCCAACCGTCGCCAGCGTGACCATGTCGTTTGACGGGGTTGCCTGGCATGAGGAAGTGGAGGGGTTCGCCCCTGTAACCCTCGCCCAAACATGAGGGCACCACTGCCGCGTGCGGCATGTGCCCAGGGCAAGCGCTTCTTGAAAACGGAACAGAGAGTCATGCAAAGGTGTCGACTGGCTTCGGCTGGTTGACAACTTCGCAACGCCAGTGCGGGGGGTCACGATTGTGACCCTGACACTAGTAATGCACTGAACGGACAACAAAGAAACGTTGGCTGTTTCTGTGCCAGTCGGAAGCGGGGTTCAGTCTCCCTGCAACCGGCTCTCCGATCTACAGGTTGGCCCGCCAGGGCCGGCCGACAGATCTCGATGGAGAGTTTGATCCTGGCTCAGGACGAACGCTGGCGGCGTGCTTAACACATGCAAGTCGAGCGGGTCCCAACCGGTGGCAACACCGGGGAAGGGCTAGCGGCGAACGGGTGAGTAACACGTGAGCAACCTGCCCCGAAGTTCGGGATAACACCGGGAAACCGGTGCTAATACCGGGTGCCCCCGTCTGATCGCATGGTCGGATGAGGAAAGAATTTCGCTTCGGGAGGGGCTCGCGGGCTATCAGCTTGTTGGTGAGGTAACGGCTCACCAAGGCGACGACGGCTAGCTGGTCTGAGAGGACGACCAGCCACACTGGGACTGAGACACGGCCCAGA
>JAHFUQ010000201.1 GCA_023265045.1 Acidimicrobiia bacterium
GAGGAGGCGCTCGCAGTCGGCCGCCACCTGCTCGCCGATGGCGACGGCGTCGGCCGTGCGCCCCGCCGACCGGTAGGACATGGCCAGGTTGCCCCGGGCCGTCAGGGTGTGGGGGTGCTCAGGGCCGAGGAGGCGCTCGCTGTCGGCCACCACCTGCTCCTCGATGGCGATGGCGTCGGCCGTGCGCCCCGCCGACCGGTAGGACACGGCCAGGTTGGCCCGGGCCGTCAGGGTGTTGCGGTGCTCGGGGCCGAAATGGGTCGTGGCGAAGCCCACCGCGAGGGTCCCGGTGTCGATCGCCTGGGCGGCGGCGCCTCGGCCGCGGTGGTAGATGGTGAGGTCGTCGAGGACCCACCACAGCTGACCGGCGTGGTCGGCGAAGGCGGGCCCGGCGGTGGCCAGGGCGGCCAGGGCGTGGGGGACCAGGGCGGCGAGGACGGGCCAACGGAGGACGTCCGTTGCGTCGCCGACGGCCTGGGCTCGCAGCAGGGCGATGGCGCAGCCGGCGGCTTCGGCGGGTGCGCTCCGGCGGGCGGCGGCCTGGACGACCCGGTGCACGCTGACGGTGTCGGCGCCGCTGACCTCGGCCAGGGAGTAGCCGTGAAGGGCGGCGAGGCCGTCGTCGAGTTCGGCCCCGGTGGCGTCGAGGTACGCGTCGCCGGCGTCGGCCAGCTCTCGCACCCAGGCACAGGGCAGGTCGTCGGGGCCGAGGAAGCCGAGCACCGCCAGCAGGCGGGCCGCGCAGGGAGCCTCGGCGGTGGCGGCGTCAATGGAGACCCGCCACGCGGTGGCGGCGGTGTGGTCGTAGCCGAGGGGGCGGGTCCCGTCGGGGAACGGCTCGCCCGACGCGCTGTCGAACAGCTCGGCGTAGAGGGAGAAGCGGCGGTTGGGGACCCGCTCGACCCAGGCGGCGGCCTGCTCCAGGGCCAGGGGGAGCCCGGCCAGGCGCTCCAGGACCGAGCTGAGATCCTCGGCCGCGGCGATCGGGTTGCGCTCGCCCACCCGGTCGCGCAGGAAGGCCTCGGCGACATCCGCGGGGAACGTCTCCACTGCGACCACCTGGCCCAGGCGGCCCATGTTCCGGTTGCGGGACGTGATCACCGCGGCTCCCACACCGCGGCGGGGCCGCCACGGCTCCACTGATGCCTCGTCGGGGGCGTTGTCGAACACCACCATCCAGGGCCGGGTGGTGGTCTCCAGCCAGTCCCGCACCGCCGTCGCCGTGACGGCGGGGTCGTCGTCGACGGCGGCCCCGACCCTGGGCGCCAGCTCGGCCAGGTCGGCGACGAGTACCCCCGGCTGCTCGGCCCGGGCCCACCACACCACGTGCAGTTCGTGGCGGTGGGCGGCGGCCAGGGCGGCGGCGATGGTGGTCTTGCCCACGCCGCCCATCCCCTGGACGGTCTGGGTCAGCACCGCGCCCTTGCCGCCGGAGACCGCCGGCGCCAGGCGCTCGAGGATGACCTCACGGCCGGCGAAGACCACCGGAAGCGCGGGGATGCGCGAGCACCACATTTGGGTGGGCTTCACCACGACGGCCCCCGATGGGTTGCGCACGACGTCGGCGACGGCCTCGACGAGCGCCGCGGTCCCGGCGTCGTCGAAGTAGTCGGCCGCCTGCAGCCCGTGGGCGCCGTAGGGGAGCTCGGCGCCGGCGTGGAGGCGCACCGGGACCAGCCGGCCGCCCTCGCGGCGGACCTGCTCCACGGCCATCACCACCTCGTCGTTCTCGTAGTGGGCTTCCGCGGTGTGCGAGGACACCAGCACCACGACCACCGCCGATGACCGCAGGTGGTCGGGCAACAGGCGGTGCCAGTTGTCCCCGGGCCGCAGCACGGCCACGTCGAGAAAGACCGAAGCCCGCCGCGCCGAGCGCCTGGTAGAGGACCCGCGCTCGGTCGCGGTCTGGCGACGGGTAGGCCAGGAAGACGTCCCACCGCCGGTCGTCGCCCACCCGGTCGACGCTACGCCGTCCTCCGCCAACTCAGCCGGGAGGCACGCTCCTACCGCATCGCCGTGAACGCGAACAGCGTCGGACACCTCGGTGTGGACGAGCCCGAGGTGCGCTCGCTGGACTTCCAGGAGGCCGGACCTAGCCTGGCGAGCCTTCAGACCACCGTACGGCTGATCAACCGGTGGCTCGATGAACAGAACGCGGCAGGGTCACCTTGACCGACGCCGCTTTCGCGCCGGTGGCGTGCTCTACCAGCTCCTCCAATGCCGCCGAGTCGCCCCGCCTCAGGCGCTCCAAGAGATCCTGGCGCTCAGCCAGCCGGACTTCGATCTCTTCCTCTGTGGGCTCCTGCGCCATCACCCCAGGCTAACCCCGATCAGCAGACGGCCGCGGCCAGGTCGGCTCGACCGGGCGTTCGCCATGAACGTCCGTCCCATTCGCCACCGTTTCAGGCCGGTACCGCTTCCGATTCGACCGTCTCGTCGGTCATGGCCGTGGAAAGCACGACGGCGATGCCCCCGGCGAGGAGGATGTCGCCCAGGCTGATGACGGCGTGCAGCGCCGGCACCGGGATCGAGTCGCCGAACAGGTCGTCGATGAGGCCGCCGTGGGTGTCCACGTGTTTGGAGAGATGCCCGTCCCTGACGTCGTACGTCGGCGTGGCGCCCAGCGCTCGAAGCGCCGAGTCGGAGACGGGCATCCCTCCGTTGGGGACGATGGCGGCCATGTTCATCGCCCATCCGATGGCGATGAGCGACAGACCGAGTCGAATTGGCCATCGCCGGCCGCCCAGATTTCTCGCGATCCACAGGCCGACCGCGGCGTAGGAGGCGAGGACCAGAGGGACCCGCCAGCTCCCCGGCAGGCGGTGCATGCCGGCCTGTACCGAGACGGCAGCCACCACGAGGAGGGGCGCTCGTAGTCGCAGCCTTTCCAGGGCGAGCAGCCTTCCGCCTCGCGCCCAGCCCGTGGTCGTGCCGAAGATGATCGGCATGGCTAGAATCAGCATGGGGGACGGAGCAACGGCTGCGGGGGCAGATGGAGTCGTGATGGCGCGCAGGAGAGCGTCAGCAGGGGCCGCGCACAGACGCCGCGACGGGAGCGCACGCGTGTGTGGCCGGTTCGGGTCGTGCTCGGCAACGAGGGTGGGCTCAGAAGCCGGTGTAGATAGGGGCGCCCGAGGCGATCCACAAGCCCGTCAGCACGCCGAGAGTCGTCAGAGCAACCATTGCCCGCCGGCGAAAAACGTGAAGAGGCCGCATTTGTCTCAGTCCTTTTGCTCGGTCCCAGCCAAGGGTTCGAGCCGTAAAGAGCGCCGTTTCGAGTGGCTGATACAACATCTTCTAGAATCACGACCGTGACCAGCGTCGGGGCGGTGGTCCAGGCAGCTGCGAGCGGCGATGCTGGCGCGTGGGGGAAGCTCGTCGATCAGTTCGCGCGTCTGATCTGGGCGATTGCCCGGAGCCACGGGCTGTCGGTGTCCGATGCTGACGATGTGGTGCAGACGACCTGGTTACGGCTCTCGGAACACCTCGACAAGCTACGCGACCCGGAGCGAGTTGGCGCATGGCTCGCGGTGACTGCTCGCAACGAGTCCCTCCGGCAGGTTCGGCGCGTTCGGCGCGACGTTCCCTTCGACCCGATGGTCGACGTGCGGAGGCCGGCCCTCGTCGGCGACATCGACTGCGCCATGCTCACCAAAGAGCGCGATCAGGCGCTGTGGCGGGCCTTCAAGACGCTGCCACCGAACTGCCGGGTGCTGTTGCTCATGCTGCACTCCGACCCCGCGCTCAGCTATGAGGAGGTAAGCGCCAGCCTGGCGATCCCGGTCGGTAGCATCGGGCCCACCAGGGGGCGTTGCCTCGACCGGCTCCGAAGCGATACCGGGCTGCAATCCTGCATTCATGACGACCAGGTCGGCTCTCTCAGGAGGAATGCGTCGTGACATCGTTCCTTGACGATTCGTGGATGCCGCCCGGCTTGGCCGACGTGGTGAGCGAGGCCGACCCGATCCCCTTCGACGTGCTCCAGTCGTTGCGCGCCGGCTTCAGCCGGCGGTCGCTCGACGCCGAGCTGGCCGAGCTGATCTATGACTCGGTGCTCGACGAGCCGGTGGGCGTGCGCAGTGCCAACGCCGACCGCCATTTGAGCTTCCAGGGCCCAAAGGTGAGCGTCGAGATGTCGGTGGCCCAGGAGCGCCGGCGGGTCGTCGGCCAGCTCGTCCCCGCCGGTCCGGGCGACGTCGAGGTCCGCCACGGGAGGGGCTCCTACTTCGTCGATGTCGACGAGTACGGCCGGTTCTTCGCCAGCGACATTCCGAGGGGGCCGGTGAGCTTCCGGTGCCGCGGGCGGGGCGACGGCGGCGGCGATGCGGTCGCCACCGTCACCGACTGGATCGTCCTCTAGCTTCCTGGTGCCCTGCCGATCAGGTCTCGTCCCGGAGGTCCGGGACGAAGCGGCGGACGCGCTCCGACGCGCCCGGGCCGAGCCGGCGGCGATCCTCGAACGTCTCGGAACGCCCGGGGGCCCGGGCTGGGAGGCGCTGTCGGCGGACCCGGAGACCGCGGCCATGGCCCACCTCGCGATCGGGCTGGCGGCCACCGAGCTCAACGAGCTGGTCGTCGCCCGCCGCCATTTCGGCGACGCCCGCACCATCGCCGCCCGGGCTGAGCTGCCGGAGCTGATTGCGGAGGCCGATCTCAACTTGGCCCTGGTGCTCGCGAATGCGGGCGAACTGGAGCCGGCGCTCGCCCAGCTCGATGGCGCCCTGCCCGCGCCCACGGGCTCGGTGGCGGCGAGGGTCGAGTGCCAGCGAGCCCTGATCCTCCAGCGCCTCGGCCGCACCGACGCCGCGCTGGACGCCTACCGCCAGGGCCTGGCCGCCATGCGCCAGGAGGGCGACCGGGCGGGGGAGGCGGGCGTGCGGATGAACCGCGGCCTGCTCTACGCCTATGCCGGCCGCTTCGACGCGGCCCACACCGAGTTGAAGCGGGCGAGCCGCCTCTACCGCGAGTGCGGCCAGCCCCTCCAGGCCGCCTACACGAGCCACAACCAGGGCTTCGTCTCGGCCCGGGAGGGTGACCTCCCCGGCGCCCTGCGGGCCTACGAGGGCGCGGCCCGCGCCATGGCCCGACTCGGCGTCCGCCAGCCCGGCGCCCTCCTCGACTACTGCGAGACGTTGCTGCGGGCCAACCTCATCGCCGAGGCGCGTCAGGTCGGTCGCCTTGCGGTCGAGGAGCTGGAGGCGGCGGGGCTGGAGACCGACCTGGCCGAAGGGCGCC
>JAHFUQ010000064.1 GCA_023265045.1 Acidimicrobiia bacterium
CCCACCGAGCCGTCGCCCGCACCCGGCGCGCGCCGGGTTGATGCGGGTCGTGCCGACGTTGAGCGAGGCGCCGCCCTGCGCCACCCGCCGCGCCCTCGCCACTGCCGCCGAAGCCCGCGCCCGCGTGTCTTCCGCCACCGGCCACGATGGCCTTTGCCCGACGCCAGGCTCGCCGCCGCTCCGGAGCTGGGGATTCCACCGCCCCGCGCCGCCGCCGAACCCGGGATCCGCTGGCCCACCGGCCGGGTCGGGGCGCCGAGGTAGCCGTTAAGGCAATTTCCACCGGAAACCGGTGGGATGTGCCTGACTGTCGGTCCCACATCGCAAAACTGCGCCCCTGGGGGCAGGGCGACGACCACGATGCGCGACGTGCATCCGCTCGGCGGGATCAGCGACGACGAGAGCCAGATCAGGCGGCGGCGGCCGTCTGAGCCCTGGACGAACGCCCTCGGCAGTGGCGCATCCACCAACGGCGACCGCGACGAAACCACTCGCGGCCGGGGCGCGCCTTGGGTGGAGTCCGCCCCCGCCTCGCGTCGAGCCTCGGCCTCCCGCCGCGACCACAGACCGGGGCCGGCGCAGACCCCGGCGCGCGAGGGGGTGCAAAGCGGCGTACGCTGCTGCGGGGCTGCCGGTGTCGTGAGGCGCGGGTGTAGCAGGGGATTCGGTGACCAGTGCCGAACGTGCGAGTCCCACAACAAGGACCAAGGTGAGTAAAGAATGCGTACGACCGGCAGCGTGAAGTGGTTCAACGACACGAAGGGCTTCGGCTTCATCACGCCTGAGAACGGACAGAAGGACTGCTTCGTCCATCACTCGGCCATCCAGGGTCAGGGGTTCAAGAGCCTGGCCGAAGGCGACCGTGTCGAGTTCGACATCGTCGACGGCCAGAAGGGCCCGGCCGCGGAGAACGTCGTCAAGCTGTAGGACCAAGCTCGAACGCCAACGGGGCGGGCGCGGCGGCGCCCGCCCCGTGCCGCGCCCTTGAGTACCCTCGCGGCGTGAGCACCGGCGGCTCGCGGCCGCCGTCGACCTACGTGCGAGGGGAGGCGCCATGCCGGAGGAAGTCGAATTGGCGGGCGGGGTGAAAGCGGTGCGGGCCGACGAGGCGCCGCCGCCGACCCCGGAGGCCGAGCAGGCCGGGCAGGACCCGGGGCTGGCGCCGCGGGAGCCCTCGCCGGAGGAGACCGCCCTGGGCGAGGTGGTCTGATGCCGAGCGCGGACGGCGCCCTGGCCTTCATGCGGGCCAACGAGGGCATGGGCGAGACGCCGCCGGGCTCGAACCACAACGAGATCTCGGCCTGGTACGGCTTCGACGGCCCGTGGTGCGCGATGACGGTCAGCAAGGCGCTGTGCCACGCCGGGTTCACCAGCTCGGGCGACGACGTGGCGGTCCCCGGCATCCGGACCACGACGGCGAAGGGCTGGTCCTATGTCCCCTACCTCCTCAACGACTTCCGCGACGCGGGCCGGGCCGACAACGACCCCCGGCCGGGCGACCTGGTGATCTTCGACTGGGACCACGACGGGTGTGCGGACCACGTCGGGATGGTGGACCGGGTGGAGGCGGACGGCACGTTCTGGAGCTACGAGGGAAACCGCAACGACGTCCTGGAGCACGTGCACCGGAACCGTTCGGTGGTGCTCGCGTTCTGCCACCCGCCCTACGACGCCTCGCCGCCGCCATCGTTCGTGCCCACGGCCGTGGTGGCGACCACGCCCGGCGTCCCGCCGTTTCCGGGCTACTGCTCCCTGGGCACCACCGGCATCGCCACGCGGCAGGTGCAGGAGCGCCTGGCCGAGCGCGGCTGGCGGATCGACACCGACGGCGTGTTCGGGGCCGGCACCGACACCGTCGTGCGCAAGTTCCAGGCCGAGAAGGGCTTGGCGGTCGACGGCGTGGTCGGCCCCGACACGTGGACGGCGATCTTCACCGCCCAGATCACCTGACGAGCCGCGCCGGTCGCCGCCCTCGAGTACTTCACCAGCGACGACCCCGAGGCGCCCGGCCGCGCCATCTGGGGCCCGTCCTAAGCCGGGGGCCGTAGATTGCTGGGCGATGCCCAGGACCATCCGGCTACACGTCATCGAAGAACCTCCGCCCGGCACCCGGGCGGTGATCGACCTCAGCGGTGAGGCCTACCTCGACGGGCAGGTGTCGACGGGCCGCTCCGCGGGGTTGCTCCAGCAGTTGTGCGGCGGCTGCGATCGCACCATCGTGACGGGCCGGCCGCACGTGCGGCAGGACTCGGCCGGCAACCCCGTGGTGCTCCGCTGCGCCTTCTGCCGCGCCTTCAACGAGATGGCGCTGTGAGGGTGTCCGCACCGCGCGAATCAGGCAGAACCCACCGGAATCCGGTGGATTTTGCCTGAGAACGGGTGGGCCGGCCGTCAGCGCCCGAACAGGCGGTGGGCACGTGCCGTAGGCGCCGGCCCGGGGGTTGACCGTGGCGGTCAGTCAGGGTAGGCGTCGTGGCGGTGGAGCCACGCCGCGGGGTACGGGAGCCCGTCCTCGTCGCGCCCCTTGGGGGTGAGGTCGAGCAGTTGGTAGGCGGCGTTGAAGGCGTCGATCCCGCGCGAGTACGCCGAGTAGGTGTGGAAGACCTGGCCGTCGCGCCGGGCGAAGGCGCTCAGGCCCGGCGACTCCTCGGCCGGTTCGGCGACGGGGGCGTAGTTGTAGGTGGACGCGTCGCTGACGCCGAAGTCGACGTTGAAGTCGCTGGGCGCCGTCGACACCCACGCGAAGCGCCATCCCATGCGCTCGCGGTACCCCTGGAGCCGGTCGAGGGGCGCGCGCGAGGCGGCGATGAACGTCACGTCGCGATGGGCGAGGTGGATGTCGACGCCGTCGAAGCTGTCGGCCCAGAACGAGCAGCTGGGGCAGCCTTCCTCCCACTCGGGGCCGAACATGAAGTGGTAGACGAGCAGCTGGCTGCGGCCGTCGAACAGCTCCGCCAGCGAGCGGGGGCCATCGACGGTGTCGAACCGGTAGTCCTTCTCGACCCGCACCCACGGCAGGGCGCGCCGTTGCCGGCTCAGCTCGTCGCGTCGGCGGGTCAGCTCCTTCTCGGCGGCCAGCAGCTCGAGGCGGGCTCGCCGCCACTCCTCCCGGCTGGCGACGACGGGCTCGCTCATGGCCGGCGCCCGAGGAACGCGACCAGCCGGTCGGTTGGGCGGGCGTCGCCGCCGACGGCGATGGCCGGACCGAAGCGGGGCGGCCTGATCACCTCGGCCACCGCCCCCTGGCACACGCCCAGCACGGTGGCGGCCAGGTCGTCGGGCAGGCTCGCGTCCTGGCCGCTGGCGCGGGCGACGTCCCAGCAGTGCGTCGTGGTGTCGAGGAGGTTGATGGCGAGGGCGATCGGGACCGGCATGGGACCGGCGCCAAAGTCGACCACGCCGCCGGGGTCGCAGGCCGCCCACGCTGCCAGCGTGGCGTCGGAGACGGCGCGGAACGCTTCGGCCAAGTCGTCGGGCGAGGGCGCGTCGCCGAGCTTCGGCTCGAGCGGCTCGCCCCGGGCGGCGTGGCCCATGTTGGTCGCCACCGCCATGACGTGGCCGACGAGCGTGCGCAGGTCCCACTCGGCGCACGGGGTGGGGCCGTCGAGCTGGTCGGCACGCACGCCGGCGAGGGTCTTGGTGGTGTGGTCGAACGACACGGCAAGGGGTTCGAGCAGGTCCATGCTTGCCTCCCGACGATCTGTGTAAGAGAATACTTACATGGATCGGGCGCTCGCACCAGAGGCGATTGACCCAGGCGGGCTCGACGCCGTGGCCCACGCCCTGTCCGACCGCACCCGGCGCGGGCTGCTGCGTCTGGTGCGAGACGACGAGCGGGCCGCGGGGGAGTTGGCCGACGCCTTTCCCCAGATCAGCCGGCCGGCGGTCTCGCAGCATCTGCGCGTGCTCTACGGCGCCGGGCTCGTTACGATCCGCGCCGACGGGAACCGGCGCTTGTACCGCGCCCGGGCCGAGGGGCTGGCCGACGTATGGCGGTTCGTCGACGAGATGTGGGCCGACCGGCTGGCCAAACTGAAAGTGGTGGCCGAGCGGGCCGAGCGGGCCGAGCGCGGGGCGACTCGGTGAGCGACGCCGCGCCCCAAACCGTCACCATCGAGCACTCGGTGCGGATCGCGGCGCGCCCGGAGACCATCTGGGCGTTCTGGACCGACCCCGCCCGCTTGACCGAGTGGTGGGGTGTCGAGGCCGAAGTCGAGCCCGAACCGGGCGGGCTGTACCGCGTCGTCATGGGCGACGGCCCGGTGATGCGCGGCGCGATCACCGACATCGACGAGCCCCGCCGGCTGGTCTTCAGCTTCGGGTGGGAGCACAACGCGCCCGGCGAGCCGCTCGCGCCCGGGTCGACCCGGGTCGAGGTGACCTTGGAGCCCGACGGCGACGGCACGGTGGTCGTGCTCCGCCACTCCGACATGCCCGCCGCGGCCCGAGCCGACCACGCCAAGGGATGGGCGCAGTTCGTCGGTGAGCGCCTGCCGGCCGCAGTGGCGAGGATGGACGCTGACCTCAACGAAAGAGAGACCACGATGGCTGTGCAAGTGACCACCGTCATGCTTGGCGTCGAGGACCTCGACCGTTCCAAGAAGTTCTACGCAGACGGGCTGGGCTGCGCCATCGCTCAGGACTATCCCAACTTCGTGTCGTTCGACCTGGGCGAGGGCTCGTCCACACTGGGCCTGTACCCGCGGGAGTTCGCGGCACAGGACGCGGGCGTTTCCTCCGAGGGATCGGGGTTCAGCGGGGTGTCGCTCCACTACATCGTGGCGTCGAGGGAGGCGGTCGACGAGGCCATCGCCGCCGCGGTGGCGGCCGGCGGAGCGTCGTGAAGGAAGCGGCGGGCGCGCCATGGGGCGGGTACTTCGGGTACTTCAGCGACCCCGACGGCTACCTCTGGAAGGTCGCCAGCGCCTCCTGACCCGCCGCGCGCGCGAAAATCCCCAACCGGTTCAGCGGTTCGTGCGTTGAAGGGGCATGGATTCCGCACGAGGGAGGACGGCGGAGTGCTCTTGGAACGGTACGGGGGGGCGAGCGATGAGCCGGCGGCCGCGTCCTACGACGCGCTCTACCGCGGCTTCGGCCCGCCCGCGGGCCGGCTCGTGCGCCTGTTGATGCGCATGGGGTGCGAGCGCGAGGAGGCGTGCGACATCGCCCAGGAGGCGCTGGGCCGGCTCGCCGCCCGGTTCGGGGAGGTTCCGAATCCAGAGGCGTGGGTGACGGCGGCGGCGACCAACCTGTACGTGTCGCGCTGCCGTCACCTGAAGATGCGGGCCCGCAAGCACGCGGCGCTCGCTTTCCGTCCGCCGTCGGCCGATCACGGGACCGCGGTCGCCGATCAGCTGGCAGTCGCGGCATGCCTGGCCAGGCTCAGGCCTGTGCAGCGGGCCATCCTCATCCTGCGCTACTTCGAGGGCTACAAGCTCCGAGAGATTGCCGAGGCGCTCGGCCAGCCCGAGGGCACGGTCAAGTACTGGGGCCTCCAGGCCGAGGCCATCTTGCGGCGTGCCCTGGACGACCGGCCATGACGCCCGACGACTGGGCCCCGAGCCCGCGGGTCGCCGACGCCCTTGCTCATTGGGGCGACCACTGCGACACCCAGCTCCTTGCGCCTCACCCCGCTCCGCCCGCGCCGCGCCCGACCCGGCCGCGGCGGCTACTCGTGGTCAGCGCCGCGTGCGCGGCGGTCATCGTGGTGGCGGGCACGGTCGTCCTGGTCGACCGGTGGGGCCGCGCCTCGCGTGACGTCTCGGTGGGCACCTACGGCGCCCATTCCGCCCCCGCGCCGTCAAGTGGCGTCCAATCGGTGACCGGGCAGGGGCCTGTCTCCATCCAAGAGCACGCCTCGCTCAAGGCGTACCCCACGGCTGGGTCCAACGGGTGCGAGATGGCGGCCTTTGGCCTGCCGGGTGGGAATGGCCGACCGAGCGCCGTGGCCCCTGGCGACGGCGGATCGATCTGGTTCGTCGATCCGGGCGCGTCCTCCGTCGGGCGCATCGACGCCACGGGCACCGTCACCCGCTACCCGCTCCCCGCTGGCAGCGGGCCCCAGGGCGTCGCCCGCGGGTCGAATGGCGACATCTGGTTCACCGAGGCGGGCACCACCGCGGGCGGCCCGGACGACGTCCCCGATGCGCCCGTTCCGGCGATCGGGCGGGTCACCGCCGCTGGCGCCGTCGAGCACTTCCCGCTCCCGACCCGCGGCGCGAATCCCCTGGGACCGCCGGGCACGGGCAGTCTTCCGACCGCGGTCACCGCCGGCCGCGACGGCGCCATGTGGTTCACCGAGACGGGGGCCGACGCCATTGGCCGCATCACCAGCAATGGTGCGATCACCGAGTTCCTCCTCCCGAGCCGAGGCCAGGTGCATGCCGCGCCGGGCGCGATCGTCAGCGGCCCCGATGGCGCCCTCTGGTTCACCCAGCCGCTGCGCGAGAGCCTGGGCCGCATCGACCCGGACACCCACGCGTTCTCAGAGTTCTTCCTGCCACCCCCGCGGGGAGGGATCGTGCGGGCGGCCTCGCTGGCGTCGGGGCCCGGCAATGCCTTGTGGTACGAGGACGGGAGGAACCAGGCCCTCGGGCGCGTGACGCCCGACGGCAAGGTGGACGCCGTCCCCCTCCCCGCCGGCGGCGGCTACCGGCCGTGGGCGGTCACGGCCGGTACCGACGGGCGGCTGTGGGTCGTCGACCTACTGGGCAGCCGGGTCGTGAGCGTCACCCCAGGGGGCGCCGTGACGCCGTTCCCCTCGGTCGACGGGCTCACCATGGGCGCCCCCCAGCAGATGGCGGTGGCCACCGACGGGGCGGTGTGGTTCGCCATCGCGGGCGCCAACGGAATCGGCCGGATCGCCTGTTGACGCGAGCCGCCCCGGGACCGAAGTCCCGGGGCGGATCGCGCTTGGGGGAGCAAGTTGGCGCGTTACCCAGCCGGCTGGGCCGTGGCGACGAGGTGGACGACGCCGAGGGGGATGCCCTCTTTGAAGGCGGTGACGCCGAAGGTCTTGTTCAGGGTGTCGGCGGCGGTCGAGGTCAGCTTGGCCACCGTGCCGTCGAGGATGGCGCCGGTGCTGGTCGGCGTGACCTTCACCGCGGTCCCGTCGAGGAACAGGATCGGGATGCCCGCCGTCGAGCCGGCCGTGGCGGTGAGGACCGAGTTGCCGGGGTCGACCACGAAGTTGGTGAGCTCGAGCGACTTGGCGCCGGCCGTGAACTTGAGCCCGCTGCCCTCGTGGAGCACCACGCCGGCGATGTAGCCGGGCTGGAAGGCGGGGTCGGAGTGGATCGAGGCGAACCCGCCCGTGATCGGGAACGTGACCGTGCCCGTGCCGGCGTCGAACGTGCCCGAGCCCGTCGGCGCCACCGCGACGTTCAGGGACTTGAGCGCCGCGGCCGTGCCCGCGTCCAGCTTCACCGAGGTTCCTTCACCGTTGAGGCGGGCGATCGTCGTCGTCTTGTCGACCGCGGCGTTGTAGGTGACGGCCTGGCCCTTGGCGACGAGGCGGACCCCGCCGAGGGGCATCCCGGCCTTGATGGCCGTCGTCTTGAAGGCGCCGTTCAAGGCGCCGGCGGCGGTCTCGGTCAGCTTGGCGACGGTGCCCTGGAGCACGACGTTGCCGCGCTCCGTGCTCACCTTGACAGCCGTGCCGTCGAGGAACAGCAGCGGGACCTTGGGCGCGCCGCCGACGGTGCCGTAGAGCATCGAGTTGGCCGGGTCGACCACGAAGTTCGACAACTCGACCTTGGTCGAGCCGGCCGTCAGCGAAATGCCGCTGCCCTGGTGCTGGATCGAACCAGCGATGTAGCCGGGCTTGTAGTTGACGTCGCTGTGGATCTCGGCGTAGCCGGAGGTGATCGGGAAGGTGATGGTGGACGTGCCGGCGTCGAAGGTGGCGGAACCGGACGGGGTCAGCGCCACGCCCAGGGACGTGAGCGCCCCGGCCGTTCCGGCGTCGATGGCCACTGCAGTGCCAATGCCGGAGAGGCTCGGAATGGCGGTCACCATGTCGGCGGTCTTGTCCGTCGCATTGGCGGCGGAATTGTCCGACTTGTCATTGCCGCACGCGGCCGTGACCAGGGCCAACGCCCCAATCAGGAGCGCGCCGGACTGCATCCATTTCGTGCGAAGGGCCATGAACCTGTTCTTCCGTGAAGGGGATCTACGGGTGTTCTCGTATCGCTCTACGGTACGAGAACAAGGCCCGGATGCCGGCCCGCAACGGTTTTCCTCTGTTGGTCGGACGCGTGGAATAGCGCCGTCAGGCGGACGCGCTGAGGAGCCCTGGGTTGATCGGTTGGTACTCGAAGCTGGGCCCGATGTTCTGGTCGCCGGTGTTCGTGCCCGACGCCACGTCCATCGCCTGCTGGCGGAGGGACATCATCATGCCGACGGCGGTGTCGAGCAGGTCGGGGCGCCCGTTCAGGGCGCGGTGCAGGACCTTGAGCAGGCTCGTGTAGGTGTAGTTGAACGTGTCGTTGGCGATCTGGCCGACGCTGCCGGGCGGGTACGTCGGGTCAGCCGGTCCGTGCACCTTCGGGCTGGTGGGGACCGAGTACACCCCGTCGGGCTCGAACGTCACCGGGTGGTTCACCTTGTCGTAGAAGTAGCGGCCGTCGGGAGGGGTGTCCGGCCCCGCGTCCGGGTTGGGGACCAGGAGGCGACGCCCGCCGGGCCGGCGGCGGCGAGGGCTGACCCAGATGGCGCGTCGGCGGCTCAGCCGGTGAGGGATTCGACCCGGTACTTGAGCGCCCGCGCTTGGGCGCCGACGCTGGACCCGGCGAGCGCGTCCAGGGCGGGCCGCGGGTCCTCCAGGCGCAGCAGCTGGGCCACCTGGCGGCGGTTCGACCCGACCTCCGCCGCCGCCAGCACCCGGTCGAGCACGGCCAGCAGGGCGGAGGCGCCGTCCTCCCCGAGGCTGTCTCGGTGCTCGATGAGCAGTTCGAGCAACGGATCGAGGCATACGAACGGGGAGCTGGCGCCGACCGCGTCGAGGATGGCGGCGCGCACGGAGGGGTCCGACGTCGTGAGCGCCAGCCGGCACAGCTCGGACACCACCGCGTCCTGCTGGTCCGTGCTGAGCCCCCCTGTCGCGAGGATCTCCCGCAGCCCGCGCACGGCTTGGCGGTCGTCTCGAGCGACCCGGGCCAGTAACTCGGCCAGGGCCGGGTCAGGGGCGACGGGCGCGGGCGCGCCGCCGGTGTCCGGGGGTGAGCCCGCGGCCAGGGCGGACGCCGGGTCCGGGCGGGCCAGGGGCGGCGCCGACGGGAGCCGGTTCACCGCGTCGATGAGGCCCCGCAGCCGGCCGTGGCTCATCCGGTCGAAGGAGAAGACGAGGCGGGCAAGCTTGACGTGGTCGTCGTCGGCGACCTCGGCGGGGAGCGGACCGCTGACGTTGATCCCTCCGTCGACGCAGATGTCGGCAAAGTCCCGGTTGAGCTGCGCTACCTCCTCGGCGGTCGGCTGCGCCCGGAGCCGCATCACGAGCCGGGCGCCGACGTAGCGGATCGAGTGGTAGTTGCGGTAGAAGCCGAGCACCTCGGCGACGGCGGCGGCGACCTCGGACGTCATGCACACCAGGCCCAGGTCGTGCTCGTCCACCAGCCCCCGCGCCGCCAGCTCGTCGCGGATGAGCCGCGCCCACGCCTGCCAGTACGTGCCGCCGGGCACGTCGAGCAGCACGATGGGCGCCGGCGCCGCCTTGCCCGTCTGCAGGAGGGTCAGCAGCTCGAACATCTCGTCGAGGGTGCCGAAGCCGCCGGGCAGCACGACGAAGCCCGCCGACTCCTTCATCAGCATCAGCTTGCGGGTGAAGAAGTACTTCATCGACACCAGCTTGGGGTCGGCGGCGATGAAGGGGTTGGCGTCCTGCTCGAAGGGCAGCCGGATGTTCACGCCGATCGAACGCTCCCGTCCCGCGCCTTCGGCCCCGGCGGCCATGATGCCCGGCCCCGCGCCCGTCACGACCATCCACCCGGCCTCGGCCAGGGCCGCCGCCAGGTCGCGGGCCTGGGTGTAGAGCGGGTCCTCCGGGAGCGTGCGGGCCGATCCGAAGATCGTGACCTTGGGGACGTCGTGGAACGGGGCGAAGACCCGGAAGGCCTGGCGCATCTCCTTCAGGGCGGCGTTGGTGATCTTGAGGTCGAGCCGGTCGACGTCGTCGCCCGCCAGGCGCAGGACCGTCGTGAGCATCTCGAACAGGAGGTCTCGGTCCTCGCGAGACGTGACCCGGTTCCGCAGGAGGTCGAGCAGCGCCTGGTCCAGGGCGGGGTCGCCGGTGCGCCGCCTCGGCGGACGGTCCCCCTGGTCTTCGCTCACCTGTGGCAGCGTAGGGCCGGTTTGCTGCGCCCTCCGACCGGGAACGAGAGGAGCAACATGTCGCCGTGGAGCCTGATCGCCATCCCTCTGTGCCTCGGCGTCGTCGTCGCGCTGCTCTGGGGGGTGTCGTGGTACGAGGAGCGCGTCCTGTCCGCACGTTCGCTGATCCTCTACACCGCCCGCTCCCGCCACGTCGGCCCCGACACGGTCGAGCTGTTCATCGCCACCCAGTCCGAAGGCCTGCTCAAGGACTTCGGCAAGACCCCTTGAGCGCCGGTCCTGCGGCGTCCAAGCGACCAGGTGGGTCGGTACGACGCCGAATGTGCGTACGACGCCGGAGAGCGGGCGGGGAGCGGGCCACAGGGCGGGCGGGGAGCGGGCCACAGGGCGGGCGGGGAGCGGGCGGGGAGCGGGCCGGCCACGCCCGGCGCTCAGACCGGGGGCCGGACCTTGGCGACGATGAAGTCGCGCGACGAGGTGGTGTCGTAGGTCGTCACCGGGCGGTTCATCTGCGGCAGCAGCTTGGCCCCGTCGGCGCCCTCGGTGAAGTGGATGAAGATGGTCCAGGTCGTGTTGATGTCCATCTGCATGGCCCGCACCGCGCCGGCGCGGATGAGCAGGCGGGCGAGCGAGCCGGCCGACAACCGCGGTCCCGAGGCGTAGAGCAGGGCGCCGTTCGCGGTGATGCCCACGCCGGAGCGCCACACGTACAGCTCGTTGCCGATGGTCGCGCCCCAGCGGTTGCTCGAGTTGTCGTCGATCTTCCAGTTGACCTTGCCGTCCTCGACGATGAGGTCGAGGTTCTGGCGCGCCGCCCACAGGTCGGGGCCCAGCTGCACGTCGCTGCCCCACTGGCCGAGCTTCACCGAGCCGTCGTTGTAGAACCCGAGCGTGGCGGCGCCCTCGCGCATCGTCCCCGACGTGCGGCCGCCGAGGTAGAAGCCGCCGCGCGTATCGGCCATGCGGAAGCCGCTGTTGAAGGCGGCCACCACGTCGGAGCGCTCGCCGGGCGGGATCGAAGCGCTCGCCTGCCAGGGGCCCCCGCCGGGCTCGCCTGCGCCCGGCCGCAACTCGAATTGCAGGAGCCTGGTGTCCATCCAGGCCACGGCGGCGAGGTACGACGTGTAGACGTTGTCGGCCCGCAGGTAGGCGGCCCGCAGCACCGGCTTGCCGCCGGAGGACTGGAGCGTCTGCCACTGGCCTTCGTCGGGGAGGAGGTTGGTGGCGAACGGCTCGATGGCGGGCGGTTCGGGCAGCGGTTGGGGGCCCTTGGGCTTGGGTGGAGGCGGCGGGTCGGGCTTGAGCGGGATGGCGTCGGGGAACCGCTCGCCGCCGGCGGGGTAGTAGGGGTCGTAGCTGTAGACGAGCTTGGGAACGGGGGTCAGCGACCCCGACACCACGAACGGCGCCGGCCACGGCGACGTGTCCGCCGGCCGGTCTCCGGCCTGCTGGACGACGATGCCCTCCTCGGGCGCCCCGCCCACCTTGGGCGGCTTGTAGGTGACCCGCTCCAGCCAGTTCACGAGGGGGGTGCCGCCGTGGTCGCGCGCCCAGCCGGCCAGGCGCGCCTTGGCGCTGTCGGTGCCGGGCGCCCGCAGCGCGCCGGCGATCGAGTACCCGGTGACCACGGCGAAGGCGAGGAAGAGGACGAGGAACGTGCGCAGCGTGCGGCGGAGCCAGCGCCGCCGCCGGCGGTGCGCCGGCTGGGGCACCATCGGCAGGCGCGGCTGGGGGGGCGTCCACCGGATCTGCGTCTGCGGCGGGGTTTGCAGCATCGTCACAGCGGGAGCCTCCGGAACAGCGGGCGCGGGAGGTGGCGCAGAACGCCCATGACCCATCGTAGGGGGCTTGGCGCCCAGACCGTCTCGGCCCCGGTGGCGAGGCCCCGCACGATTACGCCGGCGACCGCGTCGGGGGTGGTGGAGAAGGGCGCGGGGCGCAGGCCGGCCGTCATCCGCGTATGCACGAACCCGGGCCGCACGACCATCACCCGCACTCCGCTGCCGCGCACGTCGTCCCCCAGCCCGGTGAAGAAAGCGTCCATGCCGGCCTTCGACGAGCCGTAGACAAAGTTCGACCTGCGGGGCCGTTCCCCTGCCACCGAGGACAAGGCGACGATGTTGCCGTAGCCCTGGGCGCGAAGGCGCCGCGCCACGTCGACCCCCGCCCGCACGGCCGCCACGTAGTTGACCTGGGCGACCGACGCGGCCAGGTTCGGATCGTCGAGCGCGGCGGCCTGGTCGCCGAGGACGCCGAAGGCGAACAGCACGAGGTCGACCTCGCCCAGCAGGCGGAAGGCGTCGTCGAACAGGCGGGTGTGGCTCGCGGGGTCCTCGGCGTCGAAGCGGGCGACGGCCACTTCCTCGGCGCCCGCCGCCACGAGGCGATCGGAGACCTGCCCCATGGCGTCGACGTCGCGGCCCGCCAGCACGATCCGGCGCGCCCGGCGGGCGACCAGCCGGTCGAGCACGGCGCCGGCGATCTCGGACGAGCCGCCGAGCACGAGCACGTTCTGGGGCAGGCCATGGGCGTCGTTCACTCCGGCCGGCGGGCCGGCACGAGCCCCAGCCGGCGGCCGAGGTCCGACGTCATGACGCCGCCCGGGTCGACGCGCCGCTGGACGGCTCGCCAGCGCTCGATGTCGGGGTACATGGCCGCGATCATCTCAGGCCGAAGACGTGAGTCCTTGGCCAGGTACACCCGCCCCCCCGCCTCCGCCACTATCTCGTCGATGGCGTCGAGGGTCCCGCTCACCTGGGCGCGCCCGGCCGGGACGTCCAGGGCCAGCGTCCATCCCGGCTGCGGGAACGACAGCGGGCCGGGCGTGGCCTCGCCCATGCGCTTGAGCACGGTGAGGAAGGAGGGGCAGCGGGCGTCACGGAGGCGTTCCAGCGCGGTGCGCACCACCTCGCCGGCGCGAAAGGGCACGACGAACTGGTACTGGAGGAACCCGCGCCGCCCGTACAGCCGGTTCCAGCCGTCGACGCTGTCGAGGGGGTGGAAGAAGTGGCTGACCGACTCGACGGTGGTCGTCGCCTTCGCGGGCGCCTTGTGGAACCACACCTGGTTGAAGGCGGCGACGGTCGTGGCGTTGAGCATGCTGGGCAGCGGCACGGCGGGGACGGCGAGGGCGGGCCCGGGGTCGAAGGCCAACGGGTCGGCCTGCTGGGGGGCGGGGAGGTCGTCCACCGAGGCGTGGTCGCCCCAGGTGATGACCCCCCGGCCGACGCGGCCGGCCCGGGCGAACCCGTCCACCCAGGCGACCGAGTAGCGGTGGTCGGCGTCGCGCGCCTCCATGCGCGCCATGACGTCGTCGAGGTCTCGGGCCCGCTCGGTGACGACCCGGACGGCAGAGGTCTCGACCGGGATCAGGCGGATCGTTGCCTCGAGGATGACGCCGGTGAGGCCGAGGCCGCCGGCGGTGGCCCAGAAGAGGTCGGCGTCGGACTCGGGGCAGACAGCGTGGACGCCGCGGGGGGTGGCGAGGGTGAAGCTGACGACGTGCTGCACGAAGCTGCCGTCGCGGTGGTGGTTCTTCCCGTGGATGTCGGCGGCGATGGCCCCGCCCACGGAGACGTGGCGGGTGCCGGGCGACACGGGCAGGAAGCGGCCGGCGGGAAGGGCGACCCGGAGCAGGGCGTCCAGGCTGGTCCCGCCCGAGACCGTGATCACCCCCAGGTCCCGGTCGACCCAGTGGTGGGCGTCGAGGCCGGCGGTGGCGATGACGGCGCCGCCCGCGTTCTGCGCGGCGTCGCCGTAGCTGCGGCCCAGCCCCCGCGCGATCACCCCGCGCGCAGGGGCGCTGGCGAGCAGGGCGGCGACGGCCGAGCCGTCGGTCGGGTAGTTCACGTCAGCTACCGACGGGGCCGTACCTCCCCAGCCGGTGAGCTGCTCACGCCCCATAGACGCCCAGGGAGAAAAGTGCCGCCCAGACGGCGGCCAGGACGAGGATGGTGCGGTCGCCGAGCAGGATCTCGTCGGGCGAACCCCCCTCGCCCTTCTCCACCAGGAGGGCGTAGCGGAGCAGGGCGAGCGCGAACGGGACGATGGTGACCTCGAACCACACGCTCTGGCCCAAGGCGGTCTTGTCGAAGGCCCACAGGCAGTAGGCGGTGAGCGCGATGCCCGACGCCAGCAGGCGCACGTAGCGCAGGAAGACCGGCGGGTAGTCCACCCGCGGGGTCGTCGTGTCGAAGGCGACCGGCGCCCGCTTGCCCGCGACCACGAACAGCGAGGCCGCCGAGACGACCACGAGGAACCACTCCGACAGCGCCACACCCGTGGCCAGGCCGCCGGCGATCGCCCGGATGACGAACCCGGACGCGACCGCGGCGAGGTCGAGGACCGCCTCCCGGCGCAGGCCGGCGTTGTACGCCATGTTGACGGCCACGTAGGCAGCGACCGCCACGGCGAACCGCGGGCCGAGGGCGAGGCCGGCCGCCACCGCGAGGAGCAGGGCGGAGACCCCGATGGCCCCGGCGGCCCGCTGCGGCACGATACCGGCCGCCACCGGGCGGCGCCGCTTGGTGGGGTGGCGCCGATCGTGTTCGTAGTCGACGGCGTCGTTCAGGAAGTAGGCCCCGCTGGCGGCCAGGCAGAACACCGCGAACGCCGCCACCGTGCGCCCCAGGATCGGGCCGTCGCCCAGCGCCCCCGCCGCGCCGGGCGCGGCGAAAACCAGCAGATTCTTGACCCACTGCATCGGCCGGGCGGTGCGCACCAGGCCCCACCACACCGACTGGCGCGCGGCGACTCGCTCCAGCCCGACGGCCGGGTCCAGCGTTACAACCGCGGCTGGCAACATGGCCACCGGTGCGACGGTCGCCACGTTCCTCATTGCCTCCAAACCCCTCCCCCTCACTACGCCCCCAGCGCGGCAGATGCGCATCACACGTATATGCCGGAAGGCAATGATGCCGCGCCTGGTCAGCTATGTCCACATCGGAAGTAGTTGGCCCCTGCTCACGGGCGTGGCATCCTCTGCATGTGACGGGACAGGCCGGGCGTCGCCTGCCGGGCGCGATCCGGGTCCTCCCGCTCGTGGCGCTGGCGACGGTGGCGATTCTGGCCGCGAACGTGCTGATCGGCGGCGACGAGGGTGGGATCTTTCCGGCCGCGGTCGGGAACCGCCCGCCCGACGTCCCGGGCGGGCCACCCGCCGTGGTCCCCGCGGCGCCGGGGGTTGCGAACTCCCCGCCCCCGGCGGGCGCCCTGGTCCCCGTGAACCCGACCGACCTGGCCGGCTGGCGGGCGCTGGCCGCCGAGTCGATCGACAGCGCGACGCTGAACGACGGGAGCGTGACGCTGCCGTACGGGGCGAACGTGTTCGCGGCGCGCATCTTCGACGGAGGGTCGTGGCCGGCCTACGCCTTCTACGAGGCGGGCGGCGGCGGCTTCAGCAACCAGTTCTACGTGGCCTCGTCGATCAAGCTGCTGGCGGCGCTGGGGGCTCTCAGCTACGTGCAGTCCCTCGGGTTCACGGGTGAGGCGGTTGTCGACGGGGGGTACACCGTGCACGACATCTACGACGCCGCCATCCGTTATTCCTCCAACAGCGATTACAGCTGGCTCGTGCGCATCGCCGGGATCGAGTGGCTGAACCGCGAGTTCCTCCCCAACGAAGGCTTCATCGCCACGTCTATCCAGGAGGCCTACGGCGGCGAAGGCGAGCAGGTGGCGTACTCCCCGCCGATGACCTTGACCGAAGGGGACCGGTCCCTCGACGTCGACGAGCGCTTCGGCTACGACGACTACGGCTGCGGCGGCGCCAACTGCACCGACCTGTTCGACCTGGCCGACGCTGTGCGCCGGGTCGTGCTCGACGCCGAGATCCCCGCCAACGAGCGGTTCTCGATCGCGCCGTCGGACATCGCCGGCCTCGACGACGCCCTCCTGGGCGCCCCCAGCTGGCTCGAGCCGGGCGTGCGGGAGGCGCTCGGGCCCGAGGCCCGGATCTTCAGCAAGCCGGGCTGGGTGGGCGGCCTCGACTGTGTGGACGCCGCCCTCGTCGTCGACCCGCCGACCGGTCGCCGTTACCTCATCGCCCTGTCGGTCCCGGACTACGGCGACGAGTGTGGGGTGCTCGGGACGATGGCGTACGACGTCATCACCGCGCTGGCGCCCCATGACGACGGCCCCGCGCTCCGAACCGACGGCGTCGTGGTCCCCGTGGTCCACGGCAAGCAGGTCCTGGCCCGGTGAGGTGAGCCGGGCCGCGACGGCCGTCGCCGTGGCCGCCTGCCTGCTCGCTAGCGCGGCGTGCCGCGGGGAGGGGCCCGACGCCGCCGTGTCATCCGGGAAGTCGACGACCTCGACCGGGCCGGCGGCGGCGGTGACGACCACCACGCCCGCGGCGACCTCGGCGCCGGCGGCCACCTCCGCCCTGGCGACGACGGTCCCGGGCACGACGCGCACCACCACGCCCCCGGCGGCCGATCCGTGCGCGGCGGCGTCCGGCCAGCCCGCTCCCCCGGAAACGATCCGCTCCGCCTACCCGACCGCCCTCGCGTTCGCGCCCGACGGGCGCCTGTTCTGGGCCGAGCGGGCGGGCGTCGTGCGGGTGTGGCAGGGGGGCGAGGCGCGGGAGTTCGCCACCGTCGCGACGGTCACCAACGAGGCAGGAGGCGGCTACAGCGAGCGCGGCCTGCTCGGTCTGGCCGTCAGCCCGACCTTCGCCCGGGACCGCTATGTCTACGCCTTCTACTCGAACACCGACCGCTCCAAGCAGACCGTCGTGCGGTGGACCGACTGCGCGGGGGAGGGGCGCGACGCGACGACCCTGGTCCAGTTGCCGGGCGGGTCGGACTGTTGCCACAAGGGCGGGCGGCTGGCGTTCGGGACCGACGGAAAGCTCTACGTCAGCCTGGGCGAGGAGCACGTCGCCGCCGCGGCCCAGGACACGTCAGACCCCCGAGGCAAGATCCTGCGCTACAACCCGGACGGGACCGTGCCCGCCGACAATCCCTTCGGCGCCGGGGACCCGGTATGGGCCTACGGGTTCCGGAACCCGTTCGGCCTGGCGTTCTCCTCCACCGGGCAGCTCGCCGTGACCGTCAACGGGCCGACCGGGGATGCGGGCGCGCCGTCGTCGGGCTACGACACGGTGGTCGCCTCGGTGGCGAAGGGTGGGGGCTACCAGTGGCCCCTCTGCTACGGCTACAGCCACGCCCTCCGGGGCGGCGGCTGCGGGGACGGCCAGGCCGAGCCCGACTGGTCGAGCGAGAACAGCACCGTCGTGCCCACCGGGGCGGCGTTCGTCGACGCCGGCGGCCCCGCCGCCTACGCCGGCAAGCTCGTGTTCTGCACGTTCAACGGGGGCATGCGCGTCCTCACCCCCGGGAGCCCGCACGCCACCGTGGCCGCCGGTCCGTCGGCGTGCAAGCTCGACGTCAAGCAGGGGCCCGACAAGGCGCTCTACGTCAGCGACCTGTCGGGGATCTACCGGGTGGCGTGACGTTCCACGAAGGCGAGGATGCGCTTCCAGGCGTCGTCGCACGCCTCCCGGTGCTCGGCGAAGCGCCTGTCGAAGAAGCTGTGGGGCGCGTCGGGGTAGACGTGCATCTCCGCCTCCACGCCCGCGTCGCGCACCTGCTGGGCGAACGCCTCCACGGTCTCCACGGGTGTGCGGTCCTGGCCCGCCGCCAGCAGGAGCAGCGGCGCCTCCATCGTCGGGATCACGTCCTCCACCCGGTCGGGCCGGCCGTAGAACCCGATGCAGCCGGCCAGGCCGAACCCGGCCGCCGACTGGCGCCAGGAATGGGCGCCGCCCATGCAGAAGCCCAGGGTGAACACGGAGCTCACGGTGCCGTTGCCCAGGCTGCGTAGCCACTCGACGGCCGCGCCTACGTCCTCGGTGACCCGCGCGGGCTGGAGCTGGTCGACGTGGGGCCTGAACTCGAAGCCGTCGCTGCGCATCCCGACCCCTGCGGTGCGTCCGAAGTAGTCGATCGCCACCGCGTGGAGCCCCGCCTCGGCGACGCGCTGCGCCAGCTCGGCGTAGAACGGGTGCAGGCCCCGTATGTCCGGCAGGATCACGATGCCAGTCGCCGCCCCCCGAGCCGACGGTGCGTCGGGGTGGGCGTAGGCCGCCTGGAACCGGGTCCCGTCGGCCGACGTGAGCACCAGCTCGCCATGGTCGGCCGCGCCGCCCCGCACCGGCGGCAACGGCGGGCGGGCGTCGAAGTCGAAGCACATGGCGGCAGTCTTCCAGCCCGCGTGAACGCCCCGCTCTGCGGCGTCTTCGGCACATTCGGCGTCGAGTGAACGTCAGAGGTCGCTCCGACGCCGCAGAGCCGGTTCAGACCTCCGCGTAGAGCGTGCTGCGCTGGCGCAGGGGGCGGCCGAGGGGGGCGACGATGGCGGCGAAGTCGTCCTCGGCCATCCGCTGGCCGTGGAGCGCGCCGGCGGCGCGGGAGATGTTCTCGTCCATCAAGGTGCCGCCCAGGTCGTTGGCGCCGGCCTGGAGGACCTGGCGCGCGCCCTCGGCGCCCATCTTCACCCACGACACCTGGACGTTGGGCACCAGCGGCCCGTAGGCGAGGCGCCCGACGGCGTGCATCAGCAGCGCCTCGCGGAACGTCGGCCCGCGGCGGGCCTTGCCCTGGAGGTAGATGGGCGCGGCCATGTGGACGAAGGGGAGGGGGACGAACTCGGTGAACCCGCCCGTCTCCTTCTGCAGCGCCCGGGTGCGCACCAGGTGGCGCGCCCAGTGGACGGGCTGCTCGACCGACCCGAACATGATCGTGATGTTCGAGCGCAGGCCGACGGAGTGGGCGACCCGGTGAGCCTCGAGCCATTCGTCGGTGGTCACCTTGTCCGGGCACAGGACGGCCCGCACCTCGTCGTCGAGGATCTCCGCGGCGGTGCCCGGGAGCGAGCGCAGGCCCGCGTCCATCAGGCGGAGCAAGTAGTCGCGCAAGGGCTCGCCGAGGCGACGCGCCCCCTCGGTGACCTCCAGCGCGGTGAACCCGTGGACGTGGATCTGCGGCGCGACGTCCTTCACGGCCCGGCACACGTCGATGTAGTAGTCGCCGTCGAAGCTGGGGTGGATGCCGCCCTGGAGGCATACTTCGGTGGCGCCCAGCTCGACGGCCTCGACGACGCGCCGCTGGATCTCGTCGATGCCGAGCAGGTAGGGGTCGCCCCGGAGGTTCAGCGACAGCGGGCCCTTGGAGAAGGCGCAGAACCGGCACCGGAAGGTGCACACGTTGGTGTAGTTGATGTTGCGGTTGGCGACCCATGTCACGGCGTCGCCCGCGATGGCTCGGCGTAGTTCATCGGCCCCTTCGGCCACGGCCCGCACTTCCGGGCCGCGCGCCGAGAACAGCGCCACCAGCTCGTCGACGCCCGGCTCCTGGCCCATCCCCACCCCGGCCAGGACCTCGCCGACGCGACCGCGTGGGGCCGCTCGCGGCCCGGGCAGCAGGTGCGGCGGCGCGGCGGCGCCCCCGGCCGACCACGCCAGCTCGTCGCGGCCCAGCCCCTCGGCGTCGGAGCGGTCGAGCACGGCCTTGTGCAGGCCGGCGTCGACCCATCGCTCGCGCTCGATCACGTAGCGCGGGTAGACGGTCAGCCGGGGCGCGAGGGTGAAGCCGTGCGCCTCGGTGACTTCCCGCAAGCGATCGAGGGCGGGCCACGGCCGCTCGGGGTTGACGAAGTCGGCGGTCACGGGCGAGACGCCGCCCCAGTCGTCGATCCCCGCGTCGAGCAGGGCGCCGAAGTCCTCGGACAGGTTGGGGGGCGCCTGGACCGAGACGTCCGCAGGGAGGATGCGCCGGGCCGCGGCGACGGTCCAGAGCAGCTCGTCGGGTGGGCACGGGGGCCAGGCGTGCATGGCTGTACCTGCCTTGGGCAGGAAGTTCTGCACGATCACCTCCTGCACGTGGCCGTGGCGGCCGTGGCTCGCGGCGATCGCCTCGAGCGCCGCGATGCGGTCGTCGCGGGTCTCACCGATGCCCACCAACACGCCCGTGGTGAACGGGATGGCCAGCTCGCCCGCCGCCTCCAGCGTGGCCAGCCGGCGCTCGGGCGCCTTGTCGGGCGCGCCGCGGTGGCAGTCGAGATCGGCCACGAGCGTTTCGATCATCATCCCCTGCGACGGCGCCACCGCCCGGAGCGCCAGCAGCTCGTCGCGAGACAGCGCGCCGGCGTTGGCGTGCGGCAGCAAGCCGGTCTCGGTCACGACGAGCCGGCACATGGCGACGAGGTAGTCGACGGTGGACGCGTAGCCGTGGTCGTCGAGCCAACGCCGGGCGACGGGGTAGCGGTCCTCGGGCGCCTCGCCCAGCGTGAACAGGGCCTCGTGGCAGCCCGCCGCGGCGCCCGCCCGGGCCACCGCCAGCACGTCGTCGGGCGTGAGGTAGGGCGCCGCCAGGCGGGCGGGCGCGGTGGCAAAGGTGCAGTACCCGCACCGGTCACGGCAGAGGCGCGTCAGGGGGATGAAGACCTT
This sequence comes from Acidimicrobiia bacterium, assembly GCA_023265045.1. Classification (GTDB taxonomy): domain Bacteria; phylum Actinomycetota; class Acidimicrobiia; order Acidimicrobiales; family AC-14; genus JAHFUQ01. Next base: position 20,774 of record JAHFUQ010000064.1, read on the forward strand.
GGGGGAGTAGGTGATCCTCGTGCCGGTCACGCCGGCGCCCGGGCCACATCGGGCTCGATGTAGATGAGCCGGGCGGTGGGGACGGCGGCGCGGATCTTCACCTCGACCTCGTCGATCGCCTTGGCGACGTCGGGAAAGCGGAGATCGCCGTCGAACTCGACCTTGGCGCCGACGAGCAGCTCGTCGGGGCCGAGGTGCTGGGTGCGGAGGTGGATGACCCGGCTGACCTTGGGGTCGGACTCGATGGCGGCCCGGATCGCCTCGGTCTGCTGAGGCGTCGCCGCTTCACCGATGAGCAGGCTCTTCATCTCGACGACCAGGATGATCGCGATCGCCCCCAGGAGCAGCCCGATGGCGATGCTGCCCAGGGCGTCGAAGCGGGCGTTGCCGGTGTAGTGGGCGGCGAGGACGCCGCCCATCGCGAACACCAGGCCGATGAGCGCCCCGGTGTCTTCGAGCAGCACCACGGGCAGCTCGGGCAGCTTCGCCTTGCGGATGTAGTTCCACCACGAGCCCGCCTCCGCCTTGCCGGCCCGGCTCTCGTGCACGGCAGTGCGGAACGAGAACGCTTCCAGCACGATCGCCACGCCCAGGATCGCGACCGCCCAGCCGACCGAGTCGAGCTGGTGGGGGTGGCGCAGCTTCTCCTCGCCTTCGATGAGCGCGAACAGCGAGCCCAGGCTGAAGATCACGAGGGCGACGACGAACCCCCAGAAGTAGCGCTCGCGGCCGTGGCCGAAGGGATGGGCCTCGTCGGGGGCGCGCCTGGCCCGCCTGCCGCCCAGCAGGAGGAGGCCCTGGTTGGACGTGTCGGCCACCGAGTGCACGGCCTCGGCCAGCATCGACGCCGCGCCCGTGAAGGCGAAGCCGACGAACTTCGCCACCGCGATCCCGGCGTTCGCGGCGA
>JAHFUQ010000065.1 GCA_023265045.1 Acidimicrobiia bacterium
CCCTTGGCCGTGATGCGGCTCATGTGCTTGAAGAACGTCAGGTTGGCGACGCCGAACATCTGGTGGACGGCCTGGTGGGTGGCCTCGTTCAGCTGGTCGTGGCGGAACACTTCGCCGTAGAGGAACAGGATGCGCCGGCATACCGGGCTCGTGCACTTCTCCTTGGTGGGGTACAGCCGCATGGCCTTGTCGAGGACGCGATCGGCCATCTCGTCGCCGTGGAAGTCGCTCGTCAACGTCTTGGTGCCGACGAAGCGGAGCAGGCTAGCCAGGCGCATGGCGGCCTTGATGCGCACGAGGGGCACGACCTTGGGCGTCAGCGCCACCTGCGAGCTGACGAACGAGCGCACGCCCTTGACCCCCGCCGCGAGCCCCATGTTCAGCGACATCGAGCCGACGCAGTGGGCGACGACCTGCACGTCGCTGGCGCCGGCGCCCGCCTTGACCGTCTCGATGGCGGCCGGCCAGTCCCGGGTGGCGATGTCGTCAACGGTGTACTGGGTCGACGCTGACGGCAGCAGCGGGCTGGACCGGTAGTCGAGCAGCCAGACGTCGTAGCCGCGCTCGAAGAGGTACTCGGTGAAGTTGGTGTCCACCGTGTCGGTGTTGACCGCCAGCGTCGAGGTCCCGAAGCCGGGGGCGAGGATGACCGGTCCTTTGGCGCCGCCGTTGTACCGCGTCAACCGGAGGTCGACGTTGTCGCTCGTCGTGGCCGTGTGCACCTCGGCTTCGGGAAGGCGCAGCTCGCGCTTGGCGGTGCGGGGCTCCAGCGCATCGGGGGTGTAGCGGCGTCGATGCGGGCCGTAGATGTCCCAGAGCTCCCCCATGAACAGCTTCCCGAACTTGGCCAGCGCTTCGGCCTGCTCGGCGGGGCCGCCGCCGTGGGCGCTGAAGGTGGTGAGCTGCTTGGCGAAGTCCTTCAGCCAGATGGTGATGACGCCGGCGGCGACGATCTCGGCCGCCTCGTCCTCCTTGGCCTCGACGTGGCCCTTGAGGATGCGGGTGTAGAGGGTGGTGGTGTCCGACCACATGTCCAGGGCCGCGTCGTGCTTGATGACCTTGAACCCGGTCAGCGTGAGCGGGTTGCCGGCGCCGTCGGAGAACCACAGGCGGTACAGCATGTTCTTGAGGCCGGGGTCGGCCGTGTCGACGAACAGGTTGAAGACCCCGCGCTCGACGGGCCGCTTCCCCCCGAAGACCTCGGCCTCGATCCAGCCCTTGGCCTCCGCTTCGCGCGTGCGGTCGAGCATGAACAGGTCGATGTCGTCGGTGGCGATCGTCAGGTGGAACATCAAGAAGGTCCCGTCCTTCTTGCCCTGCTTCTCGCCCTTCTTGAAATCGGTCTCGCCGAGGGTGACGTAGCCCTTCATCTCCTCGGTGAAGTCGACGGAGCTCATGGCGCGGTCGGGCCTCCTTCCAGGATCCGGGTGCACATGCGGTCGGCGAACGCGGCGATGGTGAGCGACGGGTTGGCGCCGACCGGGCCCGGCATCACCGACCCGTCGGCGATGAACAGGCCCGGATAATTGAACACTTCGCCCCACTGGTCGACGACGCCCTCGCCGGCGTTGCGGCCCATCGGGCAGCCGCCCAGGGGGTGGACGGTGATCACCCGCTTCAGGTACCAGAGCAGGTTGTCCTCGAACTTGGCGCCGAGGGCGTCGGCGATGCCCTCCATGGTGGAGCGCACGCGGCTGAAGTACTCCTCGGAGGTCTTGGTGGTCCAGTTGATGTCGAGGTAGCCCTTGCGCAGCTTCATGACGCCGTCGGGGATGTCCCGGCCCATGCCCAGCATGGGCAGGGATCCTGACGACAGGGCGCAGTTCCCGATGAGGTGGGCGATCTCGGCGCTCAGGTCGCTGACTGGGCTGTGCCCGATCGTGGCGCATACCCGCCGCCAGGCGAACTTGAGGAGCCGGAGGGCGAGGCTGGGTGCCTTGGCCGTCTCGATCATCCAGTCGAACAGGATCGGGTACCCCGCGTCCTCGACGTAGTAGCCGCGGCCCGTGCCGCCGTCGACTCCGTCGACCGCGTCGGGCATCCGCATGTAGCTGGTGATGACCGGGCCGAGGCTTCCGTCGATCAGGCGAGGGACGGGGCGACCGTCGTCCTGCCGGGTGGCGTTGAGGAGGAAGGTGAGGAGGTCGCCGTTGCCGCAGAAGCGCGTGCCGAGGGCCTTGCTGATGTGCGGGAAGTTGCTGTGGTTGCGCAGGACGAGGTACGGCGTGCCGATCGTGCCGGCGGCCAGGACGAGGCGGTCGCACGTCAGCGTCACGAGCGGCAACTTCGCGGTGTTCGTCTTCTGGCCGGCGCGGGCCAGGTCGTGGGCCAGGTAGTGGACGGTGAAGCCGCCGCCCGGGCGCGGCTCGATGCGCTTGACCTCGCTCAGGGGGCGAATGTCCGCCCCCTTGTGCTGGGCCGCCGACAGGTAGTTGTGGTCGAGGGTGTTCTTGCTGCCGTAGTTGCAGCCGACATCGCACTCGCCGCACAGCCGGCAGGTGGTGCGCAGCTTGCCGTGGTAGTTGCCGTACTCCGGGGTCGGGATCGCTTCGGCGACGACGGGGTCGCCGTTGCGGGTGGGCGAGAAGCTGACGGCGAGGGGCGGCAGGTCCCAGTGCAGCCCGAGCTTGCCGGCCGCCTCCTGCATGGCCGCCGTCTTGGGCGACTCGTAACCGGGTTGGCCGAACGGGAACCGCTGGGCGTCCATCATCGTTTCGACCGCGTCGTAGTGCGGTTCGAGGTCGGCGCGGCTGATGGGCCAGTTCTCGTAGCCGCCGTCGAAAGGGCTGTCGTGCACGAACCACTTCTCGTCCTTCCGCAACAGGACGTTGGCGTAGATCAACGAGCCGCCGCCGAGGCCGCTCGACAGCAGCGCTTCGATGCCCTTGAACGACCACACGTTGAAGAGCCCGAACAGGCCGCGGCTGGGGTCCCAGAAGTTGGCCGCCATCTCGTGGGGGCGGCGGGCGAAGGACTGCGGCGGGTACGCCTTCCCGCGTTCGAGCACGCACACCCCCTGGCCCCCGGCGGCCAGCCGGTAGGCGGAGACCGACCCGCCGAACCCGGACCCGACGATGATGGTGTGGAAGTGCGTATCGGCGGTCACGGGATCCTCGGCGAGTTGGGGTGGACGGCGAACGGCGGTTCGATCAAGTGTGCCGCGGGCGGCGGCCCGGCGGGCGCGATCCACGCCTCGTCGGGAGGCCCGTCGGGGTCGACCTTCCACCTCGACGCCTTCGGGGACTTGTCGACGCCGATCGGGTACACAGTCACCTGGCCCTGAGGATCGAGGTGGAGGCGAAGGAAGTTCTTGTAGCTCGTCAGGCGCATGGCCGAGAACGCCTCGTTGCCGTGCGACGCGAACAGGGCGCACGAGGCGGCGAGGTACAGCCCCATCACCAGCCCACCCACCAAGCCTCCCAGCGCGCCCATAACAGCCAGCAGCAACACGGTGAACCAGGCGCCGCCCGCGAAGACCAGTGACACCAGCTTGACCGAGGCGAGGCCGACGAGGGTGACCGCGAGCACGTGCAGCGCGACGTGGATGGTGCCCATCGGCCACTTGAGGAGCTTCTGCGCCTTTTCCGACAGGCGCTGGCAGGGCTTGGCGAAGCCGACCAGGCCCAGCCAGAACACGACGATGATCAGCACGGAGACCGGGTTGCGGAACAGGCCCAGCAGGACCTGGTGCCAGCCGAACTTGACGGCCGCGTCGTCGAAGTCGGGATGCCTTCCCGGGTTGGCGAACGCCTGCAAGGCGAATTCGCTCGACCACCCGAGCAGGAGGTACAGCACGCCGGGCACGCCCATGAACGTCGGGTTGCGCAACGGGAGCCCCACCGCGCCCCACGCCAGCCGCTTGGACGTCTTGGGGCTCGGATAGATGGCGACCTGGTCGAAGCTCTGGTCCTCGTCGCCCGCGCCGATCGGCAACATCAGCGGCGCCGTGCCGAGGGGGTGGGTCGGGTGGGTGAACGCGCCGCCGCCGCCCGCCGTGACCTTGTGGGTGCCGTCGACCCGCCCCACGTAGTGGGAATAGTGGTGCTTGTCGCCGGAGAGGCTGAGCACCAGCTCGGCGCCCCGTTTGTTGATCAGCGTCTTCTCCACGAACTCGAGGTTCCGGTAGCTGCGAGACTCGCGGCCCTCGTACCAGCTCGGGATGCCCGTGCACAGGATGACCTTGTCGCCCGGCTGGAGGTCGACGGCCCTGAAGTAGTCCTGCTGCGGCTCGTCGATATAGGTGTCAAGCTGGATGTCCGTGCCCCAGAGCCACCAGCGGTGCGGCAGCTGGATGGCGAAGTAGCTGCGCCGCTGGCACGTGCGTCGGCCCCCGATCCACTTGTTGTGGCAGAACACCCGGAAGAAGCTCGTCAACCCGTCGTACCAGTCGTGGTTGCCCGGGATGGCGTACAGCTCCGGGTTGCCGGCGCGCAGCCACGGGAGCGACGCCTCGTAGGGCCGGGTGAACCGGTTCTCGTAGGCGTCGGCGTCGCCCACCGGGTAGACCTCGTCGCCGCCCAGCACGACCAGCTCGCCCCGCGGGAGGGGCGTGGTGAAGTTGCCCGGCGTCAGCTGCGCTTGGGCCGCCAGCCACGCGACCGTGTAGGTCGAGGAGAAGCCGTCGCCGGTGTCGGCGATGAAGTCGAACCAGAGCTCGTCGACGGCGCTCCAGTCCCGGCCGGTGTCGGGGTGGGCCGCCTGTTCGGCGGGCGTGTCGCCCGCGACGGCCTGGAGCTCGCGCTTGTCCAAGAAAGCCCCGAAGCCGGACGAGATAAGGACGCGCAGGGCGGCGTCCGCCAGGACGTTCGGCGCGAACCACTGCACCGATGGCTGCATGGTGAACTTCAGTTCGCGCCTGGACCGGGGTCGCGGGGGCGGAAGGTCCTCTTCGGTCTCAGCCATGCGCCTCCCGTCTCAGACGCGAACAGACTACGGCGTCGTCCTCCCGCCGGGGCGACTCCGTTGCATCAGCCAGACGATGCCGGCGGTGACCAGGATGGCGATGATGATGGACGGGCCTCGCAGCCCGAGGGCGTAGGAGACGATCCCGCCCACGAAGGCGCCGGCCATGCCGACACCGATGGTCATCCCGATCGACATCGGGTTGGGGCCCGGGATGGCGAAGCGGCCCAGGGCGCCGACGATGAGCCCGGTGAGGATCCACCCGAGGATGTAGCCGATGATCACCGAACGACAACCGTACCGGGCGTGGCCGCCGGGGGCACGGTCGTCGCGCTGGTGGCGGCCGCTGCTTGGCGGGCCTGGTCGAGCACGCTCTGGACGGCGGCCTCGGTGCCGGCCGGCGGCTTCGACGCCAGGTAGGCCTCGAACTCGGGGATGGCCGCGGCCGGGTCGTTGCGGTCCTGGAAGAAGAGCATTCCCCGGAAGAAGTGCGTGTCAGCGAAGGTGGGGTCGATCGCCACCGCCCGGTCGAGGGCCGTCTGGGCCAGGTCCACCAGCCCGGCCAGCTTCAGCAGCCAGCCGCGGTAGGCGAGGGCCTCGACGTTGTCGGGCTCGGCCTTGAGGACGGCGTCGTACTGCTTCAGCGCCTCCACCGCCTTGCCATCCCCTTCGAGCTGGTGGGCGTAGGCCAGCCGCTCCGGCGTGGTCTGGGGGTTGGCGGTCGTGGCGCCCTTGTCACGGGCGTCGGCCAGCAGGAAGACGCTCGCCAGTGCGATCGCGACCATGGCCGCAATGACGGCGAGGATGATCGCCCGGCGGGGGCGCTCACGAGCCCGGGCCAGGCTGGGCTGCAGGACGAGGGGGAGCGGCTCCTTGGGGGGGGCGGGCGGCGGGGGGACGGACGACGTCGCCTTGGACGCCGGAGGCGGGGGGTCGTCGAGGGTGCGGATGGCGCGCAGGATGTCGGCCGCCTGGACCGTGTAGTCGTCGCGCATCAACTCGTAGTCCGCCTTGGAGATCTCACCGTTGTCGCGCTGGATCTCCAGGTCGAGGAGGGAGTCGAGGAGGAAGCGGCGCTGGTCCTCGAGGTCCTCCCGGTCGCTGCGCAGGGGGCCGCTGAGGCTCATGGTGCGTTGCGGAGGGCTTCCTCGACGAGGGCCCGGTCCTCGGAGGTGGCCTGGCGGCGCGGTTTGGGCCGCCACCGGCGGAGGGCGACGGTGAGGCCGGCTGCGGCGGCGGCCACGGCGACGACGGGGAGCGCCCAGACGAGGCCGCTCACACCTCGCTTGGGCGGGTCCAGGAGGATGTCGTTGGTGTACTTGCTGACCAGGAAGGCCCGGATCTGGCCCTCGGTCTGGCCCTGTTGCACACGCCGGAGGATCTCGTCGCGGATGGCGACGGCCGCGGGCGCGTCGGAGTCGGCGGCCGACTGGCTCCGGCACGTGGGGCACCGGATCGCGGACGCGATCGTGGAGGCGCGCTCGGCATCGGTTGGCGGCGAGCCGTCGCCCCGGCTGCCGATGACGAGCGCGGTCGCGAGCACGAGCGCCAGCGCGAGCCAGGACAGGCGCTTCACGTGGCCACCGGGACGGGCTCGTCGATGGCTTCCTCCGGGGGGGACGGCGCCTCGGTCAGGCGCCGGCGTCGGCGGCCGCCGGGCCACGCCGCGAGGAGCGTCCCGAAGGCCATGATGCCGCCGCCCGTCCACAGCCAGGAGATGAGGGGCTGCACCCGCACGCCGATGACGGCGGTGTCGCTCCCCGCCTCGGGCGCGGCGACGAGGGTGAGGTAGACGTCCTCGAAGAGCCCGGTCTTGACCGATGGGGTCCCGATGGCCTGGGTGGCGAACGGGAACTGGCTCAGGCCGGGCGCGTACACCTGGCCGCCGTCGATGCGGACCCGGGCCTGGGCGACCTTGCGGTTGGCGTGTTGGACGGTCTGCGTGCCGAGGTAGGTGACGGTGTGGCCGGACAGGGTCGCGGACTGGCCGGGCGAGAGGCGGTACTCGTGGCCCTCGGAGAACGACGAGCTGGCGGCGAACGCGACCGCCACGACGACCACGCCGATGTGGACGACCATGCCGCCGTTGCTGCGGCCGAGCAAGGCGCGCCGCCGGGGGCGGCTGGCGCGTACCGAGAGGGCGAGTTGGCGGGTGGCGGTGGCCGCCGCGAACGTCCCCAGGCCGAAGGCGAGCAGGGCGCTGAGGCCCCGGACGCCGGCGGCGACCAGGGCGACGACAACCGCAGTCGCCACCCAGGCGGGGAGGGCGAGGCGGCGGTGGAGCACCTCGGTCGACGCCTTCCGCCACGGCAGGACCGGGGCCACGGCCATCAGGAACAGCAAGGTGAGGCCGATGGGCGCGGTCATGCGGTTGAAGTAGGGAGCGCCGACGGACAGCCGGTCGCCGTTGACGGCCTCGGCGATCAAGGGGAAGACGGTGCCGAGCAGCACGACGAAGGCGAAGGCGGCGAAGGCCAGGTTGTTGGCGAGGAAGGCGCCTTCCCGGGATCGGGGCGAGTCGATGGCGCCGGGCGACCGCAGCTTGTCGCCCCGCCAGCCGATCAGGCCGATCGAGACGGCGACGATGATCGCGAAGAAGCCGAGGATCATCGGACCGATGGCGGACTCGCTGAAGGCGTGGACCGAGTCGAGCACCCCGGATCGGGTGAGGAACGTCCCCAGGATGGTGAGCGAGAAGGTGGCGACGAGCAGCGAGAGGTTCCACACCCGCAACATGCCCCGCCGCTCCTGCACCATCACCGAGTGGAGGTAGGCGGTGGCGGTGATCCAGGGGAGCAGGGAGGCGTTCTCGACCGGGTCCCATGCCCAGTACCCGCCCCAGCCCAGCACCTCATAGGACCACCACGCGCCGAGGATGATGCCGACGGTGAGGAAACCCCAGGCGAACAGCGTCCACCGGCGGGTCTCGACGAGCCACCCCTCCCCCAGCCGGCCCGTGATGAGGGACGCCAGGGCGAAGGCGAACGGGATGGTGAACCCGACGTAGCCGAGGTAGAGCATGGGCGGGTGGAAGGCCACCAGCGGGTGGTTCTGCAGGAGCGGGTTGGGACCGGGGCCGTCGAGCGGCGTGGGGCCGCTGACCACCTTGAACGGGTTGGCTGGGCCGGCCATCAGGACGAAGAAGAAGGCGGCGACGGCCAGGCCGATGATCGTCGCCCACGCCACCAGCGGGTCCGTAGCCCGGGTCTTGAAGTGGCGGGCCATGAAGGCCAGGTAACCGGCGAGGACCAGCCCCCACAGCAGGATCGAGCCTTCGAGGGCCGACCACATGCCGGTGATCGTGAACAAAAGGGGGGTCGAGCGGCTGCCGTGGCTGGCGACGTACTGGAGGGAGAAGTCGTGGGTGAGCAGAGCGAGCTCCATGGCCGCGGCGGCCAAGACGGCGCCGGCGAGCACAAGCCAGACGTAGCGCTGGCCGCCCTTCAGCAGCCTCGGGTCGCCGCGGCGCAAGCCGAGGGCGAGCGTGGCGATGCCGAGCACCGCGGCCGCCAGCCCGAGGGCGACCGCGGCCGTACCAAGCGCGGCGTTCACGGGCCGGCGGCGGGGACGGTGCTGGTCACGCGCTCAGGATGGTCGGCGACGTAGGTCTCCGAGTGCTTCACCATGATGCGGTCGGAGGCGAACTGGTCGCCCTGGAACCGCCCTTCCAGCACGACGGGGATGCCCGGCTTGAACAGCTCGGGCGGGTCGCCCTGGTGCAGGACCGCGACGGTGACGCCCCTGCTCTCGATGGTGAACGCCACCTGGTTGCCGACCTCGTGGACGGTGCCCGCCACGACGGCGCCCTCGATGCGGAACCGCTTCGTGCCGAGCGAGTCGCGTTGCGCCACCGCCTCGTCGGCGGTGCGGAAATAGAGGGTGGCGTTGCCGAGGCCCTGGAAGACGAGGAAGCCGAGGGCGGCGGCGACCACGCCGCCGGCGAGCCACAGCCGCTTGGTGTCCTTGGTCGTGACGCTCATCGGGCTGCCGCCTCCGGCGGCCGCCCCGCGGAGCGGGGCTCCTGTGTCATTGGCTCGCTCGCCTCCGGCTCGCTCACGGGCGCGGGCGCGGGCGGCGCAGTTTCCGGGTCTTGGTGATGATCCAGGCCGCGTAGGCGCCGATGATGGCCGCGGTGGTGGCGTACCCCGCGTAGACGTAGACCGCGTCGGTCACGACGCCACCGACGCCACCGCGTGGAGGTCGGTCATGGCGCCACCTGTGCCTGCGACGCCATGTCGGCCTCGGCCTCGGCCTCGGCGTGGCGCTCGGCGATGGCCTCCTGCAGGGCCTCGACCTCGGCCTGTTCCTCGACCCACGCCAGGCGGAACCGGTGGATGAGCAGCCAGGCGTAAAGGAGGGTGAAGCCGAGCACGGACAGAAGGAGGGTCAGCAGCATGGTCCCGTGGATCTGGGGATCGCCCAGGCGGCGCTCGTCGAGGAGGGACGCGGGCTGGTGCAGCGTCCGCCACCATTCGACCGAGTAGTGGACGAGAGGCACGTTCAGGAAGGCGGCCAGGGCGACGATGGCGGCCCGGCGGCTGCGGGCCAGGGGCTCGCTGGGGATGCGCCGGACGGCCAGGTAGCCGACGTAGGTCACGAACAGGACGGCGGTGCTGGTGAGGCGGGCGTCCCACGTCCACCACACGCCCCAGGTGGTGCGACCCCAGATCGAGCCGATGAGGAGGGTGAGGCCGATGAACACCAGGCCGATCTCCGCCGAGGCGCCGGCGACGATGTCCCAGAAGCGGGAGCGGGTGCGCTTCCACAGGTAGAGCAGGCTGGCCAGGGTGGTGATGCCGAACGACACGTACATGGCGATCCACGCCGTCGGGACGTGGAGGTAGAGGAGCCGGACGGCGTCGTGCTGCACCACGTCGGGCGGGCTGGCGACGAGCGCCATCCAGCCCGTGAGGACGAGGGTGACGGCCGTGAGGGCGCCGAGGACCTTGGTGCCACGGGCGCCTCGAGTGTCAGAGCTCAAGCTTCCTCCAGGAGAGGGCCGAAGGCGGCGACGCCGAAGGCCAGGTACACCGCCGAGAACACGGCCAAGAGGCGCACCCACGGCCAACCGTCGGCGCTGGTGGCGCCGAGGGCGGCTTCCGAGGCCCGGGCCGCCGCCAACAGTACGGGGGCGAGGACCGGCAACAGGAGCAGGGGCAGCAACGTCTCTCGGACTCGGAGGCCGGCGGCCACGGCCCCGTAGATGACGCCCGCGGCGGCGATGCCGGCGGTGGCCAGCAGGCAGGTGGCGGTGAGGAGGGCGGCGCCCGTGAGGGACACGTCGTAGAGGACGACCGCGCCGACGGCGAGCAGCACTTCGAGGGCCAGGAGCTGGACGGTGACGGCCGCGGCCTTGCCGAGGAAGACGCTGGCCCCATCGAGGCCGGAGAGGCGCAGGGCGTCGCGGGCGTCGTCCCCCGACTCGATGGCAAACGACCGCTGGATGGCCAGGAGGCCGGAGAAGAGGACCGTCACCCAGAAAAGGCCGGCCGCCACGCTGGACAGCAGGCCCCGGTCGGCGTCGAGGGCGAAGGCGAACAGGATGAGGACCAGGATCGAGAAGGGCAGGACCTGGTTCGTCGCCACCTTCGAGCGCAGCTCGATGCGGAGGTCCTTGCCGGCGACCAGGGCGGCGTCACGGAGCAACGGGGGCCACCTCCAGACTCATTGGCGGCGGAGCCGCGGCCAGGCCGTTGTTGACCCGCCCGCCGGCGAGGGTGACGCGGCGGTCGGCCAGGCTGGAGGTGCGTTCCAGCTCGTGGGAGGCGAGCAGGACGGTGGCGGCGTGGTCGCGGACGGCCTCGCGAATGAGGCCGTCGAGGAGGTCGCGCCCGGCGGCGTCGAGGCCGGCGTGGGGCTCGTCGAGGAGCCACAGCTCGGGCCGGCGGGCGACGATCGAGGCCAGGGCGACCCGCCGCCGCTGCCCGGCGGAGAGCTTGCTGACGGCCAGGTCGCGGAGGCGCCCGCCCAGGCCGAGGCGCTCCATGGCGCGGTCCGCTTTGGTGACCGGATCGTGGACGGCGGCCGCCTTGGCCGCGAAGACGAGGTTCTCGGCCACCGTCAGGTCGTCGTAGAGGAAGGTGGCGTGGCCGAGGAGGCCAACGCGGCGGCGCACGGCCCGGCGGTCGCGGCGGAGGTCGGCGCCGAGGACCTCGGCCTCGCCCGACGTGATAGGCACCAGCCCCGCGCAGGCGCGCAAAAGCGTGGTCTTGCCGGCGCCGTTGGGACCCTGCACGAGTACGATCTCGCCAGGCTCAACGTCAAGGTCGACGCCGGCGAGGGCGGGAAACCGGCCGAGAAGCGACACCGCGGAACGGAAGCGGACGACGAATGGCATTGCGTACGGACACCAAGCTACCGACGGGCGTCCACCGTGGTCCAAGCGCGCCCCGGGGGCGGACTCGCAAGCAGGTCGTGCACGAGCCGTTCGGGGTCCGGACCGTCATCCGGGGGTTCGGGAAGGCGCTGATCTGCGTCGGCATCCTGCTGTTCCTGTTCGTGGCCTACGAGCTGTGGGGCACCGGGTTCGCCGAGCGCCGGGGCCAGAAGGCGCTGGCGGAGAGCTTCAACCGCCACGTCGCCCCCCTGACCCCGCTGCCCACGCTGCCGGGCGCCGACGCGTCGACCGCGCCGACGACCACGCTCCCTCCGATCGACCTCGGCGACGGCGTGGCGCTGATCGAGATCCCCAAGATCGACGTGAAGAAGTTCGTCGGCGAGGGCGTCGGGGTCGAGGACCTCAAGAACGGCCCCGGCCACTACCCGGGCACGCCCCTGCCGGGCGAGAAGGGCAACGCCGCCATCGCCGGCCACCGCACGACCTACGGCGCGCCGTTCTACGACCTCCAGGAGCTCGACGCGGGCGATCCGATCTTCGTCACCACTGCCGCGGGACGGTTCGAGTACGACGTGATCGACCAGAAGTCGGTCAGCCCGGACTCCGTCTACGTGCTCGACCCGACGCCCGACGACCGGCTCACGTTGACCACCTGCAATCCCCGCTTCAGCGCCGCCGAGCGGCTGATCATCACCGCCAAGCTCGTCACCCCGGCGGTCAACGCCGCGCCGCGCGCCGCGCCGCCCCCCACCCCGACCCAATTGCCGGGCGACGCGCCGGCGCCGAAGGCGTCCCTCGGCGGCGGCTTGTCGGGCGCCAGCGCAGCTCGGGGACCGGCCGTCATGTGGGGCATGGTCGCCATGGCGGTGTGGATCATGGGGTGGGTTTTCGGCCGGCTGTGGCGACGGTGGCCCGCCTACGCCATCACCACAGCGCCCTTCCTGCTGGTGCTGTTCGTCTTCTACGAGAACGTGTCGCGGTTGCTTCCGGCCAACGTGTAACCAAGCGGACGCCCGCCTCCGCTGGGAACGGTTGGCTACCAAGCGCATTTGAATCATTCGAAGCGCTGTGATCTCGCACGAAAACGCCGAAATCACGACGCTTCGGGTGATCCAAACCTTGTCGGTACCGAGCGGAGAGGGTGGCCCGCGCGCCCTGCGCCGGCGCACGCCGGGAGTAGCGCACGGAGTGCAGGGTGGACGGCCCGCAGGGGAGGATGCATGGCGGATCACTTGACAACCACAGACCGACCCGGATCAACCGGCGTGGGTTCCTGAAGCTGGCCGGGCTGGGGGGTGCGGCGGCGGCCACCGCCGGCGGCCTCAGGCTCTCCGGCGGCTCGACGAACGGAGGCGGGGGTGCGGCCGGGGTCGCCGGGAGCGACAAGGTTGTGCGGTTCCGGGCCGTCGGCGCCCTGCCCAAGCCACCGCTGCCGAGTTACGCCTCCCAAATCGTCGAAGGGACGGTAGACGTCGCCGGCCAGTCGGGCGTCATCACGTCGCAGTTCTTCGCCGGGCCGGACGCGCCGGGGGCTTACGCCCTCCCCGGCTTCGGGCGCTCGATCCGGGTGACGAGCGTGGTGGAGTCGGGGCCCACTCTGCACGTCAAAGGCGTCATCGAGGATCGGGCCCAGCTCCAACCGGGCGAGAGCCAGCAGGTCACTGTGCGGCTCGAGCGCGCCCGCGGAGTGGCGCTGGTCAACGTGCACGGCCGGGACGTGGAGCTCGCACTCGTTCCCTAGCCGGGGCGAAATGCGCGGCCCCCGCCAAGGGGAACCGGCATCATCCTGCGATGTCGAACCGGTCCGAGGCGCGTGCGGGCGCCCGCGCCGTGGCGCCGATGCTGCTCGGGGTGATCCCGTTCGGGCTGGTGGCGGGGGCGGCGCCGGGCACCCAGGGCCTGCCCCGGTGGTCGGCGGTGGGGTTCTCGGCCATCCAGTTCGCGGGGGCATCGCAGCTGGCCGCCATCCAGGTCCTCGGCGCCGGCGGTTCCGCGCTGGTGGCCATCCTGGCGGCGTGGACCATCAACCTGCGCCTGGTCCTGTACTCGGCCTCGCTGGCGCCCTACCTGGCCGGCGTCTCGACCAGGAAGCGCCTGACCGCCGCCTACTTCCTGGTCGACCAGAACTACGCCGTCGCCGTAACCCGGTGGGCAGCCGAAGGCGACCAGCAAGGCGGCGACCGCCGCCTCGCCTTCCACCTCGGCGCCGGAGTCCTGCTGTGGGCGTGCTGGCAGCTCTCGACCATCGCCGGCGTCGTGATCGGCGGCGCCCTGCCCAGGGACACGCCCCTCGACTTCGCCCTGCCCCTGGTGTTCCTCGTGCTGCTCGTCCCCGTCATCACCAACCGGGCGTCGGTGGCCGCCGCAGTGGCGGGCGGCGCCGGGGCGGTGGCCGCGGCCCAGCTGGGCGCCGGGGGGGCGTCGATCGTCGTGGGCACCGTCGTGGGCATCGCCGCCGGAGCCGTGGTGGACACCCGATGAGCCGGGTCTGGACGGTCATCGCCTTCGGCGGCGCCGGCACCTACGCCATGCGGGCGTCCTTCCTCGCCGTCGCCCACCGGCTGGCGGCGGTGCCGCCGTGGCTGGACCGGATCCTGCGCCAGATCCCGCCCGCGGCCATGGCGGCGATCGTCGTACCTTCGCTCCTGCGCCCGCACGGCCACTTCGACCTGTTCCAGGCACGCCTCCTGGCCGGGTTGGTCGCTGCCGCGGTGGCGTGGAAAACCCGCAACGTGGGCCTCACACTGGTGGTCGGCATGGGGATCCTCATCGCAGTCGAAGCCCTCTAGGGCGGTGGCCCAAGTTCGCTTCAGCGGCGGGCTCGTGGTCGCCATCGGCCACCGCGCCTGGCTGATCGCCGACCCCGGCGCCGAGGTCCACGACTCCCGGCCGCGGCGCGCCGAGCCGGTGGTGGTGGGGCCGCCCGGCGCGACCCGCAGGGAAGTCGACCGCGCCCGCCGTGACGCCCGGCGGCTGCTGAAGGACGGTGGTCCGCTGGCGTTCTCGGCCGGGATCGATGTCGACAACGGGTTCCGGACGGCCGTGCTCGAGGGCGGTGGCGAGTCCCGGCGGGACGCCGTGCTGGCGGCGGTGGAGCTGCTGGGTGTCGACCAACTGGACCGGATCGGCGAGCGCGGCGCCGTGCTCGTCGCCCTCTTCGGCCCCCGCGCCACGCGGCGTGTCGGGAAGGCGGCGCTGGACGTCCTGGCCAGTGGGCGGTGCTCGCCGCTGCGGCTGGCGGTGGCGGCCAGCGACTTCCTCGGCCCCGAGCAGCTCGAAGCCGTCCTCGCCTTCACCGCCCCGACGGGCGTCGAGCCCGTGCCCCGGGAACACAACATGCTGGCGCTCGCCGGCCAGCTGGAGGGGGTGCTCGCGCCGGTTGCGTCCCGGCGGCGGCTCCGCCTCATCCGTTCGCTGTGGAACGACGTTATGGGCTGGCAGGCGTCCGCGGCAGCTATGGCCCGGGCTCGCCGCCGCCGGGTGTCGCCGGCCCGCGTGGCGGCATGGCAGCGGGAGGTGCAGCAGAGCGACGACGCCTGGTGGCGCGCCCAGGCCTTGGACCGCATCGGCGAGCAGCCGACGGCCGCCGAGATGCTGTCGTGGGTCCCCCACCCGTCGGCGTGCTGGGGCGCGGTGGCGCGGGCGTTCCAGGAGGCCGTCGCCGCCACCGCTCTGCTGCGCACCGCGCTGGCGGCCGAGGACCAGCCCGTGCAGGTGGCGGTCGTCGCCCACCTCGACCAGCTCGCCTACGCCGCCACCTGCCACGCCCAGGGCGTGCCCGATCGCATCGCCTCGGTCCGGAACTTCCGGGGTCGTGGCCTCCCCGCGAGCGACCGGGCCGGCCGCCTGGCGAGCGCCGCGGCCGTGGCCAGCGATCCCGAGGTGCTGGCTCGATTCGTCAACGTCGACGGCGAGCGCGTCGACCGGCGCGACGTCAACCAGTTCCTGGTCGAGCGCCTACGGGATGCGTGCGAGCTGGCCCAGGCCGTCCTGCGCTCGAGCTACGACGTCCTGGTCGCGCTCCAGCCGGCCTCGCTCGAGCTCGCTCGCACGCCCGCCCTGACCGAGTGGCGGGCCATCGCCGGCTACACCCCCGTGCGCGACCCCCGGTTGTGGACCTACCGCTGGCTCGGCCTGGGCGAACGCGAGTCCCTGGCCCATCGCCTGGCGCGAGGCGACGCCGAGCCAGCCGACGTGGAGCTGCTCGACGACGGGCTCTGGCTCGTCGACCTGGGCGACGCGCTGGCCGCCTGGTACGGCCACGAGCGGGCCGACGCGGAGCGGGTCTGGTACGAACTCCTCGACTTCGACCCGCCCGCGCCGCCGCCCGACCCCCGCGCGCCCCTACTGGAGTCGGTCCCGCTGGCCGTGGCGGGCGTGGCCCAGCTCATCTCCATCGGCGCCGTCCACCCCGCCCGCGGGAGCACGTGGCGGGAGTTCGTCGACGGCCTCGTGCGCCAGTCGGAGACGCTCGGGCTCGGCGACGAGTTCGCCGTAGCCGAAGAGGTCGCCGCCTGGGACGGCGGCCTGCTGCCTTCCAGCGAGCTCGTGCTGGAGGTGGCCCGCACGCCCCAACGCCTGGCCGAGTGGGGGAACTTCATGGGGAACTGCATCGCCGACTACGCGAGCGACGCGAGGGAGGGCTATGCCCTGCTCGCGGCCAAGGACGCCGCCGGCAAGCTCGTCGCCAACATCGCCATCGTCCGCGGCGGCCTGCGCTGGCGGGTCGACCAGGCCCTCGCCCGCTTCAACGAGCCCCTGCCCGCGCCGGTGCGCCAGGCCATCCAACACTGGGCCGAGAGCCTCCCCGTTCCCTCCGGCGCCGTACCGACCGGCCCTCGCCGCCGCCCCCCGGGGGGCGGGCGCCGGGGCCGCCGGCCCTCGGCCCGCGATCGGCTGGTGCGGGCCACCGCCGACCTGGGCGGCGCAGTCGGGGAGCTGCGCGATGCCCGTGCTCCCCAGGCCTTGCTGCCGATCGCGGCCGAGCTGGGCTGGAGGGGCGACCGTCCGAGCGATAACGAAGACTGGCTGAGCCCGTTCGTCGCCATCGCCCGTCCCCGGCGGGAGGGACCGCTGGCCGCCGCCACCGCTCGCGCCCTGGCCGGCGGCGCGTCGCTCGCCGAACTGTGGCAGGCCACCGCCTTCCGCCCGCTCGCCGCCGCCCTCGCCACCCTCGATCCGGGGGACGTGGACCTGCGCCGCCTCACCGACGCCACGGTGCCCGGTTCCCTGCGCCTGGCCCTGCGCGACCCCCGCCTGTGGAGCGCGCGGGTGCTCGACCTCGCCGCCGGGCGGGTACGGCTGGCGCTCGGCGACCTGCTGCGGGCGGCCGACCCCGCGCTCGACGAGGCCGTCGTGCGGGCGCCGCACCTCGGGTTCGTCGCCGCCGGGGTCCTGGTCGTCACCGCTGACCAGACCGACGGGCGGGCCCTGGAATGGGTCTCCGTTGACGGGGAGGGCGTCGTGCCGGGCCGGCCGCGCTCGTCGGTCAACGACCCAGGCGGACCCTGGGCGGCGGCCCGCCTCGGCGCCGTGGAACTGGGGGCGGCGCCGGCTCGGCTGGACGAGGTCATGGCCGACGCGCCGCGGCGGTTCCTGGTCATCCCGCAGGCGTGGGTCGGGACCAGGGGCTGGAACGCGCTGTGGGCGCGCGCCCATCGAATCGCCCGAGAAACCGCCCAATCGGCGGTTTGATCGGTACCATCGCCTTCGTGCGCAATCGCGCCACGGAGGCGTTCGACAAGGTGACGCGGCGGATGGGTTTGCGGGACGGGCCCGTTCCGGGCCTGCCGAGACCGCCCGCGGGCCCCGTCCCGCCCCTGGAATGGCACGCCCAGGAGATGGTTCCGCTCGTCGACCTACGCAACCGAGATGCGGTCATCGCCGCCATGGAGGGCACGGAGGCCCGGTGAGCGAGCTGCAGGCGAGCGAACCAGTGACAGGGCAGCCCCGGTGAGCGCGACCCTCGACGCCGACCTGCTGTTGAACGCCACCGACCAGTCCAGCCGGTACCACCGGGCCGCGATCCGGCTGATGCACGCGCTGGCGGCGGGGCCCGAGGAGCTCTACCTGTTCTGGCCGGTGGCGGTCGCCTACGCCCGCCTGGCGACCGACGCCGGCGTCTTCGAGCGCCCCCTGACCGCCGAGCAGGTGAAGGCGAACCTGGCGTCGCTGATCGAGCGGCCCCACGTGCGGGCCATCGGCGAGGAGCAGTCGTTCTGGGAGGCCTTCAGCGAGTCGGCGGGCGACGTCTTCCTCAAGGGCGACTTCGTGGCCCACGGCTACCTCGTCGCCCTCATGCGCCAGCACGGGGTCACCACGCTCTGGAGCCACGACCCGGGGTTCCGGGAGTTCCCGGGGATCGTGGTGAAGAACCCGTACCGCCCTGCCCTGCAAGCGACGTAGTGGCCGGCGAGGTCGACGCCGGCGCGCTGGCCCAGGCATGGGTCCACTCCTTCGAGGAGGACACCGCCGACGAGCACGTCTACCGGCCCGAGGCGTTCGACTTCCCGCCCGCCCGCCGGCCGCGGGAGATCATCGAGCTGCGCCCCGGCGGTGAGGCGGTGCTCGGCGTCCCCGGGCCGGACGATCGCCGCGACCGCTCGGCGACGACGTGGGCCCTGCACGACGGGCGCCGGCTGACGGTCGGCGCGAGGGACTTCGAGGTACTGTCCGCGGGCCAGGAAAAGCTGGTGGTTCGTCCGGGAAGTCTTCCGACATGAGGAGCGCGGCCCATGCCCGTCGGCGACGACAACGACGAGGACGACGAGGTTCCCCTCGTCCGTAACTGCGGCACCGGCGCCGTCCACCAGCGCCTGCTGCGCGAGAGCCCCGAGTACATGGCGGCTCGCAACGCCAGTGAGAACGCCTTCTTCTTGTTCGCCAACCGCCTGCGGGCGGGGTCGCGGACGGGGGTGACGGTGATCCCTGTGGTCGTCCACGTCGTGCACCACGACGCCACCCAGGACATCTCCGACGCCCAGGTGCGGAGCCAGATCGCCGTCCTGAACGAGGACTTCCGCAAGGCCAACGCCGATGTTGCGTCCACGCCGGCGCCGTTCGCCCCGCTGGCGGCCGACGCCCGCATCGAGTTCGCCCTCGCCACCACCGACCCGTCCGGCAACCCGACCAGCGGCATCACCCGCACGTCGACCACGGTGGACGGGTTCACCGACGACGACAAGGTCAAGCGCAACGCCACCGGCGGCCACGACGCCTGGCCGAGCGACAAATACCTCAACCTGTGGTGCTGCCGGCTGGCGGGCGGGCTGCTCGGCTACGCCCAGTTCCCGGGCGGCCCAGCCGGCACCGACGGCGTCGTGATCCGCGACACCGCCTTCGGCAACACGGGCACGGCCCGGGCGCCGTTCAACCTGGGGCGCACGGCGACGCACGAGATCGGCCACTGGCTCAACCTGCGCCACATCTGGGGCGACGACGGCAACGGCTGCTCGGGGGACGACTTCGTGGCCGACACGCCCAACTGCGCCGGCTCCAACGGCGGCGTGCCGGCCTTCCCGCACATCACGTGCAACAACGGCCCTAACGGCGACATGTTCATGAACTACATGGACTACACCGATGACCGGGGCATGTTCATGTTCACCGCCGGGCAGGTGCTGCGCATGCAAGCCAGCCTGGACAACGACCGGCCGACGATCGGCACGACCAAGGCCGGGCCCACGCTGACCTTCTCCGACGTGCAGCCGACCCTGGCGGCCCAGGACGTGAAGCCGACGGTCGTGTCGGTCGACGTGCAGCCGACCCTCGCCGCCCAGGACGTGAAGCCGACGGTGGTGTCCATCGACGTGCAGCCGACCGCGACGGTGCTCGACCGGCCGCCGACGGTCGCCCACCTCGACGTCCGGCCGACCCTCCAGGTGCTCGACGTCGGCGTCCCCCGCCCGCCGTTCCCGCCCCGGCCCCCCGTCGGCCCCGGCCCGGGCCCCGGGCCCGGCCCGGGCGTGGCGCCGTTCGTCCTCGCCACCCCCCACCACACCATGGCCTGGACACAGTCGTTCCCGGCCCTGGCCCAGGCGGAGGTGGCGTCGCTCCAGGCCCAGATCGCGGCGAGCGAGCAGGTGTTGGCCGAGTTCGCCGAGGCGGACGCGGCCGGCTTGCTCAGCAACACCGAGGCGGCCGACGCCGAGGGGGTCTACGCCGAACACCAGCGCCTGGTCGCCGAACTGGAGCAACTGACCGCCGGCGCCTGACGGCGCCGCGACGACCCGTCGGCTGATGGCCGTGCTCATCCTGGCCCAGGCGTCCGACGAGCACGCCGTCGCGGTGGCGGCCGAGATCGACGCCCTGGGCGGCGCGAGCGCGGTGCTCGACCTGTCCCTCGTGCCCGAGGCGCTGGCGCTGTCCATCCGCTACGACCACTGCTCGGCGCCCGAGGCGTGGTTCGAGGACGTGGACGGGGCCGGGGTCGGCGGCGAGCGGATCGACCTCGCCGGGTTCGACCGGGTCTGGTGGCGGCGGCCGCAGCGGCCCGGAATCAGCGACGCACTGGCGCCCGGGCACCAGCTGTTCGCGGCCAACGAGACCCACGAGGCGCTGGCCGGGTTGTGGCACTCGCTCGACGCCTTCTGGGTGAACGAGCCTTTAGCCGACGACCGGGCCGGGCGCAAGGCGTACCAGCTGCAGGTCGCCCAGGCCATGGGCTTGTCCGTCCCGGCGACGCTCATCACCAGCGACCCCTCCCAGGCGCGCCGGTTCGTGGACTCGCGGGGCTACCGCAACGTCGTCTACAAGCCGTTCGCCTCCACCGACGCGGACTGGCGCGAGACCCGCGTGCTCAAGCCCGAGGAGGTGGCGCTGCTCGACCAGGTGCGCCACGCCCCGGTCATCTTCCAGGACTACATCGAGGCGGTGTACGACCTGCGCATCACCGTCGTCGGCGAGTCGGTGTTCCCGGCGGCCATCTGGTCGCAGCAGACGAGCTACGCCGTCGACAGCCGCATCGACATCGCCAACGCCAAGATCGAGCCGGTCGCGATCCCCGACGCGCTGGCGCGGACGCTGGTGGCGTTCGTGGCCCGGCTGGGGCTGGTGTTCGGCGCGGTCGACATGCGCCTCACGCCCGACGGCAAGTACGTCTTCCTCGAGATCAACCCGGCCGGCCAGTTCATGTACATCGAGGTGCAGACGGGCCAGCCCATCGCCGCCGCGGTGGCGCGGGCCCTGGTCAACGGGCGCGGCAGCGGGCCAGGAACTCCAGCAGCAGGTCGTTGAACCGCTCGGGCCGCTCCCGGTTGGAGATGTGGCCCGCGCCTTCGATGAGCTCGAACTGCGCCCCCGGGATGAGGTCGGCGACCTCGTGCACCATGGGCGGCGGCGCCAGGCGGTCGTGCTCGCCGGCGAGGACGAGCACGGGCTTGCCGTGGACCGAGGGCAGGCCGGCCCGAACGTCGAACTCGAGCAGTCCCTCGGCGACGTAGGCCAGCGAGCGGCCGTCGACAGTTGCCAGTGCCCGCCGCCACGATGCGTAAAGAGCCTGGCCGGGGGGCGACTCCCGAAACCCCTCGGTCGTCAGGAACGGCCAGGTGGCCTCCAGCCGCTTGATCGGTCCGTTCTCGGACAGCCACAGGGCGATCCAGCCGTCGACCATCTCCCGGGCGCCGGGGAAGGTCAGGTGGGTCCCGATGGCAGCGAGGACGGCGCCCGTGACGCGCTCGGGGTGGTCAACGAGGAGCTGCTGGGCGATCATCGAGCCGAGCGAGAGCCCGCAGAACACCGCTTCCTCGATGCCGAGGTCGTCCAGCACGGCGAGGAGGTCTTCGGCCAGCTCGGGGACTGCCCGCTTCGCGGAAACCGGCTCGGAAAGGCCGTGGCCGGGGAGGTCGACGGTGACCGCCCGCCAGCCGCCGTGGACGGCGACCTCCAGCTGCGGCGCCCACACCAGGCCGAAGTTGCTCAGGCCGTGGAGGAACACGACCGCGGGGCGGTCGGGGACGCCAAGGGTCTCGTAGTGCACGACGGCACTCTATGGTCGAGGCCGTGGCGACGTTCGAAGCAATGGGGATCGACTTCCCGCTGTTCGCCGCCGATGTGGACGAGGCTGCCGGTTGGCGGCCGGGTGGGCGCTGCGACCTGTGCGGGGCGGAACGGTCGGGCTTCGCGATGTCGCTCGCGGGCGGCGGCGACGGCCACGGCTGCTGGGCGTGCTTGAAGGCGGGACGCTGGGGGATCGCCAAGGACACCGAGGCGGGCATGATCACACCCGACGATTCCGGGCAGGCCGAGCTCCTACGCACGCCGCGGTATCTCACCTGGCAGGGCGAGCGGTGGCTCTTCCACTGCGGCGGTCCGATGCGGTACCTGGGCCTCTGGGGCAAGGACGACTTCGTCCGCCACGGCGTCGACGCCAGCGCGGCCGATCTCCACGCCGAAGCTTGGGCCGACCTGAGCCCGCAGGCGGGCGACT
>JAHFUQ010000066.1 GCA_023265045.1 Acidimicrobiia bacterium
GAGCCCGCTCCACGTGCTCATGGTGGGCACCTTCACCACCAACGCCGCCGTCGGGCGCCTGAACGACGACATCGCCGTCTTCCACTGCCTGGAGTGGTTCCAGACCGCCGACGGCGAGCGGGTGCTGGTGGCCCACGAGACCACCCACGCCTGGCACGAGCTTGCGCTGGGCGCCGCGCCGCCCGGGGACGACGCGGCGTGGATGGCCTTCGCCGAGGGGCTGGCCATCGCCGCGAGCCGGGCCCTGGTGCCCGGGCGGCCCGAGCTCGAATACTTCTGGTACGGCCACGGCGACGTCGAGCACTGGCTCGGCTTCTGCCAGGACAACCACGACCGCTTGATGGACCACTTCGCGGCGTCGATCGACGTCCCCGAGACCGTCGAGACCTACTTCGGCGGGGGGATGATCGAAGGCCAGTGGCGGGTCGGGTTCTACCTGGCCGACGAGCTGGTCAAGGGCTTGGGCATGTCGCTCCCTGCGCTGGCGGCCATGACGGTCGACGAGGGACGCGCCGCCATCCGCACCGCGCTCGGTCGTTGAGGCGAGTCGCCGCCGCGGCGGTGGCCTTGTTAATCACCGGCGTCGCCTGCACGGAGGACAACGGCGGCGTGGTCCAATCGGCGCGCACGACAATCACAACCACAACGGTCTCGGTCAGCTCGCCGGTCCGGGCGGGACGCACTCCCGTGGCCGGGTTCGGCCAGGTCGGGTACCGCATCTCCACCATGCCCGGCGCCGCCCGCTGCGCCCTGCTGGCCGAGACGAGCGCCCAGCAGGAGCAGGGGCTGATGAACCGCACCGACCTGGCCGGCTTCGACGGCATGCTGTTTGTGTTCGCGTCGCCCGTCACCTACGGCTTCTGGATGAAGGACACCCCCTTGCCCCTGTCGATCGCCTTCTTCGACGCGTCGGGCCGGTTCGTATCGTCCACCGACATGGCGCCGTGCATCGGCCGCGGCGACAGCTGCCCCAGCTACGCCGCCGCCGGCGCGTACAAGTTCGCCCTCGAGGTCGCCCAGGGCGGCCTCGGCGCCCTCGGCATCGGCCCCGGCTCCGTCCTCACCTCCGGCGGCGCCTGCACGTAGTAGGCAAAAACCACCGGAAACCGGTGGATTTTGCCTTACTCGATCGACGCTCCGGCCTGCGCCCACTCCAAACGGGGCGCGTCGGACCAGAGCCGCTCGAGCTCGTAGAAGCGGCGCAGCTCGTCGAGGAACACGTGGACGACGAAGTCGCCGTAGTCGAGGAGGATCCACTCGGCCGTGTCGGCCCCCTCGACCCGCAGGGGCGCGCCGCCCCCAACCGCCTTGAGCTGGGCCTCTACTTCCTCGGCCATGCTCTTGACCTGGCGGTGGTTACGCCCGCTGGTCAGGACGAAGATGTCGCAGATCGACAGGATGGCCGCGACTTCGAGGACGAGGGTGTCCTCGCCGCCCTTGGACGCGGCCGCCCGGGCCGCAGCCCGGGCCAGCTGGCGAACGTGTTCCAGCCCGTTTTCAGCCGTCGTAGACGTGGGAAACCCTCCAATCGATGGTTGAAAGCGCTCGACCGTCACCGGCGCCCAGTGGGGGTGCGGCGGGTGATCGGGAGCGTCATCTACGCCCTAGCGTACAGACCCCGCTCCCGGATGACGCGAATTGCGGCGTCCGGCACGAGCCCGTCGAGGGGCAGCCCGGCCGCCGCCCGCCGGCGTAGGTCCGACGCCGACACGTCGAGATGGGGCGTCTCCACCCGCTCGACCCGCCATCCCGCCCCCAGCGCGGGCGACGCCGCGGGCGCCCCCGGCCGGTCCACCACCACGACGGTCGCCAGCCGGCGCACCACGTCGGGCCGCTCCCACGTGAGCAGCTGGTTGGCGACATCCGCCCCCACCACGAGGAACAGCTCGCCCTCCGCGACCAGCGCCTCCAGCGTGTCGGCGGTGTACGACACCCCGCCCCGGTCGATCTCGATGCGGCTCGCCTCCAGCCCTTCCCGCCCGCCGACCGCGGCCGCCACCAGCGCGTACCGGTCCTCGGCCGCGGTGACCAAGCGGTCCGACTTTTGCCACGGCTGGTTGGCGACCACGAGCAGCACCCTGTCCAGGCGCAACAAGGCTCGGGCGTTCACCGCCACCACCAGGTGGCCGACGTGGACTGGGTCGAAGGTCCCCCCGAACACGCCCAGGCGCTGCATTTCGGGAGCATAGGTAGCGGGAACGCCGGTAACGTCGTCCTCGATGAGCGTCGCCGACTGGAACCCCCGGAGCTGGCGGGGCCTCCCCGCGCTCCAGCAGCCGGAGTGGCCCGACCCGGCCGCGCTCGACGACGCCATCGGCCGGCTGGCCAAGTTGCCGCCCCTCGTGTTCGCGGGCGAGGTCCGCAACCTCACCGCCGCCCTCGCCCAGGTCGCCGACGGCAAGGCGTTCCTCCTCCAGGCGGGCGACTGCGCCGAGTCGTTCGACGACTTCTCGGCCGCCTCCATCCGAGACAAGTTGAGGGTCATCCTCCAGATGGCGGTGGTGCTGACCTACGGCGCGGGCGTGCCGGTGGTGAAGATGGGCCGCATCGCGGGCCAGTTCGCCAAGCCCCGCTCGGCGTCGACCGAGACGGTCGACGGCGCCGAGATCCCCTCGTTCCGCGGCCACATCGTCCACGGCGACGCCGCCACCCCCGAGGCCCGGGTGGCCGACCCCGAGCGGCTCCTGCACGCGTATCACCAGTCGGCGTCGACCATGAACCTGGTGCGGGCGTTCACCAAGGGCGGCTTCGCCGACCTCACCCAGGTCCACAAGTGGAACCAGGAGTTCGTCAAGCAGAGCGCCGAGGGCGAGCGCTACGAGCGCATCGCCTCGGAGATCGACCGCGCCCTGCGCTTCATGGCGGCCTGCGGCATCGACCTCGGCGCCGAGGCCAGCCTGCACGAGGTCGACTTCTGGACCTGCCACGAGGCCCTCTTGCTCGGCTACGAGGAGGCCCTTACCCGGGAGGACTCCCTCGACGGCGGCTGGTTCGACTGCTCCGGCCACATGCTGTGGGTGGGCGACCGCACCCGCCAGCTCGGCGGGGCGCACGTGGGCTTCCTCACCGGCGTCGAGAACCCGGTGGCGGTCAAGGTCGGCCCCAGCGCCACGGCCGACGACATCGTCGAGCTGGGCGAGAGGCTGAACCCGATGAACATCCCCGGGCGCCTCACGTTCATCTCCCGCATGGGCGCAGGGCGCATCGCCGAGCTGCTGCCCCCGCTGCTGCAGGCCGGCGACAAGCTCGGCTTCACGCCGGTGTGGGTGTGCGACCCCATGCACGGCAACACCTTCCTCGCGCCCACGGGGCGCAAGACCCGCCGCTTCGACGACGTGATGGCCGAGATCCAGGGGTTCTTTTCCGCCTGCACGACGGAGGACGTCTGGCCCGGAGGGGTGCACATCGAGCTGACGGGCGAGAACGTCACCGAGTGCCTCGGCGGGTCCGACGACGTGCTCGACACCCAGCTCGACGACCGCTACCTCACCACCTGCGACCCCCGGCTGAACGCCCGCCAGTCCCTCGACCTGGCCTACCGGGTGGCGGAGCTGCTGCGCAATTAGCCCGCCCGCGCCCGCGCCCGAGCCCGCGGCTGCGCCGGCTTCACCGGGCGGCGGCGTCCTCCTGTTGCTCCCGGCCCTGGTCGGCGTCGCGGCCATGCTGCTCGTCACGCGCCACGGCGCCTACCTGAGCCCCGACGCCTTGTCGTACGTCGGCACCGCCCGAAGCCTGGTGGACGGGCACGGCTACACCCCCCCGCCCGGCTCGCCCCCGATCGGCAACTTCCCCCCGCTGTACCCGCTGGTGCTCGCCGCCGTCGGCGCCTTCGGGCCCGACCCGCTCACCGCGGCCCGCTTCGTCAACCCCATCGCCTTCGGGCTCACCATCGTCGCCGTCGGCTTCCTGGCCCGGCGGATGACCGGCTCGCTCCCGCTGGCCGTCGTCGCCCAGCTCCTCGTGCTCGGGGGCGTCGACTTCCTCATGTACCACTCGGCCGCCCTGAGCGAGCCCCTGTTCCTCCTCTTCGGGCTGCTGGCGCTGGCCGCCCTCGCCCGCCCCAAACCCCGCCCCCTCCTCGTGGCCCTCGCCGCCCTGCTGGCCGCCGCCGCCTGCCTGACCCGCTACCTCGGCCTGGCCGTCATCGTGGCGGGCATCCTTGCCCTGGCGGCCCGGCGCAAGTGGACGGCCGCGGCGGCGTTCGGGGTGCTCGCCCTCGCGCCCCTCGCCGGCTGGCTGGCGTGGGTCAGGGGCGCCGAAGGGCGGACGACCAACCGCTCCGCGGTGCTCCACGGCCCGACGGTCGACTACTTCACCAGGGGCGCCCGCAACGCGTCGACGTGGTTGTTCCCGCAGGACCTCGCCTGGCCGTGGCGGGGGTCGCTGGCGGCGGCCGTGGTCACCCTCATCGCCGTGGTGGCGTGGCGCACCCGCGCCACCGCAGCCGGGGACCGCCGCCCTGCGCTCGTGGTTGCCGCCTTCGCCGCCGCCTACCTGGCGGCCCTGGTCGCCGACCGCAGCCTGTTCGACGTGACCGGGCGCCTCGACCACCGCTTCCTCATGCCGCTGCACGCCGCCGCCATCGCGCTGGCCGTGTGGGCGCTGCGGGGCGTCGATCTCGCCCGTTCGCACGTGGCCCGCCTCGGGCTGTGCGCGCTGGTCGGCGCGCAACTGGTGACCGGGGGGCTTTGGGTGTCCGACGCCCTGGGCGACCCCTCCGCGCGCCCAGGCGGCTTCACCGCGCCGGCGTGGAGCTCCTCGGAGGCGATCGACCAGGTGCGGGCCCTGCCCGCCACCAGGCCCGTCTACACCAACGAGGTCGACGCCCTGTACTTCCACACGGGGCGCGTCGCCATGCCCGTGCCCGAGAAGCGGGCGCTACTCACCGGCGAGCCCAATCCCGCCTACGACACGCAGCTCGCGGCCATGGCCGACGGGATGCGCAGCGGCGGGCTGCTCGTGTACTTCACCGCCGCCCCCGCCCGCACCGTGTTCCTCCCCACCCCTTCCGAGCTGGCCGGTCAGTTGCGCCTCCACCAACTCATCCGCGATCCGGTCGGGGTGGTCTACCGCATGGCCCCCACCTAGCGCGCCCCAGTCCACGAGCACCAGCAGCGAGACGCCGGCCCACGCCCAGTAGTCGATCCCGATGGCGAGCCACGTCCCCGCGTGCAGCGCCACCGCGCCGGCGGCGTACCAGGGGCGGGCCCTCGGCCAGAACAGCACGACCACGCACGTCAGCTCGAAGGCGAGGGTCGCGGCGGCGATGAGATGGCCCGCCGGCGCCAACGCTTCGGCCACACCCGGGAACAGGGGGCGGCCGCTGCGGGCGGCGATGCGGAACACGTTGCGGACGTTGTCGCTGGTGACCCACGCCAGCCCCGAGCGCTCGAGCTTGGACAGCCCGCAGAACAGGTAGGCGCCGGCCACCACGGCCATGCCGGTGCGCAGCGGCCACCCCTGGGCGGCGGATGCCCGGCGGTCATGCCAGCGGCGCACGACCGGGGCGCACAGGAACGGCACGCACACGAGCAGCAGCAGGACGTCGTTGTGCAGGATCTTCCCGCGGCTGCTGCGCAGGCCGGCGAGCGCCAGCAGGCACACCCAGGCGGCAGCAAACGCGCCCCGCCGCCAACGGGGTGAACCCAAGGCCGCCGCCGCGGCCGCCGTCCCGATCACCTGCAAGCCGACGAGCACGGCCACGGGGGGCATGCCGCCGAGCCAGGACAGGAACCAGACGGGACGGAACAGCGCAGGCGGCACGTCGGCCAGCATCCGGTAGGGCCCGAGGGCGATGCGCACGCCGACGAGGACGTTCAGCCCCGCCGATGCGATGGCGAGCCGGCGCGGGCTCTCGGCGCCGAAGAGGAAGCGGTTCACAGCCGGCTCCGGATCACAACAAACAGGCCGCCCGCAGCTCCCGCCGGGCGGGTGGCGCGCTGGCGTCGAGCGGAGTCCAGGTCCGGTATACCCGCACCTCCACAACCGAGCCGGCGGCGCCCGGGATCGCCCACGCCCGGCACACGGCCAGGCGCTCCTTCTCCGGCAGCCCGGCCATGCCCTCGGCCACGTGGAGCCAGCTGCGGCCATCGAACCGCTCTGGTTGCTCGGCGCCGGCCGCGTCCACCGTCGTCACCTCCCAGCCGGCGACGGTGGCCGTGCGCACCCGGCTGAAGAGGCGGAAGCCGCTGAAGGGCCACGCCTCGATGCCCAGCAGGCCGCTCAGCGCGAAGACCGCGAGGAAGCCCCAGACGAACGCCTTCGTCGACGGCCGCACCACGGCCGCGGACTCGTCGATGGTTCCCCCCTAAAGCCTTATCTGGCCGTCCCCCGTGACGACGTACTTTACGGTCGTCAGCTCCCGCAGGCCCATCGGGCCGCGGGCGTGGAGCTTCTGGGTGCTGATGCCGATCTCGGCGCCGAAGCCGAACTGCTCCCCGTCGGTGAAGCGGGTCGACGCGTTGACCATCACCGCGGCCGCGTCGACCTCCCGGGCAAACCGCCGGGCCGAGTCCAGGTCACGGGTGCAGATCGCCTCGGTGTGGCCCGAGCCGTACCGGTTCACGTGGGCGATGGCGCCGTCGAGGTCGTCCACCACCGCGACCGACAGCTTGAGGTCGAGGAACTCGCGGCCGTAGTCGTCGTCGGTGGCGGCGCCCATGCGGTCGGCGCCGACGATGGCCCGCGCCCGCTCGTCGCCCACCAGCTCGACGCCCTCCAGCGCGGCCGCGGCCTCCGGCAGGAACGGCGCGGCCACAGCCGCGTGCACCACCAAGGACTCCGCCGCGTTGCACACCGACGGGCGCTGGGTCTTGGCGTTGACGACGATGGCCAGGGCCCGCTCCAGGTCGGCGGACGCGTCGACGTACACGTGGCAGTTGCCGTCGCCGTCGATCACGTAGGGGACAGTGGCGTGCTCGAGGACGCTGGCGATCAGCGACGGCCCGCCGCGCGGGATGAGGCAGTCGACGTAGGCGCGCAGGCGCATGAACCCGACCGCCACCTCCCGGCTCGTGTCCTCGACGAGCACCAATGCGTCCTCGGGCAGGCCCGCCTTGGCCAGCCCCTCGCGCAACACGCCGGCGATGGCGATGTTCGACCGGATGGCGCCGGACGACCCGCGCAGGAAGGCGGTGTTGCCCGACTTCAGGCACAGCCCGAAGGCGTCGCTGGTGACGTTGGGCCGGTTCTCGTAGATGATCGCCACCACCCCCAGAGGGACCCGGACCTTCTCGATGAGCAGGCCGTTGGGACGGGTCCAGCCCTCGACCACCTCACCCACGGGGTCGGGCAGGGCCGCCACCTGCCGCAACCCGGAGGCCATGGCCTCGACCCGGGCGCCGGTAAGCCGCAGCCGGTCGACGACCGTGGCCGTGACGCCGCTGGCCTCGGCCGCGGCCACGTCGGCGGCGTTGGCGTCGACCAGCTCTCCGGCCCGCTGCGACAGCAGGTCGGCCGCCTCGGCCAGGGCCGCGTCCTTCTGCGCCGTGGACGCGGTGGCCAGCGCTCGCGACGCGGCCTTGGCGCGCCGTCCCAGGTCTTCGATCACAGGGTCAGGGTACCGTCACGCCGATGGCCGGGTTCCGTGGGCAAGCGGTGTTGATCGCCCTCGCCATGGCGGCATGCTCCTCCACGGCCGAGACGAGCGCCCCCACCACTGTCGTCGCCACGCCGGCTGCGAGCCAACCCGCGGCTACCGCCCCGCCCGCCTCGCCCTCCTCGCCCACGACGACCACGGCGGTGCTGACTTCGCTCCCCATCGGCGACGGGCGCCGGTCGACGGCGCCCGAGTCCGGCGCCGTGTTCGCGTGCCAGACGACCTTCGGTCCCGCGGGCGGCGCCTTCCGGGACGGCCCCTGGATCCGCAGCGACGGCACATGGGACCCGTCCGCCAAGCTCCACGTGCAGGGCGACGTTCGGTGGCCGAACGCACAGTTCTCGTCGAGCGTCCAGGGCGCGATCCGAGCCATCACCACCAACGGCGTGCCGGCCAACGTGGGAACGGGCACGTTCCCCGTCGACGCCGCCGACCCCGCTTACCAGTACGACCGCAACCCGAACACCATCACCCCCCGCGTGACGACCTACACCGTGCCGGCGGCACCCGCCGCGGCTGCCGCCCCCTCCTGCGTGAACATGGGCGCCATCGGCGTGCTGCTCGACGGCGTCGCCCTGTTCAACGCCCTCGACGCCCAGGGCCGCGACGCCGCCGCCCACGAGATCCTCGACACCTGCGACGGCCACCCGGAGCGGACGGGGCAGTACCACCGCCACACCGTGCCGTCGCCGTCGTGCCTGCTGGCGCAGCGGCGCGAGCCGTCGACGTTGGTGGGCTACGCCCTCGACGGGTTCGGCATCTTCGTCGAGCGCCACCCCGACGGCCGCCTGCTCACCAACGCCGACCTCGACGGCTGCCACGGCCGCACCAGCCCAGTGGCGTGGGACGGGGCCACGGCGCCCGTGCCGATGTACCACTACGTCGCCACCCTCGAGTACCCGTACACCGTCGGCTGCTTCAAGGGCGCACCGACCCGCGGTTAGGCGAGCAGCCGGGCCATCTGCTCGTGGTCCGGCCCCTCGGGGAGTTGCGGCTCGGTGTCGATCTCCCGCCAGACGTCCTCCACCCGCGCCTCGATCTCCGGGTTGCCCCAGAACGTCGACGGCGGCTCGAGCAGTTGGAAGGCGCGGTGGAAGGCCCGCTGCACAACTATGTCGCGCTGGCACGCGTGCCCCCAGCCCCGGGCGAAACGGATGGCCGGGTCGTCCCCCGGCCCGCCGATGGCGTGCAGCGGCTCACCCGCCAGTACGCGGCGGCTGATGGCGAACCGGGCGCGCTCGCCCGCCACCGCGGCGTGGTACCACGGCTCGAGCTCGGCGTCCGTGACGGCCGAGAACGCGCCGGCCACCGCGGCAGGGTCGTCGCCGTGCTCGTCCAACACGTCGGCCAGGCGGCGGGCGTGCAGCAGCGCCAGCGCCACGCCCCGGCCGTACCCCGGGTTCGTGCACATGGCCGAGTCGCCCAGCAGCGCGAGGCCGGGGACGGCGCGCGGCAAGCGCACGAGGCGGTTGGCCCGATCGGACGTGGACAGGACGTCGCTCTCGACCGTCACCCGGTCGGGCGCCGTCCACTCGGCGACGGCCGGGATCGCGCCCGTCGCCGCCGCGAACGCCTGCGGGTTGCGGTGCAGCCGGCGCATCACGGGGTCCTCGGCCACGCACCCAAAGACCACGCAGAACCACCGGTCGTCGGCCGGCCCGATCATGGCCACCGCGTAGCCGAGGTCGGCGCGCAGCAAGGGCGCGGGCTCGTTTGTGCGCAGGCGGTACCACCGGGTGTAGGCGACGGACGGCGCGCCTTCCTCCACCCGTTCGGGCGGCGCGAAACCCAAGGCGGTGAGCCATTCGCCCACCGGCGAGCGCCGCCCTGACGCGTCCACCACCAGGTCGGCGGGCCACTCCCGGCCGTCCTCGGTGCGGGCGCCCGTGATCGCGGTCCCGTCGGTGAGCAGCCCGCCGACGCGCGTGCCGCCCAGGAAGCGCACCCGCGGGTCGTTCAGCACGGACCGGCGCAGGACCATCTCGTAGGTCGTCCGCCGGGATGTCAACCGCACCAGTTCGTCGTCGTCCGGTCCGTTGAGGTGCACGAGTCCGGCGCCGGCGTCGTGCAAGGCGGCCAGCACGTGCGGCGCGTCGTCGCGCAACAGGGCGCGGCTGCGGGCGTTGAACAGGTGGACCTGGCGGAACTGGGGTACCCCGGACCGATCCCAATCCTCCCACGCCTCACCCGTCGTCGACGGGACACCGGCCCCGTCGCGCTCGAGGACGGTGACGTCGTGGCCCCGCGGCGCGAGGAACAGCCCCACACCGAGCCCTCCGATGCCGCCCCCGATCACGACCACCCGCGCCACGGCGGCGCATCGTAAGCCGCCGGTCAGGACCCGGCGCCCACCGCGGCTCGGTCTTCCTCATCCAGCCATTCGATATAGCGGCGTACGCCTTCCTCGAACGGCGTCGCCGGCGCCCACCCGAGCACACGGCGCGCCTTCTCGGGCGACACCGCCCGGCCCGCATAGTCGCCGGCGCGGGCGGGGACGAACTCGACGCCCACTGACCCCCCCACCGCGTCGCGTACCGCCTCGACGATGCGGCGGACCGATATCGGCTCCGCGCCGTCGAGGCTGAACACCTCGTTCTCGGCCGCTGCTCCCAACGCCAGCACGTGGGCGGCGGCCAGGTCCTCGACGTACACGTAGTTGCGCACCTGCGACCCGTCGCCCTGGATCGTGATGAGGTGGCCGGCCCGCGCCATACGCACGAAGCGGGCGATGACCAGCTCCTCGCGCATGCGCGGCCCGAACGGGATGCCGTAGCGCAGGATGGTGAACGGGAGGCCGTAGAGCTGCGAGTAGCTCTGCGCCACCAGCTCGGCCGAGAGCTTGGTCGACGTGTAGAGGTGGCCAGCACGGCTCAGGTCGACGGGCGCGTCCTCGGTGAGGGGCTCCACACCGCAGGACGCGCCGTACACCCACACCGTGCTGGCCAACAACACCCGCCCGACGCCGCAGTCGCGCGCCGCTTCCCACACGTTGGCCGTCCCCAGCACGTTGACGGCCACGGCCGCGGCGGGCCGCTGGAAGGCCTCGTTGACATCGGACACCGCAGCCAGGTGGAAGATCGCGTCGCAGCCGCGGACCCCGCGGTGGACGCTGAGCCCGTCGGTGATGTCGGTCCGCCGGTACCCCACGTCGGCCCGGTGCGGAGGGACGCGATCGAGCACGGTCACGTCGTGGCCGGTCGCCACCAGGTGGTCGACGACGTGGGAACCGATGAACCCGGATCCGCCGGTGACGCCGATCCTCATGACGCCACCTCATTGGGCGCCGGCGGCGCCTCCGGCGCCCAATGCGAAGGCGCGGCCTCAAGGGCTGCGGTCAGGGCGGTGAGCACGAACATTGCCTCCTCTTCGGTCATGTCGGAGTGGACGGGAAGACACACGTGCCGGCGGCAGACGTCCTCCGCCACCCCCAGGTCGGCGTGGGGAAGGCCGGCGAAGACGGGCTGGCAATGAAGCGGGACGGCGTAGACCTCGCCGGCCAGGCCGACGGCCCGGTCCCGAACCCGGGCCTTGAATGCGGCACGGTCGACGCCCGGCCGAAGCAGCGCCGGGTACTTGTAGTAGTTGCTCTCGCAGCCCGGCGGCGGGGCGACGGCGGCGATCCCGTCCATGCCCGCCAGCCCGGCGTCGTATATCTCGGCGACGGCGTTGCGGGAGGCGAGGAACTCGTCGAGGCACGACAGGTGGGCGAGGGCGACCGCCGCGTGCAGCTCGCTCATGCGCCACGCCGCGCCCATCCGCACGTGGTCCCCGCCGTGAAAGCCCGACTTGCCCTGGTCGCGGTAGATGCGGGCCTCGTCCCGCAAGCCCTCGTGCGAGGTCAGGATGATGCCCCCCTCACCCGCGGTCAGCACCTTGGTCGGGTAGAAGGAGAACGCCGACGCCACGCCGAACGAGCCCGCAGGCTGGCCGCCGGCGGATGCGCCGTGGGCATGGGCGGCGTCCTCCACGAGGAACAGCTGGCGGTCGCGGCAGAGGTCGGCGATGGCCTTGGCCCCGGGACTGACCATCCCGCCGATGTGGACCATCACGACGCCCGCCGTCTGGTCGGTGAGCGCGGCCTCGACGGTGGCGACCGACAGGGCGAACGTGGCCGGGTCGACATCGGCCAGCCGGGGCTGGCCGCCCGCGTGCACCACGGCGGCGGCGGTGGCGAAGAACGTGTTCGCGGGCACCAGGACTTCGTGCCCGGCCACGCCGAGGCAGCGGAGGATGATCTCGAGCGCAGCCGTGCCGCTGCTCACCGCGACCGCATGGTCGACGCCGTGGCGGCGCGCGAACTCCTCCTCCAGTTGCGCCGTGCGCCGCCCGAGCGTCAGCTCACCGGTGGCGAGCGCCTCGTCGATCATGGCCAGGGCGCGGCGGCGCAGCGACGGCGGGAAGACGACGCGCGCGGGAGGGATCCTCAACACGAGCGGTCCACGTGGTAGAGGGAGTAGTCCTTGGTGGCCGCCACCGGGCGCACGCACGGCGCCAGCCGGCCGAGGAGGGCGATCTCGTTGGTGCCGTAGCGCCGGGTGTAGTTGTCGAAGGCGAGCACATAGTCGACGTCGCGGTGGGCGAGGAACCGGGCGTACGTGGCGGCATCGGGCCAGCTCCGGCGCACGATGCTCTCGGGGAAGAACTCGGAGTCGAGCCGGGCGCCGTGCTGGATCAGCTCGTACATGCCGAGCTTGCCGTCGTAGGCCCGCAACACCCGGTAGGTCGCCCCGGGGACGAACGCCGGCGAGCGGATGAACGAGAGCATGTCCGTGTTCGGGGGATCGACCAGCGACCGCAGGCCGAAGTGGATGTCCAGCGTGTCCACGAAGCCGTTCGGGACCAGCAGGGCGACGAAGAGGAGCGGCGCAACCCAGACCGCCCTGGCCTGTTGCGCCCAGCGCAAACCGAAGGGGACGATGAACAAGGCGGCGCGTACCGAGACGGTCGCCGCAAAGGCCCACGCCTTGACACCGACCGAACTGTCCCGGAAGACGGGCGAGGCGTAGACCAGGACCGAGGCGGGCACGGCGGCGGCGACCGAGACGGCGTAACGCCCCAGCAGCGACCGGCGGTCCGGGGGCGATTCACAGGGCGCCCGCAGGGCGACGATGGCGGCCGCGATGGGCAGCGCCACGGCGGGATGGGTGATCTGGGCCACCGCGGCCAGCGCCGTCGCCCATCCCCTCCTCCCCCGCCGCCAGCAGCCGATGGCGGCGGGGAGGAACGACGACGCCCAAAGGAACGGGAGCTGGCCGATGAAGGCGGCCATCACCAGCGCCGGGTTCACCAGGACGGCTGCCGCCCACCATCCGCGGCGCAGCTCAGGGAAGGCGAAGAACGTCGTGACGGCGGCGCCCACGACGCCGACCACGAGGCACAGCGTGACGGCCCACTCGCCGAACAGGGGCCACAGCGCCGCCGCCGTGAGCCATGGGACGAAGGCATAGGGGAACGCCAGGGCGTGGCCGTGGCCCAGGACAGGCATGGCGAACGGCAGGCGATGCGCGTGCCACAACCGGTCCGCGACGTACCAGACATGGCCGTAGTTGCTTACGGTGTCGTGCGACACGAACATGCGGTGGTTAAGTATCAAGGCGAGCGCGATCGCCCACGGGACGACGACCAGGACGGTGGCGGCGCGGCCCATCGTGTCAACCGGGTGCTGACGGCGGGGCTGCGGCGGCGTGCCCTCGGCGCCGTGGTCGTGGCCGCCGGCGCCTTGTTGATCGGCCAACCCGCCAGCCCGCCGGTGCGGGCGCTGGTGGGGGTCGCCATCGCCGCCGGCGCCGGGCTGCTCCTGGCCCCGCCCCTCACGCCGCGCCGGCTGACCACGACGGCCGGCGTGGTGAGCGTCGCCCTGGTCCTCGGCCTGACGTTCTGGATCGGATCCAACTCCGCCCGGGTGGGGTGGTTCGGCGGCTTGACCTGGCACGGGCCCCGCGGCCGGCCGGAGGTCGCCCTCACCTTCGACGACGGGCCGAGCGCCGTCTCCACCCTCGCGGTGCGCGACGTCCTCGACCGCTACGGCGTCAAGGGAACCTTCTTCACCGTCGGGAAGGCCCTCGACGCCCGGCCCGACATCTCCCGCGCCCTGCTCGCCGACGGGCACCTCCTCGGGAACCACTCGTACGTCCACGACTACCTGCGCTGGCTCGCCCCGGGGTACCCGGAGCTGGATCGCACCCAGCAGGCGTTCGCCCGCGACCTGGGCGTGTGCCCCACGTTCTTCCGGCCTCCCCACGGCCAGCACACGCCCCTCATGGCGCGGGTGGTGCACGGGCGCCGCATGGCGATGGTCACATGGGACGTCTCGGCCGGGGACTGGGCCACCACCGACGGCGCCCTCGTGGCCCGCCGGGTGCTGGCCAAGGTCCGGCCCGGCTCGATCATCCTCCTGCACGACGGGCTCGACGGGAACGTGTCGGCCGACCGCTCCGTGCTGCTCACCGCCCTCCCCCTGATCCTGGAGGGGCTGAAGGCGCGGGGCTTGCAGCCAGTGCGTCTCGACCAGCTCCTCGGGAAGCCGGCCTACGCGGGGAAGTGCGGCGGCGGCGCGCCCGCCGCACTCCCCACGCCGCTCGCGGGATGACCGCGAGGTCGACGAGCGCGTCCGAAAGGCGGGTGCGGGACCGGAACACGGGCACGGGCACGAGCACGTCGTTGCGCACCCGGTACCCCCGACGGCACAGCACCACCGCGACCTCGACGGTCTCGCTGTAGCGCCAGCCCCGGTAGTAGTCGAGGGCATCGGCGATGGCGGCCACCCGGAACACCCGGTAGCCCGACTCGACGTCGAGCAGGCGGTGGCCCGCCCACAGCGACGCCCATGCGCTCACGACCCAGTTGCCGAACTGCTTGTACGGCGGGTAGTCGGAGAGGTCGCGGCGCGCCAGCAGGGCGTCCAATCCCTCGTCGACGGTGAGGCGGCACAGCTCGCCCAGGGCGGTGAGGTCGTGCTGGCCGTCGGCGTCGACCGTGAGGACGAGGTCGTCGCCGTCGAGCTCGCCGGCCTGGAAGCGGCGGCGTACCTCGCCCAGGGCGGTGTAGTAGGCGGCCGACATGCCGCGGTTGCGGACGAAGCTCAGCAGCGCGGCGCGGTCGTGGCCGGGCAGCCACCCTTGGACCTCGGCTCGGGTGCGGTCAGTCGACCCGTCGTCGACCACCACCAGCTCGTCGACGAGCGGGTAGAGCCGGTCGAGGACGGCCGCCACCGTGGCCTCCTCGTTGTACGCCGGGACGACGGCGACGGTGCGCACCCGTGCATTGGACCGTCAGGGCGATGAAGAGACGATGAGAGGCGCGGCGGCCGGCAGGGTGACGCTCACCCGCCCGCCGCCCAGATCGCCGTCCATCCCGATGTCGACCTGACCCCCGTAGGCCCGGACGAGGGCGGCGACGATGGCGAGGCCAAGCCCGCTCCCGCCGTGGCCGCGGCCCCGGTCGGCGTCGGCGCGGGAGAACCGGTCGAACGCCACGGGGACGAAGTCGGGCGGGAAGCCCGGGCCGTCGTCGGCCACCGCGAAGCGGGCCCATC
This sequence comes from Acidimicrobiia bacterium, assembly GCA_023265045.1. Lineage (GTDB taxonomy): Bacteria > Actinomycetota > Acidimicrobiia > Acidimicrobiales > AC-14 > JAHFUQ01. The sequence continues at coordinate 15,132 of JAHFUQ010000066.1, forward strand.
CGTTGTCGGCCCCTATGCGCACGACGACCCGGCTCGCGGCGTGCCGGCACGCGTTCGCCACCAGGTTGTCGAGGATCCGCTCGACGCCCTCGTCCGCCACGGCCGTCGCCTCGCCCTTGACCGCCACCTCGACGCCGGCGGCGTGGCGCCCCGCCACCCGCTGAGCAACCAGTCTGAGGTCGATCGGCGCGTCCCGGCCGGCCAAGCTGCCGCGGTCGGACCGGGCCAGCACGAGCAGGTCCTCCGTCAGCCGCCCGAGGCGTTCCGCTTCCTGAAGGGCGCTGGCGATGGAGCGCTCGACCTCCGCGGCGTCGCCGGGCAGGTCGCGGGCCAGCTCCAGCTCGCCTTGGAGGATGGAGATCGGCGTGCGCAGCTCGCGGCTGGCGTCGTCCACGAACGCCCGCTCGTGGGCGAGCGACGCCTCGATGCGCCCGAGCATGGCGTTGAGGGTGCGGCCGAGGTGGGCGATCTCGTCGTCGCCGGGCGGCTGGCGGAGGCGCTGGCCGCCTTCCCGCAGGCTGATGGCGTCGGCCTCCTCGGTCAGGCGGCGGACGGGGCGGAGGGCGGCCCCGGCCAGCACCCAGCCGCACAGGGCGATGACGCCGATGAGCAGGGGCGACGTGAACCCGAGAAGGACCCCGAGGCGCTCCCGGGCGCGGATGACCGAGTCGAGCGACTCGCCCACCACCACGATGACGCTGCGCCCGTCCTGGGCTTGTTGCGGCTCGGCCAGGATGCGGCCCCGTTCGCCCAGGCCCGTCACCGCCCGGCGGTTGACGATGACTTCGCCTTGGCGGGCCCGCGCCAGTTCCCTCGCAGGCAGGACCGGGCTGCGGCGAGCGCCGGTGACGGTGGCGTCGATCACCCGCCCGCTCGGTTCGAGGATGGCGGCGAACGGTTCGCCCGGGCGGATTTCCAACTTCCCCTCTTGGACGTCGAGGGTGATCTCGGCGGCCCGGTCGCGCAACGCCTGGTCCAGGCCGTTCTCGAGCTGGTTGTTGAACCCGACGTAGAGCAGGGCCCCCGTCAGCTCGAGCAGGATCGTGGCGCCGAGGGCGAAGAGCACGACCAGGCGGCTGCGCAGGCTGGATCGGCGCCTCATGGTTTGGGAACGCGCAGGCGGTACCCGACGCCCCGGACCGTCTCGAGGTCGTCGGTCCCGAGCTTGCGCCGCAGGTAGCCGACATAGACGTCGACGACGTTCGACGCCCCGTCGTAGGCGAAGTCCCACACGTGGTCGAGGATCTGGCTCCGCGTCAACACCTCGCCGGGCCGGCTCATGAACAGCTCCAGCAGCGAGAACTCCTTGGGCGAAAGGTCGATCGCGTCGCCGCCGCGCCGTGCGTGGTGGCGGGCACGGTCCAACACCAGGTCCCCAACCGCCAGTGCGACGGGACGGGCGCCGAGGGGCCGGCGGGTGAGGGCGCGCAGGCGTGCGAGCAGCTCGCTGAACGCGAACGGCTTGGTGAGGTAGTCGTCGGCCCCGGCGTCGAGGCCCCGGACCCGGTCGTCGACGCCGTCGCGCGCCGTCAGCATGAGCAGGGGGCTCCACCCGCCGCCGGCTCGGATCCGCCGGCACACCTCGAAGCCGTCCGGCGGCGGGATCATAGCGTCGAGGACGATGGCGTCGTAGTCCGTCTCGCCCGCCGCCCACAGCGCCTCCGCCCCGTCGCGAGCGACGTCGACGGCGTAGCCCTCCCGTACGAGCGCCCTCTCGATGAGATTGGCCATCTTGGGCTCGTCCTCGACGACCAGCACGCGCACGGATTCGAGCGTAGGGCCGGGCCGACGCCAGTCGACATCGGTCTACCCTCAGGTGGTGCGGGTCGTGATCGCCGTCCTCATCGGCTTTGCCATTGTCGGCGTGGGTTTGTACGCCCTCTCCCGCCGGAAGCCGAAGGAGCGCATCGACCCGTTCACGTTGCAGGACCCGTGGCGATCGATGGTGCGCAAGGCCCAGTCCACCGCCACTCGGTTCGGCGACGCGGTCGCCAAGGCGAAGGCCGGGCCGTTGAAGGAGCGGCTCACCGACGTCGGAAGCCGGGTCGATGCGGCCGTGAACGAGGCGTGGGCCATCGCCAAGCGCGGCCACGCCCTCGACCACGCCGTGGACGAGCTCGACGTCCCGGACCACCGCCGCCGGCTGGCCGAACTGGAGGCGGGCGGCGACCCGGCGGTGACCGAAGCGGTCCACAACCAGGTGCAGTCCGGCGAGCGGTTGGCCGCCGTCGCGGCCGACGCCCGCACCCGGCTGCAACGGCTCAACGCCGAGTTGGAGGAGGCCGTCGCCCGCGCCATCGAGCTGTCGATGTCGGCCGCCGACGCCGGCGCCCTCCAGCCCCTCGGCGCCGACCTCGACAACGTCGTGGACGAACTCGAGTCGCTGCGGCTGGCGCTCGAGGAAACGACCTGAGGGCAGGCCGGCGCCCGGCCGCCGAGCGCTGACGGATCGCTGGCGCAACGCGGAATCCCCTCCCCCAAAGCGTCAAACCGCAGGCGGAGTTCGGGAACGAGGTGCGCGATAACCGGTGTCGACAACGACTAGGAGGAGCAAGCGGTAGGGAGGCCCGCTGAATCGCCGCTGGTTTGGATCATCCGAAGCGTCGTGATTTCGGTCCAGAAGCCCGAAATCACGACGCTTGGAGTGATCCAGACCATGTGCCACGCGCAGTGCTTGTTCCCAACCGGCCAAGCGGCGAGCGAGCGAGGGGGAGGCCCGTCGCCCAACGATGTTCCCACTCCTCGCTCAGGAGGTCGCCATGGCCGACCAGTCCAGAAGCCCGCTGCCCGGCGTCCGCGCCGGCGTCTACACCCGCATCTCTTGGGACCCGGCTGGGCAACGGGCCGGCGTCAAACGCCAGCGCGTCGACTGCGAGGCGCTCTGCCAGTCTCGTGGCTGGAAGGTGACGCACTACTTGGAGGACAACGACCGATCGGCCTACAGCGGCCGGCCGCGTCGTGCCTACGAACAACTCCTCCGGGCGACCGAGGCCGGCGAGATCGACGCCGTCGTCACGTGGCACAACGACCGGCTCCACCGCTCGCCGAAGGAGCTGGAGGCCTTCATCGACCTCGTCGAGCGCACGGGGGTGAAGGTGGCGGTCGTGACCGGCGGCGACTACGACCTCACAACGGCCGATGGTCGCCTCGCCGCCCGAATCGTCGGCGCAGTTGCCCGCAAGGAGTCGGAGGATCGCAGCCGCCGGGTCAGCCGAAAGCACCTGGAGCTGGCCGAGCTCGGCAGGCCAGCCGGAGAGCTGGGCTGGGGATTACGCACGGACGACGAGCGAGAGCTCGTTAGGGAGGCGACCGGGCGGGTCCTCGCCGGGCAGGGGTTGATGACGATCGCCCGAGACTGGAACGAACGGGGTTTGGCCGGCGCCACCGACTGTGCCTGGACGGCCAAGACGCTCCGCAAGGTGCTCCTCTCAGCTCGCGTCGCCGGCCTCCGGGAGCACGGGGCCGACCGCACGGGGCGCGTCCTGGGCGCCCTTTCGAAGGCCGTATGGGAGGCAGCGATAGATCGCCAGACCTGGGACCACGTCCGATCGGTCCTACTCAGCCCGGAGCGCTTGACGATTAGGGGCGCTCCGACCAGGTACCTCTTGACGGGCCTGATCTTCTGCGGCGTCTGCGGCGGTCGCATGCTCTCGCGCCCCCGGGACGACCACACGAAGCGCTACGTCTGCGCCGGGCGCCAGCGGGGACACCAACTGGCGATCCTCGCCCAACCTGCCGACAGCCACGTCGCCGAGCGGGTCCTTGAGCTACTGAGCAGCCCGTCGATCCGCCAAGCCCTCCTGTCTCAGACTGCGGGGACGGCGGAGCGGCGTCTCGACATCTCCCTGGCGGAGCTCGGCGCCGCGCAGACGCGCCTACAGACTCTCGACGACGACTACTACGTCCGGGGAGTCATGGACCGGCGGCGTTACCGGTCGATCCGCACCAGGCTCGAGCGCGAGGTCGAGCGGCTGCACGCCGAGGTCGACGCGGCCAGTCAGCGAAGGATCATTTTTCACCCCGATCCGCGACAGTTGTCGGCGGATGCTGACATCCTTCAGCGCCGTGAGCTGATCCGGCTCGTCCTTGAACGCGTGGACGTGATGCCCGGCCGGCGAGGAGCTCGATTCGATGCCTCGCGGTTGAGGCTCGACATCCCGCTGGCGCGCGCCGCCATGCCGGTCGGCTGAAGACGTGCCCCGCGGGGCTTATCTCAATCGGCCTTTACGCGCCGGGCGAGCTCCCAGACAACCTCCGGCTCGAAGCCGCCACTCTCGCCGTAGGTCCACTCCAGACGATCCAGCAGCTGGTTATTCGACAGGTGAGCCCACGGCCGTTCGACAAGGGGGACCGTGGTTCCATTGTCGACCGGCAAACGCTCGCTGCTCATGCAACCCAGCCTACGCTTGCGCGGGCATCCGGCGAGCTTGCCGGCCCTAACCCGAGGGAGGTCGAGCTGCCGAGACCCGCTCGCGTCGTTCGTGTGGCGCCGTTGCCAATACGATCCGACCGCTCCGCCGAGCTGCGACGGATCTTCGGCGGCGACGTTCACGTCACGGAGACGTCGTGGACCGGGGTGTCCCAGGTTGCAGCCCTGGCGGCGACCGTCCAAGCCGACGCGGTCCTGCTCGATGTCGTCGAACCGCAGGCGCTCGCGACGCTCATCGATGGACTGGGCTCCTTCGTCCTTCTACGGCCCCTCCTCGACTACGTCCGGACGAGTCGAGGCGAACGTCAGCCGGTCTTTGTCGGTTTCGGGCGGCTCATCGCCGGTGGCCATGTCGAGCAGCTGGCGGAAGAAGAGCTACGCCCGCCTGGGTGACGCGGAGCATCGGCGGTTTGTTCCCGACGGGTCAGTACCCCCTGAGACCCTGGAGTGCCTGTCTGCGAACCCAGAGCGGGATATGGCCTACCGTTGGCTCGCGCCCACAGCAGACCACGAAGTCGATCCGAATGTCCGCGTCCTCGACTGCGCTGGGATCACCCAACAGTGGAGCTCGCATGCCCGCCGCCTGCCGGTGCGAATCGCAAGCATTCGCGCGGGGCGGCGCTCCGATGGCAGCATTGAGGCCTCCGGCTCAGACCACTCCTCGATGAGCGCCCAATCGCGGTCGTTCATCTCCTTCACGATCGCATGACCGGAGGTCTTCAGGTGTGTCGTGTTTCCTATTGCCCACGGTTGAGGCCCACAGTTCCCCGTCGCCGAGCCGTCCTCGGAGCGACGGATATTCTCAGCGTGCATCCGGTCATGCCTCCTCGACGCGACCGAGCGGCCCCTCGGTCGGGCATACCCGCCATTTGCCATCGATCTTGGTCACTCGCATGAAGACGCGGACGTCCATCCTTGATCCGTCGATGAACGCAGCGCCCAGGCCCGTGTGGCTCGCACCCAAGTCGCTGCGCCCCTTTATCCTGCCGATCTTGTCGAGAGCTGCGTTCAGGCGCGACGGATAGTCAGGCATCGCCTGCCTGGACGCCGGGCAAACAAGAGCGTAGGCATCGTCGATCCGTCCGGCCGCTATGGCGTCCAGGTACTTGTGGAACGCGAGCCTGGACGGCTCGTGCTCAGCTAGCCACACGACGAGCCCGACGGCAGCCGCGAGCAATACGATGCCGACCAGGATCCACTTGAGCTGACGTCGACCCCAGTAGTCGTGGGAGTTCCGCACCAGCATCCAGTCTGTCCGGTGCTCGTCCGGGCTCCGTGCTCACTTGTCCTCGAAGACGTATCCCGCGGATCGGAGCTTGTCCTCGGGCCAGCGGTCCCACGCGGCCACCCAATGAAACGGGCCGACAATCCGACCGGCTCGGGACCCAATCGACAGGGCACGTACCCAGAAGGCCTGACGTGTCGTGAGCAGCGCTTCGTCCCGCGATACGTACCGACGAAGGATTCCGAACGGACCGACGTTGATTTCGAGGCCACCGGTGTAGACCTTCATCCGTGACACACCCTTGAAGGACACCGCGACCGCCACAGAGATCAGGACGAGCCCGCCTATCAGACCGGGTACGCCGACGTCGGCAGTCACCATGACGGTTCCGACGATGGCCGCGAGGACGATACCGGTCGGCCGGAGGGGGGTCCAGCAGGTAGCAAGAAGCTGACCGCGGAAGTTGCTGGCCTCATTCACGTCCGTTGCGAGGAATGGTATCGCTGACTCGAGGACTTCTTGCGGGACGTTCCGAGGCCCCGATCGACCTCTGCCGACACGGCAGAACGGCAACTGGGGCCTCAGAGCGCACAAAGGACCGCGGCGCAGAGTGTCCGCGCGGTCGTCCGGCGGAGTGGCAACATACGTGGG
>JAHFUQ010000202.1 GCA_023265045.1 Acidimicrobiia bacterium
AGGCCGCGGCGCTTCGCCTCCGCCTCCGCCTCGGCGGTGACGATTTCGACGACGTGGGCCAGGTTGGCCCCTTCGATGGTGTCGCGGGCGAATCCGTTCTGGGCCAGCGCCACGTTCACGAACAGCCCGTCGCGGGCGCGGAAGACGTACGCCAGGGTGCGGCCCTGCGCGTCGGTGCGCTCCTCGTCGAAGACCAACTTGACCGCAGCGCCCTCGGGCAGCAGTTCCTTGGTGCGGGCGACCGCCTCCGCGCCGTAGCACTCGCTCGCAGCAGGCGTTTCGATCCCAATGAGCCGGACCGTCCTGCCATCGGCCACCACGAGGGTGTCACCGGCGATGACCTGGGCGACGGTGGTCCTCTCGCCGCCCGTGGGGACCGCCGGAGGGGGACCTGGGCCCGTACCGGCGCCCACGCCCCAGTCCGTATACCCCGAGCCGGACCCGAGGCCGATGACGACGATGCTGACCACGGCGACGGCCCATACCCGGCCCCACGGACTGCCCTTCGCCTCGGCCACGGCCCGCGACAGTACGGCAAGGTTTCGGCCCGCCCGAGCCGGGAAAGATGGGCCTATCGGACGGATGATGGCTCAAGGCGAGGACATGGCGGGCCGACAACCCCGGTAATCCAGGGACGGTCAGGGAGGCGGACCGTTGAGTTCTTACGCTTTGGCATTCGGCATTTTGGGCACCGGCATCGTTCTGGCCGCCCTGCTTTGGAGCCGGCCTCGCATACGGCGCCGCCGGCAAGTGCGGCGGTTCCGGCAGCAACTCGTCCACGTCGATATCGTGAGCCTGTCGTGGTCACAGTCGCTACGGCGCCAAGAGCCTTCGGACGAGGTCCCCGCCCCGCTTCCGGAGTTGCCGCGGCCGCGTCGCGGCCAGCGCCGCCACGGCCGCGCCGGCGGGGGCGACCCCCTCCTCTGAGCCCTCTCGCTCGATGCGGACCATCGGCGGCATCGAGCTGACGCTCACGGCCGCCGGGGCCGCCGATCACGCCGACCTGTACCGGGCCTTTGCCGCCCTGGTGGCGGCGGGCGAGGGTTATCCCCAGGCGCCGGGGCCGCTGGAGTACCACGAGTTCGCCGATTACTGGCTGCTGCACAAGTCCTATGTGGCGGTCGGGCGCACCGCCGAGGGCCGCTTGGCGGGCTCGTACTACCTGAGGCCCAACTTCCCCGGCCGGGCGTCGCACATCGCGAACGCGGGGTACTTCGTCGTCCCCGGCCTCCGCGACCAGGGGATCGGTTCGGCCCTGGTGCAGGACTCCCTCACCGCCGCCCGCACGCTCGGCTTCGACGCCATGCAGTACAACCTGGTGTTCGCCTCGAACCCGGCCCGCCGTCTCTACGAGCGGTTCGGTTTCGAGGTCGTGGGACGGGTGCCCGAGGCCGTCGACGGTGAGGACGCCATCGTCTACTGGCGCAAGTTGTGAGTTTCGCCTCGGAACCAGAGGTTCCGAGGCGAGTTTCAAGGTGCTCCGGGCGCCCGGCGGAGCCGGATCGCCCTTCGCCCTTCCTGTCCATCCGGCGGCCGGACGGGCCGCCTCCGGCGGCGTCTGCGTCCGCCGGGCTTAAAACAACCCCGCGTACCGGGCGCCGTCGAGCAGGATGGCCGCGCCGCTCATGAAGGCGGCCGGCTTCGAGCAGACGAACGCGACGACCTTGCCGAAGTCGGCCGGATCGCCCACCGGGACGCCTTCGCCGAGCGACAACTGCTTGATGCGGTCGGTGTCGTGAAGGCCGGGGCACACGGTGTTGATCGTGATCCCGTCCTCGAACACGTCGGTCGCCGCCGTCTTGGCCCACGCCCACAGCCCCGTGCGCGCCGCGTTGGACATCGACAGCGTCGGGATGGGCTGCTTGATCGACGAGGAGGTGAGCAGGCAGACGCGCCCCCAGCCCCGGGCCCGCATGTGCGGGATGGCCTCGCGCACGAGGCGGGCCGACGAGACGAAGCTCAGGTTCAGGCCGTCCCAGATGGCCTGGTCATCGAGGTCGAGCGACCGGGCGGGGGGAGGCCCGCCGGCGTTGGCGACGAGGATGTCCAGAGCCCCGAACCGCTCGACCGCCTGGGCCACCAGGGCGGCGGGCGCGGCCGGCTCGGTGACGTCGGCCACGATGGCCAGCACGTCGGTCAGCTGCGAGAGCTCGGCCTCGGTGGCCCGCAGGGCGTCCTCTCCCCGAGCGCAGATGGCGAGCTTGACCCCTTCTCCGGCCAGGGCCATGGCGGTGGCCCGCCCCAGGCCCTTGGACGCGGCGGTGACAAGAGCCACCTTGCCTGCGATCCCGAGATCCATGCGCCGCCTCCCCCCGTCAGGCCTCGACCACGGCGAGGTCGTGGTCGGCCTGGTTGAGCGGGCGGGGCGTGCCGTCGCCGCCCACCACGACGATGTCTTCGATGCGCACGCCGAACTGCCCGGGCAGGTAGATGCCGGGCTCGATGGAAAAGGCGTGCCCCGGCGCCAGGAGGGTGCGGTTGCCGCTGACCAGGTAGGGGTCCTCGTGCTCCTCCCGACCGATGCCGTGGCCGGTCCGGTGGATGAAGAACTCGCCGTACCCGGCGGCGGCGATGCGGGCGCGGGAGGCGCCGTCGACGTCCTCGGCGCTGGCGCCCGCCTGGGCGGCGCGCACGCCGGCGGCCTGAGCGTCCTGCACAACCTCGTAGACCTCGACGAACGCCGGGGGCGGCGAACCGGTGAAGACGGTGCGGGTGATGTCTGAGCAGTACCCGTCGAGCGTGCCGCCGAAGTCGCACACCACGGCCTCGCCCGGCCCGATCACGCGCTCCCCGGCGTCGTGGTGGGGGCTGGCCGAGTTCGGCCCGGCCGCCACGATGGCGAAGTTGACGGCCTGGTGGCCCTCGGCGCGGAGCCGGTCGGCGATCTCGCGCGAGACCTCGGCCTCACGGCGCCCGATCAGGGCGATGCCGCCGGCCAGGAGTTGAGCCGCCACGCGGTCGGCGGCGGCGGACGCCCGCGCCAGGGCGTCGACCTCGTCGGGGTCCTTGACGGCGCGCAGCGGGCCGGTTACCGCCGACGCGGGGGTCCAGCGTGCCTCGGGCATGGCCTCTTGGAGCCGAAGGACGAACGCCGCCCACGTGCGGTCCGAGACCGCGACGCGGGCGGCGGCGCCGACGAGCGAGGCGACGGCGGCGACGGGGTCGTCGGTCTCGTCCCAGGGCCGGATGGTGAACAGGTCGCCCACCGGCTCGACGCGCGGCGCCTCCAGGTGGGGGACGACCAGGGTGGCGGGGGCGTCGACCGGCAGCACGAGCATGGTCAGGCGCTCGAGCGGCATCGCCGTGTACCCGGTGAGCCACGGCAGGTCGGCGCCGACCGAGAGCAGGACGACATCGATGCCCAGGTCGGCCATGCGGGCTCGCACCCGTTCCGAGCGACGTGCGAGTGCGGCGGCGCCCACGAGTTCGGAGGCTACTGGGCGCTCACGGATGTGAAGGCGCCGGCGGGGCGCCTTCGAGCTCGAACGCCGCGTCGTCGACGTAGCACCAGTACCAGTCCTCGCCCGGCTCGTAGGAGCGGACGATCGGGTGGCCGTCGCCCCGGAAGTGCTTGGTGGCGTGCTTCCCGGGCGACGAGTCGCAGCACCCGACGTGGCCGCAGGATTGGCACACCCGCAGGTGCACCCACCTGCCCCCGGTGGCGAGGCACTCCTCGCAGCCCGGCGCGTTCGGGGCCGGGTCGGCGATGCTGTCGAGGTGGGTACACATGGCTGCCATGACGCCTCCTGATCTGCCGGTGCGGCGCGGTCCTCGGCCTCAGACCACGCCCACCAATCCTCACACGCAACCGGACCAGGAGCCGACGCGCACCTTCAGCAGGCTCCTGGGAGTTCGCCAACCTGCACCCCGGGGGACGACCAGAGCCTCCACGCCATGCTGCCGCTGCCGGTGGCGGAGCGGGCCATCGAATCGGGCTGGGCGGAGCTCCATCCCGTCGCACGCCTCGGCCTCATTCCTCACACGGCCGTCATGCTCTCCGCCCCCCCTTGACGACGACGAGCGGGCCGTGGTCGAGTCGCTCGTGCGGACGTCGTGGGCGTTCGACCGCGGCGACGCGTAGTCAGCGGGCCGCGGCCTCCCGGGCCGAGCGGGCGTGGTAGCTCGACCGCGTCAGCGGCGACGCCTCGACGTGGGCGAACCCCATGGCGTGGCCGGCCTGCTGGACGCGCTCGAACTCCTCGGGCCGCCACCAGCGGGCGACCGGCAGGTGGGCGGCGGTGGGGCGCAGGTACTGGCCCACGGTGAGGATGTCGACACCGACGCTGCGTAGGTCCGCCATGGCCGACAGCACCTCGTCGAAGGCCTCGCCCATCCCGACGATCAGCCCTGACTTGGTGGTCAGGCCGGCCGACTTGGCCTCGCCCAGCAGCCCCAGGCTGCGCACGTACGAGGCTTGCGGCCGCACCGCCCGTTGCAGGCGGGCCACGGTCTCGAGGTTGTGATTGAGGACGTCGGGGCGGGCGGCGAACAAGGTCGCTAGCGCCGCCGGGTCGCCCTTGCAGTCGGGTACGAGGACCTCGACCGCCGTCTCCGGGCAGCGCTCCCGGATGGCCGCCACCACGGCCGCGAACTGCGCCGCCCCGCCGTCGGGAAGGTCGTCGCGGGCCACTGCGGTGACGACGGCGTGGGCCAGTGCGAGGCGCTCCACCGCGTCTGCCACGTGGGCGGGTTCATCGGCCGAGGGAGGGCCGGTGGGGTGGCGGGTGTCCACCAGGCAGAAGCCGCACGACCGCGTGCACCGGTCGCCGTTGATCATGAACGTGGCCGTGCCCTCGTTCCAGCACTCGAACATGTTCGGGCAGCCGGCTTCCTCGCACACGGTGACGAGCTGCAGCGACCGCATGGTCCGCTTGAGGTCGCGGTAGCGGGGGCCGGTGTCGAGCTTCACCCGCATCCATTCCGGTTTGCGTTCGCGGATGGGGACCCCGCCACCGGCGTCCAGCCCCGCCTCGGCGAGCCGTCCCACGGCAGAGTCGCGCCACGCCACGTCGGCCCGGTCGACCCGGCCCCCGCCCCACCGCCCGGCGGCCCGAGCGACGACGGCGTCGACGACCTGACGCATGGTGACCCTCAGCCCCTCGGTGGCCAGGGACGTCACGGCCTTGTCGGGGATGCCGCACG
>JAHFUQ010000067.1 GCA_023265045.1 Acidimicrobiia bacterium
GGGATCTTCAGCGTCCACCGGGTGACCCACTCCGCCGAGTAGGGCCCGGCGCGGCCCGCGTCAGCGCTTGGCTTTGCGCAGGCCGTCGGCTTCGGCGGACGCCTCGTCCCGGTAGCAGCGGTCGGGCGTGGTGCGGTCGTAGGCGAGCATGCCGGGGACGTGGAAGATGCCGCTGGCGAGCTTGGCCTTGACGGGGTAGCCGTCCGGGCAGGCGCCGCCCGCGTCCGGCTCGACCCATCCCGACCCGCCCGGCGCCTCCGCCGCCGTCGGCGGCGTCTCCACCGCGACGGCCGGCGTCGCGACCTCGACGGGCGGCGTCGCGACCTCGACGGGCGGCGTCGCGACCTCGACGGGCGGCGTCGCGACCTCGACGGGGGCGGCCTCGGTCGCACGCTGGCCGTTGCCGGCCCGGTGCTCGTCGCCGGGGCCGTCACCGGCCTTGCGCAGGTCGAGGCCGTCCATCAGCGACGGCTTGACCAGCGGCGTCTCTGAGCGCGTAGGCATGATCGAGTCGTCGCCGCTGGGCATGCTTGCGCCCGTCCCCCGGCGGGACTGGACGAGCTTGAACACGGCGAAGCCGGCCCCACCCAGCGCAGCTGACGCCAACACGAACCTGACCAGTCGGCGGAACACGACGGTTCAACCTACTTGACGCCCGCGCCCCAAACTGGCACCATCGCCCTTAGATGTCTGCGACACCGTCTTTCGCCCTGCTCCTTACCTAGAGGCGAGCGCCCCCCGGGTGCTCGCCAGAACCTCTCGTGCCCTCGGGCCGGGAGGTTTTTTTGTTGCCCGAAATCAGCGCCAAGCCAACGGAGGCTCCCATGACCGACCGGCTGATCATCTTCGACACCACGTTGCGCGACGGCGAGCAGTCGCCGGGCATCTCCCTCGACGCGGCCGAGAAGCTCGAGATCGCCGAGCAGCTGGCTCGCGTCAACGTGGACGTCATCGAGGCGGGCTTCCCGGTGGCGAGCGACGGCGACTTCGAGGCGGTCCAGGCCATCGCCCGCAAGGTGCAGGGACCGGTGATCGCCGGCCTCTCGCGCACCCAGGTCACCGACGTCGACCGGTGCTGGGACGCCTTGCGCGACGCCGCCCGCGGCCGCATCCACGTGTTCATCTCCACCAGCCCCCAACACATGGAGCACATGCTGAAGATGACGCAGGCGCAGGTCATCGAGGCGACGCGCACCGGCGTGGCCCGCGCCCGCGAGCACACCGACGATGTCGAGTTCAGCCCCCAGGACGCCACCCGCACGCCGCTCGACTTCATGATGGAGGTCCTGCGGACGGCGGTCGAGGCCGGCGCCACCACGCTGAACATCCCCGACACCGTCGGCTACGGCATCCCGTGGGACTTCGGCGCGCTGATCCAGTACATCCGGCGCGAGATCAAGGGCGACTACGTCACGTCCACCCACTGCCACAACGACCTGGGCCTGGCCACCGCCAACTCCCTGGCCGGGGTGCAGGCCGGCGCCCGCCAGGTCGAGGTGTGTGTGAACGGCCTCGGCGAGCGGGCCGGCAACGCCGCCCTCGAGGAGGTCGTGATGGCCATCAAGATCCGCGCCGACCAGTTCCCCGGCATCGAGGTGGGCGTGCGCACCGAGGAGCTGGCCCGCACCAGCCGCATGGTGAGCCGCCTCACCGGCTATCCCGTCCAGTACAACAAGGCGGTCGTCGGGCGCAACGCGTTCCAGCACGAGTCGGGCATCCACCAGCACGGCGTGCTCGCCGACCGGTCGACCTACGAGATCATCGACGCCAGCGCCGTCGGCCAGGTGGGCAGCCAGATCGTGCTGGGCAAGCACTCCGGCCGCCACGCCTTCAAGGACACGCTGGCCAAGATGGGCATCACCGTCCCCGACGACACTATGAACGCGGCCTTCGCCCGCTTCAAGGAACTGGCTGACCGCAAGGTCCAGATCACCGACGCCGACCTCGAGGCGATCGTGGCCGAGGAGATGGGCACGAGCGTGGAGCAGGCCTTCACGTTCGGCGAGCTCGAAGTCAGCGGCGGCACGGTCGGCACGCCCCGGGCGCGGGTCGTCGTCATCCGCGACGGTGAGACGCACGAGGCCACCGAGGAGGGCGACGGCATGATCGACGCCGCCTGCAAGGCCATCAAGACCGCCACCGGCGTGGACGGGCGCCTGATCGACTTCAACGTCTCGTCGGTGACCGGCGGCGTCGACGCCCTCGGCGACGTGATCATCCAGGTCGAGGCCGAGGGCGTGAAGGTGTCGGGCCGCGGCGTATCGACCGACGTGGTGGAGGCGTCGGCCCGGGCCTACCTCAACGCCGTCAACAAGGTCGTCCGGGTGCGCAGCCGCGCAGAGATCCGCCACGCCGACGTCGGCCCGTAGCCGGCGGGCCTTGCCCTGCCGGAACACCAAAGCCGTGCCGCCGGGGGCGGCGCCACGCACTCCGCGGCGCGCAAAGCGAGCCTGCAGGAGGCACAATGCAGTTGTGGCGAGCAAAGCGAGCCTGCATTGATCTTCCGCCAGTACTACCTCGGTTGCCTGTCGCACGCTTCGTACCTGATCGGGGACGAGACCTCGGGCCGCGCCGTGGTCGTCGACCCCCAGCGCGACATCGACGGTTACGTCGACGACGCGGCGGCGGCAGGGCTCACCATCGAGCGGGTCATCGAGACCCACTTCCACGCCGACTTTGTCTCCGGCCACCTCGAGCTGGCGGACCGCACCGGCGCGGCCATCAGCTTCGGCCCCGGCGCCGCGGCCGACTTCCCGATCGAGAATCTGGCGCACGGCCAGCGCCTGGCGATCGGCGACGTCGAGGTCGAGGTCCGGGCCACGCCCGGCCACACGCCCGAGTCGATCTGCCTGGTCGTGTACGAGCACGCCGGCGACGAGACCCCGTACGGCGTGCTGACCGGCGACACGCTGTTCATCGGCGACGTGGGCCGGCCCGACCTGCTCTCGTCGGCCGGTGTGACCGCCGACGACCTGGCCCGCGATCTATACCGGTCGCTCCACGAGCAGCTCCTGAGCCTCCCCGACGAGACCCGGGTCTTCCCCGCCCACGGCGCCGGATCGGCGTGCGGGAAGAACCTGTCGACCGAGACGTCGTCGACCATCGGCGAACAGCGCCGCACGAACTACGCGCTCTCGCCCATGCCCGAGGCGGAGTTCGTCGCCGCCGTCACCGAGGGCCAGTCGACGGCGCCCGCCTACTTCCCGTTCAGCGCCCACCGCAACCGGGAAGCGCACGCGCTGCTGGGCGAGCACGACATCCCGCCGCCGCTCGGCGTGGACGAGTTGCCCCCCGCCGCCGTCGTCCTCGATTGCCGCAGCCCAGCCGACTTCGCGGCGGGCCACCTGCGCGGCGCCCTCAACGTCAGCCTGGAAGGACGGTTCGCAGAGTTCGCGGGCGACGTGATCGCGCCCGACCGGCCCATCGTCCTCGTCTGCGAACCCGGTCAAGAGCTGGAGGCTCGGGTCCGGCTCGGTCGCATCGGTTTCGACAACGTGGCCGGGGTGCTCGATGAGGCCGTTGCCGTGTTCCAGCAGCGCCCCGAATTGGTGGAACGCAGCTCCCGCCTCACCGTCGAGGGACTCCGGCAGCGGATGGCCGACACGTCCGGGCTGTGCGTGGTGGACGTCCGCAACCGGGGCGAGCTGCTCGCCGGCGCCATCCCGGGCGCCACCCACATCGCCCTGCCCCAGCTGCTCGCCCGCATGCCCGAGCTGGACCCGGGGCGGCCGACCGTCGTGTACTGCGCGGGCGGCGCCCGGTCCATGATCGCCGCCAGCGCCCTCGCCGCCGCCGGCTTCACCGACGTGTCCGACCTGCTGGGCGGCTACAACGCCTGGTCGGCGGCGGCTACCCCGTCGGCGTCGTAGAGAAGTAGCGGCCCTCCAGCGTGTCGGCCAGCCGGCCGACGGCGAGGACGGTCGACGACTCGGGGGCAACGTCGAGGATGCACATGTTGCGGGCGTCGGCGATGCGCACCGAGTCGTCCTCGGGGATGGCGATCAGCAGTTCGGAGTCGTGCTCAGCCGCGAAGGCCGCCAGCTGGTCGTGGTCGGCCTGGCTGCGGATGCGGTTGGCGAGGAACGCGACCTTGGGGATGCCCAGCTCGAGGGCCAGTTTGTAGGTGCGGTCGGCCGTCATCATGGTCTTCATCGTCGGCTGCACCACCACCAGCAGCATGTCGATGTAGCGCAGGGTGCCGATCGACAGGTGTTCGAGGCCGGCCTCCATGTCGGCCACCACCACGACGTCGCTCAGCTCGCCTTCCACCTGGTCGATGAAGTCACGCACGGTGACATGGGAGCTCCACGTTCAACCGGAGCCCGCCTTCTCGGCCCGGGCCGCCAGCATCAGCGTGATCCCGTCGGGCCCGTGGTAGCCGTACTGGGCCAGCAGCGTCGACGGGGACAGGTTGCGGGGCACGAACCGCACTTCGCCGGACTGGTCGAGGAACGGCCGCAGCATGCCGACCATCTCCTCCTTGAGGCCGACGTTGGCGGCCAGGTTGGGGTCGGAGTCGCAGTCGATGGCGATGACGCGGTGCCCACGCCGCGACATCGTGCGGCTGAGCACCGCCGAGATGGTCGTCTTGCCGACTCCGCCCTTGCCCGAAATCGCTACCCGCATGACGACATTCTGCCGGGCGCGCCGTCGCCGCGCTACGGCAGCAGGTTGCGAATCGGCGCCACCCACGTCGACGGGTCGCTGACCGCCAGCAGGCCCACGTCGGCGCCGAGGGGGGTGCTGGCGTCGGGCGTGAGGGCGACGACGGGAATGACCCGTCCGCAGGCTGCGGCGCGCACCTGCATGATGAACTCGCGACCCTGCTGGCCGGTGGCGCCAACCAGCACGAGGGTCGGGATCAGCGAGCAGCACGCGTCGGCGTCGATCTCGCCCAGCTTCTTGGTGATGAAGTGGCAATCGTCGAGGACGGCCCCGAGGCGCTCCTCCTGCTGCGCGTCGAGCCCGACCGTCAACACGAGCGACGTGGGCAGCCCCGCCAACCGGCGGGCGCCGTGGTACTCGGCGCTGTAGTCCTTGTCGTACTCGCCGTCTCCTCCGATGCCGGACTCGAGGAAGCTGTTCTCGTCGAGGCCCCGGGCAATGGCGGCCTCCGCGGCGGCCAGGTCGGTCGCCCACACGTGCCACGAGACGTAGCCGAGGCTCGCCTTCTCCATCGTGAGCGTGGTGATGCCGGGGAGGTCGGTGGCGACCCGGGACAGCCCGCGGGCGCGCAGGACATCGTCGATCTGGTCGAACACCTTGGTCTCGATCGGCGCCTCCTCGTTGCGCACGACGAAGGCGTTGTCGCCGACGCGCATGAGGACGTGCCAGTAGCCGTCGAGGATCAGCACATCGCCCTCGGTGTGGAGGGTCTCGCCGAAGGCCCGCTGGGCGCCTTCGTTCACAAAGGCTTCGATCGCCTCACGGTCGTCCATCGCCGCAGGCTACCCCTGGTGCGGCGCTTACGGACCGGCGCATGACTTCGTGCGTGCCGATGCCCTCGATCTCGACCCGCTCGCCGGCGACCTCGAAGCCGTAGCGGGCGTAGAAGCCGGAGGCCGAGACCCGGGCGTTGCACCACAGCTCGCCCCCGCCATGGGCTGCGACGTGATCGATGCACGCGTTGAGCAGGGCCGCCCCGACCCCCGCGCCGCGGGCGCTCGGCGCGGTGGCCATCCCCCGCAGCCGCCACCCCGGCGCCGGCCCGCCGGCCCGGGTCTCGGCGTACAGGGATGCGATCCCGACCATCTCGCGGCCCGCGCCGGCCCCGGCTTCGGCCGCGAAGTGCGCCGAGGTGGCTTCGTCGTCTCCTGGGTAGACCGCGTCCTCGGGCGGGCGGCCCGGGCGCAGCACGTCCAGCCGCAGGGCGCGGGTGGCGGCCGCTGCCACCCGGCGAACGGAGACGTCCATCCTCGAACCGTAACCCGGCGGCATTTAGGCTGATCCGGCGTGCTGACCCCCGACGAGATCGAGCGCAAGCGGTTCACCATTGCCGATCGCGGCTACCAGTCCGACGAGGTCGACGCGTTTCTCGAGCAGCTCGCGGGCGGCCTTCGCGCCGCCGGGCCCGATCAGATCGGGAGCCAGGTGGCCGCCATCGTCCGTGAGGCCGAGGACATGAAGGCGGCCGCCGAGCTGGCGGCGGCGCGCGTGCGGGCCGACGCCGACAGCCGCGCCGCTGACGTGTGGGCGGCCGCCGAGCGGGACGCGTCCACCGTGGTCGACGAAGCCCGTCGCGCCGCCGACGAACTGCGCGCCGCCGTCCAGCTGGAGCTGGACCACGCCCGTCGCGAGCGGGCCGAGGCGGCGGAGGAGTCCCAGCGGACCAAGGCCGAGGCGACGGCCCATGTGGCCGAGATGCGAGCGGAGGCGGAACGGGAGCGTGACGCGGCGCGTGACCTGCGCATCGAGCTGGAGCGCGAGCTGTCGTTGCAGGCCGGCGCGGCCGAGGCGGCCGAGCGGTCGCGGCGGTACGCCGAGGCGGAGCTGGCGGCGGCGGCGCGCACCATCAGGGCGGAGGCCGACGCGGATGCCCAGCGGGCGACCAGCGCGGCCGAGGCGGAGCTGGCCCAGGCGCGCCAGGCGGCGCGGGACCTGACTGAGACGGCGCGGCGCCTCCGGGAGGAGGGCGAGCGCGACATCGACCGCATCCGGGTCGCCTCGACCGAGGAGCTGGCGCTGGCCCAGGAGCTGCGGTCCTCGCTCGAGTCGGATGGGCAGCGCGGGCGCGCGAGCGTCGAGCGGTTGCTCGCGGCCACCGCCGACGCCCGGGCCCAAGCCGAGCACGAAGCGACCGAGCTGCTCATGACGGCCGAGCGGGAGATGTCGAAGACGGCCGAGTCCGTGCGCCAGAATCTCGAGTCAGCCCGGGACCTGCGGGCCCAGGCCGCCCGCGCGCTCGCCAAGGCGCAGGAGGCAGCGCAGCAGGAGCTGATGGCGCTCCAGGACCTGCGCCAGGTGGCGGAGGACGAAGCGTCCCGGGTGCGTGCGACGGCGGACCGCGAGCTAGAAGCCGTCGTCGAACTGCACGCCGCCGCCAACCAGGACGCCATCCGGGCGCGCGAGGCGGCCCAGCGGGAGCTGGACGCGGTTCGGGAACTGCGCGCCGCCGACAGCCGGGAGATGGAGGAGATGCGCTCCCTGGCCGAACGCCAGGCGGACGAAGTGCGGGAGGCGGCGCGCCGCCAGCTCGACGCCGCCACCGAGGCGCGCCATCAGGCCGAGCGCCTCCGGACCGAAGCCGAGCAGGACCTCGACGCCGCCCGCGAGGTTTTCGCCACGGCGCTGCGCGAGGCCCGCGCTATCGGGGGCCAGTCGTAACAGGGAGCCACGCGGCGCGGTCGGCCTCGTAGGCGCGGATGGCGTCCTCCTGGCGCAGGGTCATGCCGATGTCGTCGAGGCCCTCGAGGAATCGCCGGCGGGTGTGCTCGTCGAGCGGGAAGCTCGCCGTGAGCCCGAGGCTGGGCGCGGCGACGGCGCCGGTCTCCACGTCGATGGTGAGGATCAGATCGGGGTCGGCGGCGACCGCGTGCATCAGGCGGGCGCCCGTCACGGCGTCGACCTCCACGGGCAGCAGCCCCGACTTGGTGCAGTTGGTGCGGAAGATGTCGGCGAGGCGGGGCGAGACGACGGCGCGGAAGCCGTAGTCCATGAGGGCCCACACCGCGTGCTCGCGCGACGAGCCGCAGCCGAAGTTGGGCCCTGTTACCAGGATGGGCGCGCCCGCGAACTGCGGCTGATTGAGGACGAAGCCAGGGTCCGTGCGCCACTCCGAGAACAGGCCCTCGCCGAACCCGGCGCGCTCCACCCGCTTGAGCCAACGGCTCGGGATGATCTGGTCGGTGTCGACGTCGGCCCGGTCGAGCGGAGCGGCCCGGCCTGTGATCGTGCGGACGGCCTCCATCACAAGTCCTCTGGGGTGGCGAAGTGGCCGGCGACGGCCGTGGCGGCGGCGACGACGGGGGAGACGAGGTGGGTGCGGCCGCCTTGGCCTTGGCGGCCTTCGAAGTTGCGGTTGGACGTGGAGGCGCACCGCTCCCCGGGCAAAAGCTGGTCGGGGTTCATACCGAGGCACATCGAGCAGCCCGCGGCGCGCCACTCAAAGCCGGCGTCGGTGAAGATCCGGTCGAGCCCCTCGGCCTCGGCCGCCGCCCGCACCTGCATGGAGCCGGGCACCACCATGGCCCGCAGGCCGGCCTTGACCCTGCGCCCCGCCAGCACGCCGGCGGCGGCCCGCAGGTCTTCGAGGCGCGAGTTCGTGCAGGAGCCGATGAAGACGGTGTCCACCGGGATGTCGCGCACCGGCGTGCCGGCGGCCAGACCCATGTACGTCAGCGCCCGTTGGGCGCCGTCGGAGTCGGGATCGGGCACGAGCCCGTCGATGGGGACGACCTGGCCGGGGTTGGTTCCCCACGAGACGTACGGCTTGAGGCCCTGCGCATCGATGCGTACCTCGCGGTCGAACGCGGCGCCGGCGTCGGTCGCCAGCGCTCGCCAATCGTCGAGGGCGCGCTCCCAGTCGGCGCCCGTGGGAGCGAAGGGCCGTCCTTCGACGTAGGCGAAGGTGGTGTCGTCCGGCGCCACCATCCCGGCCCGGGCGCCGCCCTCGATGGACATGTTGCAGACCGTCATGCGCCCCTCCATCGAGAGGCTGCGGATGGTCGAGCCGCGGTACTCGACCATGTAGCCGGCCCCGCCGCTGGTGCCGATGCGCTCGATGATGCCGAGGATGACGTCTTTCGCGGTCACGCCGCTCGCCAGGTCGCCGTCGACCGTGATCGCCATGGTCCCGGGGCGGTCCTGTGGAAGCGTCTGGGTGGCGAGGACGTGCTGCACCTCGGTGGTGCCGATCCCGAACGCCAGCGCCCCGAACGCGCCGTGGGTCGACGTGTGGCTGTCGCCGCACACGATCGTCATGCCCGGCAGCGTCAGCCCCAGCTCGGGGCCGATGACGTGGACGATGCCCTGGCGGGCGTGACCCATGGGGTAGAGCCGGATCCCGAACTCCTCGCAGTTCGCGCGCAGCGCGTCGATCTGGCGGGCCGAGACCGGGTCAGCGATCGGCTGGTCGAGGCCGATCGTGGGCACATTGTGGTCCATAGTCGCGAGCGTGAGGTCGGGCCGGCGCACGGCGCGCCCAGCAAGGCGAAGGCCGTCGAACGCCTGCGGCGTGGTGACCTCGTGGATGAGATGCAGGTCGATGTACAGCAGGTCGGGCTCGCCGTCGGCGGCGTGGACGACGTGCCGGTCCCACAACTTGTCGGCCAGGGTTTGTTGTCCCATATAATGAGACGCTACTCTTGCCATATGGGAACTGTAACGGGCGTCGGCGTCCTCGACAAGGCGGTTTCGATCCTCGACGTGCTCGAAGCCGGTCCGCTCGCGCTGAGTGGCCTGGTCGACGCCACCGGCCTGGCCCGGGCGACTGCCCACCGGCTGGCGCGCGCGCTCGAAGCGCACCGGCTCGTCGGGCGTGACGGCGAAGGCCGCTTCCAGCTCGGTCCCCGCGTGGCGCGAGCCGGGCTTCCCGAGGTGGCCCGGCCCGCGATGGAGTGGCTCCGCGACCAGACGGGCGAGAGCGTCCAGCTCTACGTCCGCCGGGGCGCGCAGCGCCTGTGCGTGGCCGCCCTGGAGTCGCCCCACGGGCTGCGCACGATCGTTCCCGTCGGCGCCCTGCTGCCCCTCGGCCAAGGCTCCGCCGGCCGGGTGCTCTCGGCCGCGGACGAGCCCTGGATCGAGAGCGTCGAGGAACGCCAGCGGGGGGTGGCGTCGGTCAGCGCGCCGGTGCACGACGCCCAGGACAACCTCGTTGCCGCCATCTCGGTCTCAGGCCCGATCGAGCGCACCACCCGTGCGCCCGGCCGGCGCTACGCGCTCGACGTGATGGCCGCCGCGGCAAAGATCGAGGAGGCCCTCTCGTTCCCGCGGCCCTCCCGCGCGAGGTGAGGTTGTGGACCGCTTCTTCCGAGGAGCACGAAACGGGCCCTGCCCGGGCTCAGTCGCCGACGGCGACGATCTCGACCCTGAGCGTCCCGCTCGGCGCGTCGTAGGACACGGTCGCGCCCGGGCGCTGGCCCAGGAGGGCCCGGCCGAGGGGCGAACCGGGCGAGATGACCGACAGGCCCTCGCGGCGCTCCTCGATCGAGCCGATGAGGTACTGCTCGGTCTCGTCGTCGCCCTCGTAGCGGATCGTGACGACCGTGCCCGTGGCCACCACACCGTCCGCCGCCGGCGCGTCCTCGTCGAGCACCTCGGCGTGGTCGAGGATCGACTGGATCTGGCGGATCCGGGCCTCCATGCGGCCCTGGTCGTCCTTGGCCGCGTGGTAGTCGGCGTTCTCGGACAGGTCGCCGAGCTCTCGCGCCCGCTCGATGATGCGGGCGATGTCGACCCGGCCACGGGTCGTGAGATCGTCGAGTTCCTCTTGGAGGCGGTCGTAGGCGGCTTTGGACAGCCGGGTTTCGTTCGTCATCGCGGAGCGCTCTCTTTATGGGTTGACGACCGAGTGGCCGGTCACGGACACTGGAGGTCGCTGTGAAGCCCTCCGTCATCATCGTAATTCCGTAACGCACGCGCCGGGCGCAAGCCCACGGTGCGTGTCGCAACCGTCCACCGAGGTGGGCGGTTTTCTTTTTCCAGCGTCGATCTGAACAGTGGAGGCGAAGTGGGAAAACGGGTCGCAGTCATCGGCGGCGACGGGATCGGGCCCGAGGTGGTGGCCGAGGCCCTCAAGGTCGTGCGCGCCGCGGGCGTGGACCTCGAGACCGTCGCCTACGAGCTCGGCGGCGCCCACTACCTGCGCACCGGGGAAGTCCTTCCCGACGAAACCCTCGCCGCACTGCGCGACTTCGACGCCATCCTGCTGGGCGCGGTGGGGACGCCCGGGGTACCCCCGGGGGTCATCGAGCGCGGCCTGCTGCTCAGGCTGCGCTTCGAGCTGGACCTGTACATCAACCTCCGGCCCTTCCGCGGCAAGGGCCTCGACTTCGTGGTGGTGCGCGAGAACACCGAGGGCCCGTACACGGGCGAGGGTGGCGTCATCCGCAAGGGGACGCCCTACGAGGTCGCGACCCAGGGATCCGTGAACACGCGCATGGGTGTCGAGCGCTGCGTCCGCTTCGCCTTCGAGCTCGCCGCCGCGAGGGCGCGCAAGCATGTCACGCTGGTGCACAAGACGAACGTGCTCACCTACGCCGGCGACCTGTGGCAGCGGACCTTTGAGGAGGTGGCGGCCGAGCACACCGACGTCTCCACCGACTACAACCACGTGGACGCGGCGTGCATCTACCTGGTCGAGGCGCCCCAGCGCTACGACGTGATCGTCACCGACAACCTCTTCGGCGACATCCTCACCGACCTGGGCGGCGCCGTGACCGGGGGGATCGGCCAGGCCGCGTCGGCCAACCTGAACCCGGCCCGCACCGGTCCGTCGCTGTTCGAGCCGGTCCACGGATCGGCCCCCGACATCGCCGGGACCGGCACGGCGAACCCGATCGCTTGCATCCGGTCGGCAGCGATGCTGCTCGACTTCGTGGGCGAAGGAGAGGCCGCAGCCCGTATCGTTCGTGCCTGTACGGAGGCGCCGCCGTCGCCCGGCGCCTCCACCTCCGCTATCGGCGACGCGATCGCGTTCGCCGTCACCCAAGACCTCACGAAGGAGCCGTAGAAGATGCCGATCCAGAAGGTCGACAGGATCTGGATGGACGGGGAGCTGGTGGCGTGGGACGAGGCCCGCGTGCACATCCTGACCCACTCGCTGCACTACGGCAGCGGTGTGTTCGAGGGCATCCGCGCCTACTCGACGAGCCAGGGGCCTGCGGTCTTCCGCCTCACCGACCACATCCACCGGCTGTTCGACAGCGCCAAGGTCTACCTGATCGACATCCCCTTCACCCCCGACCAGCTGATCGAGGCCGTCAAGGAGACGGTCCGGGTGAACAACCTGGACGCGTGCTACATCCGGCCCCTCGTCTACTTGGGCTACGGCGAGATGGGCTTGAACCCGCTGCCGTGCCCAACCAACGTGTCGATCGCGGTGTGGCCGTGGGGGACCTACCTCGGCGAGGAGGGGATCCGCCGGGGGGTCCGCACCAAGATCTCGACGTGGCAGCGCCACGACCCCAACGCGGTCCCGGTGGCCGCCAAGGGCACCGGCATGTACGCCAACTCCTCGATGGCCAAGGTCGAGGCGCTCAAGGCCGGGTACGACGAAGCGATCCTCCTCTCGCCCCAGGGCTACGTGAGCGAGTGCACGGGCGAGAACCTGTTCATCGTGAAGCACGGCCGGATCCTTACGCCGCCGGTGTCGGCCGGCGCCCTCGAGGGCATCACCCAGAAGTCGGTGACGACCATCGCCCGCGACCTCGGCTACGAGGTGGCCGAGGCCAACCTGCTCCGCACCGACCTGTACCTGGCCGAGGAGGCGTTCCTCACCGGCACGGCGGCCGAGGTGGTGCCGATCCGGTCCGTCGACGACCGCGAGATCGGCGATCCCGGCCCCATCACCCGCTCCATCCAGGACAGCTACTTCGCCGCCGTCCGGGGCGAGATCGACCGTTACAAGGACTGGAACGAGTACGTCCGTGCGTGAGCGCGCAGCGGGCCCGACGACGCCCGTGCGTAAGCTCCCGCCCATGGACACGGCCCGGTAGTGGCTGCCCCCGATTACGTCCCAACCACGACGGCGGACAAGCCCCGTCCGACCCTCCCGCTCCCTCCGCCGGGACGCTGGGTCTCGACCCGCCCCGCCGACCTCCCCTCGGCCCAGCCCCGAGGGCGCCGCCTCGGATCGCCCGGGCCCGATCAGGGCTACGCCCTCCTGCTTGCCGAACGGTTCAAGGGCAAGCTCCGCCTGACGCCCGGCGAGCACGAGGAGGACGCCGCCGCCGGAGCGGTCGCCGGGGCGATGCGCCGGGCGTCGATCTTCGGCCGGGCGCCCGTCCTCTCCGACCTCGAGTTCGCCTTCGGCCTGTTTGGATTCATCGACGATCCCCTCGCCGACGCGCCGCCCGACCTGGTCCAGTGGCGCCGCTCCGCCTTCAAGGGAGCGTCGCACGACTACTGGGACCAGCGCGAGATCGTCGACCACATCCCAGACGCCACGTTGCGCATGGCCCCGGCTGACGTGCGCCGCCGGCTCCACGACTGGAAGGAACTGACAGGGGCTCAGGCGTAGCGACGACGAATCGTCATCACCGGCTCACGAGGCCGCGACGACGCCCAATAAAGGACCGGTGCGGCGCCCTGGCCAGGCATATTGACCGCTCTTCATACGCGCAGGTGTCTGGCGCACCATGGCCGACGCAACCAGCAAGAGGATGCCCGCAGCCAGCACGATGTCGCCGATGCTGATGACCGCCCGGAGCGGAGCGAGCGGGATCTCGTCGCCGAGCCAGCTCGTGGCGTTTCGCGCCTCGCGCCGCGTGTGCTTGTAGAGGTGCCCTTCTTGCACCTTCATCGTGGCAGGAGCGCCCACCGAGCTGAGGGCCTCCTCCGACACGGGCATGGCCCCGTTCGGCGCCATGGCCGCGACGTTCATGGCCCACCCGAGCCCGACGAGCACGAACGCGATCCGGAGCGCGAGCGCTCGCCGGCCCATGTTGACCACGATCCAGGCGCCGACAGCGGCGTAGGACAGCAGCACGGCCGTGTTCCGGGGACCGCGAGGGACGTGACCGAGGAGCGCTTGGGACGCGAGCACGACGAAGATGAGTGCGGGTGCGCGAAACCTCAGGTCGGCGAGTCGCGCCAGGCGGCCTCCGCAAAGCCGCCCCGTGATCGCCCCCGCGACCAACGGGACAAGCATGAGAATCATTCTGATAGGCCCAGCCTGTTGGGCTCTCGTCGAAGGTGAACCAGGTCAGAACCCGATGTAGATCGGCGCCCCGGCGGCCAGCCACAGCCCCGCCAGGACTGCGATCGCAGCAAAAACATTGATTAGCACACGACTACGACGACTCCGAATGGCGCGCACGGTTGAGGTCCTTTCCCCGGGGTCTCACCTACCGCTGGGAACATACAGAGCGCGAGTTCTTCTATCTGATACATGTTCCTCTAATATTCCGGCCGTGACCGAAGTCGGGGCTGTTGTCCGGTCGGCGGCCGCTGGGGACGGGAAAGCATGGGACGCGCTCATCGACCGCTACGCGCGGTTGATCTGGGCGGTCGCGCGTAGCTTCGGCCTCTCGGTGTCGGACGCCGACGACGTCTCGCAAACCACGTGGCTACGCCTCGCCGAGCACCTGGGCGACCTGCGCGACCCCGAGCGCGTCGGGCTGTGGCTCGCGGTCACGGCCCGCAACGAGTCGCTGCGCATGCTGCGCCGTGCGCAGCGCGACGTCCCGTTCGATCCGCTGGCGGACATCGCACGCTCGGCGGCCGGTCCCGATGTCGACGTGCAGATGCTGACTCTCGAACGCGATCGGGCTCTGTGGAGGGCCTTCCAGTCACTGCCTTCGAACTGTAGAGTCCTGCTTCTCATGCTGACGGCGGAACCATCGCTCAGTTACGAAGAGGTCAGCATCAGCTTGGCAATCCCGATAGGGAGCATCGGTCCGACCCGAGGCCGGTGCCTTGAGCGGCTGCGGAACAACGCCGAACTACGGGCGTGTGTGCGCGGCGAACAGCCGATCACGGCAAGGAGGACGGCCTCATGAGCCAGACGAACCAGGTGGAACCCATCGTGCCCGAGGGGCTGGCCTCGGTCATCGCCACGGCCGACCCGATCCCCCTCGACCTCCTTCAGTCGTTGCGCACGAGCCTGAGCCGGCGCGCCGTGGACGCCGAGGTGGCCGAGTTGATCTACGACTCGGTGCTCGACGGCCCGGGCGACGTCCGCAGCCTTTGCACCGGCCGCCAGCTCAGCTTCCAGGGCCCGAAGCTCAGCGTCGAGCTCGAGGTCGTGCCCGAGCGACGCCGGGTCGTCGGCCAGCTGATCCCCGCCGCGCACGGCGAGGTCGAGGTCCGGCACGGGCGGGGCGCCGATGTCGTGGCGGTTGACCGGCTCGGGCGGTTCGCGGTTGAGGACCTCCCCAAGGGCCCCGTGAGCTTCCGCTGCCGTGGCAACGACGGCGGCGTGCCGGTGGTAACCGTCACGGATTGGATCGTGCTCTAAGCACCTCCGTGCACACCCTCGTCGCGTACCCCGCGGACCTGAGGTACGAGGCGGAGGAGGCCCTGCGGCTGGCGCGGGTCGACCCGGCGTTGGTGCGGGCGAGGGCGGACGAGGACTGGGGGGCGTTGACGGCCGACCCCGAGACGGCGGGCATCGCGGAGCTGGCGCTTGGCGTCGCCATGACCGAGCTCCACGAACTGGGGGAGGCGCGCGGCCACCTCATACGCGCACGGGACCGCTTTCGGGGCGCCGGGCTGCGTGAGCGCCTCGTCGAAGCACAGACGAACCTGGCGCTCCTGTTGCTCAACGGCGGCGAGCTCGACGCCGCCCTGGCCGAGCTGGTCGGGGGCCGCGGCCCGGCGCCGAAGGGAGCGGCGGCGCGCGTCGAGTGCCAACGGGCCCTCGCCTACCAGCGCCTCGGGCGTCCCGACGACGCGCTCGAGTCGTACCGGCGCGGCCTCGCCGCCATGCGCCGGGCCGGCGACCGGCTCGGGGAGGCACGGGTGCTGGCCAACCGCGCCCTGCTCCACGCCTACAGCGGGCGGTTCGCGGCGGCGAAGACCGAGCTGCGCCAGGCGGCGCGCATCTACCGGCAGCTCGATCTCAAGCTCGAAGCCGCCTACGTGCTGCACAACATGGGGTTCGTCGCTGCCCGCGAAGGAGATATCCCGGCTGCCCTCCAGGCCTACGAGCGCGCCGCCCGATCGATGGCCGACCTGGGGGCCGGCCACCCCGCCGCCCTCCTCGACTACTGCGACACGCTGCTGCAGGCGAACCTCGCCGCCGAGGCGCACGGGGTGGGACGCGAGGCCGTCGACCAACTCGAACGGGCGGGCATGGAGACCGACCTGGCCGAGGCACGCGTGCTGCTGGCCGAGGTGGCGCTGGCCACGGGCGACCTCGACGAGGCCGAGCACCTGGCCGTGCTGGCCCAGTTCGCGTTCGTCGCCCAGGGGCGGGGCTCGTGGGGGCTCAAGGCTCGGTACCTGTGGTTGCGAGTCCGCTGGGAACGGGGCGACCGGTCTGAAGAGACGCGGGAGGCGGCGCAGGCCCTGGCGGCCGACCTCCGGCGTTCGGGCTGGGCGCCGTCGGCGACCCACGCCCGCATCCTGGCCGCGCGCATCGCCCTCGAGCGGGGCGAGTTCGACCTGGCCGAGTCCGAGTTGCGCCGGGCGGCTCGCCACCGTCGGCACGCGCCCGCGGAGATCCGGATCCAGGCCTGGCACGCCGAAGCGCTCCTCCGCTGGCGCTTGCAGAACGCCCAGGGCGCCCAGAGTGCGCTGCGCGCCGGGATGCGCACCCTCTCGGGCTACCGGGCCTCGCTGGGCGCCACCGAGCTGCGCGTCAACGCCGGCAACAGCGCATACGAATTAGGCCGGCTGGCGATCCAGATCGCGATCGAGTGCGGCGAGCCCAACGGCGTGCTGACCTGGGCCGAGCGCAGCCGCGGCTGCACCATGTGGCTGTCGCCGGTGCGGCCGCCCGCGGACGACGATTTGGCGCGCCGCCTGGCCGAGCTGCGGGCGCTCGAGAAGGACCTCGATGACGCGGCCGTCGGCGGGCAAGACATCGGAGCGCTCCTGCGCCAGAAGGCGGCCCTCGAGGACATCATCCGCCAGAAGAGCTGGCACGCCTCCGGCTTCCGGGCCCAAGGCCCCGGACCGCCGTCGCTCAACGAGCTCCGCCGCGCCCTCGGGAGACGGGTCCTGGTGGAGTTCGTGGAGTCGGAGGGCGTCCTGTACGCGGTCACACTACGGGACCGGCGCAGCCGCCTTACGCGCATCGGCTTGCTCGAAGAGGTCGAGCGCGAGGCCGAAGGGCTCCGGTTCACGCTGAACCGCATCGCGTCCGGCCGGGGCGCCCGCGGCTGGGAAGAGGCGATGCGCGACGTCTTCGCGGACTCGGTCGGTCGTCTCGACACGCTCCTGTTCCGGCCCCTGCAGGCGACGATCGGGGAGCGTCCGCTGGTCGTCGTTCCGACCGGCGCCCTGCACGTCCTGCCCTGGCCGGCGCTGCCGTCGTGCCGGGGCCGCGCCCTTTCGGTCGCTCCGTCGGCGGCAGCCTGGCTCCAGGCCGCTTCCCGGCCGCGGGCCGACGCCAGGCCGATCCTGCTGGCGGCCGGTCCGGGCGTCACCCACGCCGCGGGCGAGCTGCGGGCCCTGGCCGAGATCTACCCCAGGGCGACGATGCTCGCGGGCGGGACCGCGACGGCTCGCAAAGTCGCCGACGCCATGGACGGCGCCGGCCTGGCCCACGTGATTGCCCACGGGTCCTTCCGCGCCGACAACCCGTTGTTCTCGTCGTTGCGGATGGTCGACGGCCCCCTCACCGTCTACGAGCTCGAGCGGTTGGCAACGGCGCCCCAGCGCGTCGTCCTGTCGGCCTGCAACGCCGGCCTCTCCGCGGTGCGCCCTGACAACGAGCTGCTCGGGGTCTCCTCTGCGTTGTTCGCCCTCGGTACAGCGACGCTGATCGCCAGCGTGTTGCTGGTGGGCGACAGCCAGACCGGCCGCATGATGGCCGACTTCCACCGCTCGCTGGCGGCCGGGCTCGACGGCCCCGTCGCGCTCGCCGACGCGCAGGTGCGCGCGGGCGAGGAGAGCCTGCGGGCCTTGGCCTCGGCGTCGTCGTTCGTCTGTTTCGGCGCCTGAGGCCGCTCAGTACGCTTTCGCCACCGTCGCCACCAGGCCCGGTTCAGCCGAGGACCCCGGCAAGCCGCCGTCGGCGCGCTGGAGGCACCGCACGGAGACGGCCGCCTCGTTGAGGGCGCCCTCGGCCTCGCGGGCCGTGTCCCATGCGATCCGCGCAAACCCGGACTGGGCCGCCTTGATGGCGTCGTCGACGGTGCCGACGTCCACCGTCAATGCCTCCCGCCGCGCGAGCGCGTCTGCGTGCAGCGCCGCCTGGATCTCCTCGAGGGTCGCGGCGATCCTCGGCGCCAGGCCGTCGAGCGCCACCTGTGCCTTGGCCTGGTTGTCGCGACGCACGAGCGTGACGAGTCCTTCGGCCAGGTCGCGGGGCCCGACCTCGATGCGCACGGGAACACCCTTCAGCTCCCACTCGACGGCGCGCCGGCCGAAGGAAACGCCCACGCGATCGTCCAGCTCCACCCGGATGCCCGAGGTCCGGAGCTGCTCGGTGATCGCCGCCGCCTGTGTCCCTGAGTCCCCGTCGGCCTTAACCAGCAGGACGACGACCTGCACCGGCGCCAGCCGGGGCGGGAGGCGGAGGCCGGCGTCGTCGCCGTGGGCCATGATCAGCGCGCCGACGAGTCGCGTTGACACACCCCACGACGTCTGCCACGCGAACTGGTTGGCGCCGCTTTCGTCCTGGAACTGGATGCCGAAGGCGCGGCTGAAGTTCTGCCCCAGCTCGTGGCTCGTGCCCATTTGCAGCGCCTTACCGTCGCCCATCATCCCCTCGATGGTGTAGGTCGCGTCGGCGCCGGCGAACCGTTCCCGCTCGGTCTTGCGGCCGACCAGCACCGGGATACCGAGAACATCGAGGGCGAAGTCCTCGTACACCTGGTTGAGGATGCGCACGGCGTAGGCGTTGGCGTCCGCCTGGGTGGCGTGGGCGGTGTGGCCCTCCTGCCACAGGAACTCGGTCGTGCGGAGGAACACCCGGGGGCGCAGCTCCCAGCGGACCACGTTCGCCCACTGGTTGATCAGCAGCGGCAGGTCGCGGTGGCTCTGCACCCACTTGGCGAAGAAGACGTTGATGATCGTCTCGCTCGTCGGGCGCACGACTGCGGGCTCGTCCAGCTCCTTGCCGCCGGCGTGGGTCACAACGGCCAGCTCGGGGCTGAACCCTTCGACGTGCTCGGCCTCGCGCCGCAAGTACGACTCGGGGATGAAGAGCGGGAAGTAGGCGTTGCGGGCACCGGCGGCCTTGATGCGGTCATCGAGCTCGCGCTGCATGCGCTCCCAGATGGCGTAGCCGTACGGCCGGATCACCATGGTGCCGCGCACCGGCCCGTTGTCGGCCATCTCCGCCTTGGCCACCACGTCCTGGTACCACTGGGGGAAGTTCTCGTCCTGGGGCGTCAATACGCTCTTTGCCATCGGGTCGCGAGGCTACCGTCGAGGCGGTGACCGGTCCCCGAGTTAGGTTCGCCCCAGCGCCGACGGGATACCTCCACGTGGGCGGGGCGTGGCTCGCTCTGTACAACTGGATGTTCGCCCGCAGGCACGGCGGGACGTTCGTGCTCCGCATCGAGGACACCGACGTGGCCCGCTCCACCGACGACGCCATCGCCACGATGCAGCGGGGCCTGCACTGGCTCGGGATCGACTACGACGAGGGCCCGTTCCGTCAGACCCAGCGCCTCGATCGCTACCACGAGGTCGTCGCCAAGCTGCTGGCCGACGGCCGCCTGTACTACTGCGACTGCAGCCGCGAGGCGATCGACGCGCGCGCGGGGCGCGAGAAGGCGCCGTACGACGGCTTCTGCCGTGACCGTGGGCTCGGCGCCGGTCCGGGTCGCGCCCTGCGGTTCCGCACGCCGGACGGGGGCGAGACGGTCGTGCGCGACGTCATCCGGGGCGACGTGACGTTCGCCCACGACGCGCTCGAGGACTTCGTCGTGGTCCGGTCCGACGGTTCGCCCAGCTTCTACGTGCCCAACGCGGTGGACGACGTCGACATGGGGATCACCCACGTCATCCGGGGGGAGGACCTTCTCTCCTCGACGCCCCGCGTCCTGCTGATCCGCGAGGCCATGGGCGCAGGCCCGCCGCCCGTCTACGCCCACCTGCCGCTGCTCGTGGACGAGCACCGGCGCAAGCTGTCCAAACGCAAGCACTCGGTGGCGGTCGACGACTACCGGGAGCAGGGCTACCTGCCCGATGCGCTGCGGAACTACTTGGCGCTGCTGGGTTGGTCGCCGCGCGACGGCGTCGAGATCGCGCCGATCGAGCGCATGGTCGCCCAGTTCGACCTGGCCGACATCAGCCCGTCGCACGCGTTCTTCGACCTCCAGAAGCTCGACCACGTGAACGCCGAGTACATCCGCGCCCTGCCCGTCGCGACGTTCGTGCGGGACTCCCTGCCGTGGCTCGAGACGACGAAGCTGTGGCCGCGCGAGCGGTTCGAGCTCTCCAAGTTCGAGGCGCTGGCGCCGTTCGTACAGGAGCGGGTGAAGACGCTCTCCGAGGTCCCGGGCCTCGTGGACTTCGTCTTCCTCGAGGAGCCCGTCATCGATGAGGGGTCGTGGGCCAAGGCCATGCGGCCGCCCGCACCCGCGCTGTTGGACGAGGTCATCAACGGGTATGCAACGGTGGTGTGGGACACCGGCCCGCTCCACGAGCTGACCAAGGAGATCGGTGAGCGCCACCAGCTGAAACTGGCCAAGGCGCAAGCGCCCATCCGCGTGGCGGTGACCGGGCGTTCGGTTGGCCCGCCCTTGTTCGAATCGTTGCACGTGCTCGGTCGAGACGAGACCCTCGCCCGCCTGGTTCGGGCGAGGGAACGAGTAGCCGAGCCGTGATCCGGCTCGTGAAGGTGGCAATGGCCGTGGCTGCGCTGCTCGTCGCCTACGTCGCCTTCACGTTCTTGCAGGTGTGGCTCGCATCGCGCCGC
This sequence comes from Acidimicrobiia bacterium, assembly GCA_023265045.1. Lineage (GTDB taxonomy): Bacteria > Actinomycetota > Acidimicrobiia > Acidimicrobiales > AC-14 > JAHFUQ01. The sequence continues at coordinate 20,696 of JAHFUQ010000067.1, forward strand.
GACGACGCAAGGCCGGCGCAGGCCATCGTGGTGCTGGGCGCGGCGCAGTTCAACGGGGTGCCGTCGTCGATCCTGCGGGCCCGGCTCGACCACGCCTACGACCTCTACGCCCGCAAGCTGGCGCCGGTGGTCGTCGTCACGGGCGGGAAGCAGCCCGGCGACGCCTACACCGAGGCGGCCTCGTCGGCGGAGTACCTCATGGGTAAGGGCGTTCCCGACAAGGCGATCCTGCGTGAGGTCGACGGGCGGAACTCGTGGGAGTCGCTGGCGGCGGCGTCGCAATTCCTCAAGGACCGCCAGATTCACGAGGTCCTCCTCGTCTCCGACGCCTTCCACTCCTACCGGATCGACGCCATTGCATCGGAACTGGGGCTTCACGGTCATCCCTCGCCCACTCGCACCAGCCCGATCACGGGCACGAGCGTGGTGCGTTACCTGTTTCGGGAGACGGCCGCGGTGGCGGTCGGACGCATCGTCG
>JAHFUQ010000203.1 GCA_023265045.1 Acidimicrobiia bacterium
CTCCGCCTGACCCTGTAGGCGCTTGCGACGGCTGATCGACAACTGGTTCTCGATGAGCAAGCGCCTCCGACCGAGCGAGCGCCCGCGAGCCGGGCGGGGATGGGGAGCACGGCGCAGCCGTGCCTCGGGGGCGCAGCCCCCGAGGCAACTTCGGCGATCTGCGGGCGCCGGACGCGCCGCCGACCCGCCTCGTAGAATCGGTCCGATGAGGCGGCTGCTCGTGGGGGTGGCGGCCATCGCCCTGGTCGCCGCCGGCTGCTAGGGGGACGAGCCCAAGGGGACGACGACCGTCCTGCGGGTCACCATGACCGACGACTGGGTGACGCCCCCGTTCACCGATGCGGTGCGGGAGTTCGAGCGGGCCCACCCCCAGGTGCGGATCGACATCGACAAGGGACCGATCAGCCGCATGGCCGACATCGTGCGGGCCGGCATCTCCAGCGGGGCGCCGCCCGATGTCGTGCAGGGCCACGCCCACACCGGCGCCGGCCAGGACCTGGCCCAGCCCGTGGACGACCTGTGGCAGCGCCACCACGTCGATCCCGCCCAGTTCCTGCCCGGGTCGGTGGCCGACGTGACCTGGGGCGGGCGCCGCTACGGCCTGCCCCTCGACAGCAATGCCATGGCCCTGCTCTACAACGCCGACGAGTTCCGGGCGGCGGGTGTGGCGCCACCCGACCCGTCGATCTCGTTCGGAGACTTCGAGCGGCTCGCACGCGCCCTGACCAGCCCCGATGGTTCCAAGCGGGCGCTCGTCGTCACCGTCGACTCGTGGGTTACCTACGGCTGGATCAAGGCCAACGGCGGCGAGGTGGTCAAGATCGGGACGGACGGGAAGCCCTCGTTCTCGCTCAACTCGGCCCCCGTGGTCGACACCCTCGGGTTCCTGGGCGGCCTCGTCGACGCGGGCCTGGCCTTCGGGCCCGTCGGCCCCGACGCCCGCTCGACCGACGCCTACGCCCTGTTCCGGTCGGGCGCGGTGTCCCTGTACGCCTCGGGATCGTGGGACCTGGTGCGCATCCTCAAGGAGGTACCCGGCGGGCACTACGGCGTGGCCCTCATGCCCCGCGGCCTGACGGGCCAGACGGCGGGCACGGCGATGGGCGGCAGCAGCTTGTGGATCCCGCGGGGGGCCAAGCACCGCGACCTCGCCTTCGAGTTCATGCTGCTGCTGACCTCGGACAAGTACGGACTGCGGTTCGCCAAGGAGGAGGGGCGCCTGCCCGCCCGCCCGTCGTCGTTGACGGACCCCTACTTCGCCGATCCCCAGCTCAAGGTGTTCGTGCAGCAACTCCAGACCGCCTATCCGCCCATCCTCGGGGCCCTGCTGGAGGCGTCGCGGGCCTTCAACGACGCCCTGGTCAAGGTGCTGCGGGAGCGGGCGAGCCCGCGGACCGCTCTCGACGAGGCCCAGGCCCGGGCCGTCGCCTCCGTCAACGGCCCCTCGTAGGTGGCCGCGCCCGGCAACGGCAAGCGGGTCCTGCCTCGCTTGGGGTCGTCGGTCCTCGGCAAGGTGCTGGGGGCACTGGTGGTCGTGCTCGTCGTCTCGACCGCCGTCACCGCCTTCGTGGACGCCCGCCTCACCCACAACGCCGTCGCCGACCAGACGCGCGATGTCGCCAACAGCAACCTGCGGGTGCTCCAGGAAACGTTCAGCTCGCGCCAGCGCGACCTCGTCGTCGCCCTGCGAGGACTGGCCGACCGGCTCGTGGCCGACGGGTTGGCCGATCCGGCCCGCCGGACCGAGCTGATCGCCCGGCTCGGGACGAGCGCCACCTCCCTGGAGCTCGACCAGCTCGATGTGGTCGACAACGGCGGCGCCGCCCTCGACCCGCCGATCAGCGTGGGGCACCTGACCCCGGCGCTGCCGCTCGCCCGGAGCGGGCAATTCACGACCGAGCCGACGAGCCGGCTGGTGGCGACCACAACGGGATCGTTCGTCCAGTCGGTGCCCGTGCAGCTGGGCACCGCCCAACGGCCGCTGGTGCTCCTCGGCGGGCGCCAGTTCGGCGACGAGCTCGCCTTCGACCTGCGCAAACAGCTCGGCGGGCTGGCCAACGTGATCCTGGTCGTCGGGCGCCGGGTCGCGGGGTCGACGCTCTCCACGCCCACCGAGGAGCCGCCCGCGTTCGACGAGGCGGGCGAGCCACCCGCCGGGCCGGAGGTGGTCCGCCTCGACGGCGTGGCGACGGTGGTGGCCTACGTCCCCGTCGGGCGGTCGGCCGGCGACCCCACCGGCGGCGCCCTGGGCATCGCCCTCGAAGACCCGGCCGCGCCGCTCGACCGGGCCCTGGCCAGCCGGCGCGCCGTCGCCGGCACCGTCCTCGCCGTGCTCGCCGTTGCGCTGGGGTGGGTGCTGTTCCGGACCCTGACCAAGCCCCTCGTCACCCTGGCCAGCACCGCCGATCGCATCGCCGGCGGCGACCTCGACCGCCGCTTCGTCGCCCAGGGCAGCGACGAGATCGCCCGGCTGGCCGGTGCCCTGGAACACATGCGCGGCGAGCTGCGGCACAAGCTGGGCCTGGTCGAACGCCAGGCCGCCGAACTGCAGGAGAGCTCGCAGCGGGTCGTCGCCGCCCAGGACGAGGAGCGCCGCCGCCTGGCCCGGGACCTCCACGACGGGATCCAGCAGCAGCTCCTGGTGCTGCGCCTGCGCCTCGGCCTGGCCGACGGCGCGGCGGATGGCCATTCGGAGCTGCTGGCCGGCCTGGCGGAGGAGATGGACCGCACCATCGAGCAGCTGCGCGAGGTGAGCCACAACCTGTACCCGGCCATCCTGCGCGACCGGGGCCTGGCCGCCGCCCTGCACTCCTACGCGGGACGACTGCCGCTGCCCAGCGAGCTGTCGGTGGAACCGGAACCGCTCCCGCGGCTGCCGGCCGAGGTGGAGAGCGCCGCCTACTTCCTGCTGTGCGAGGCCGTCACCAACGCCCTGAAGCATTCCCAGGCCGACGAGCTGGCGCTGGCGGTGGCCGTCGCCGGCGGTCAGCTCCGGGTGCAGATCAGCGACGACGGCCGGGGCTTCGACGCCTTGGCCGTGGCCCGGCGCGGCGGGCTGCTCCACATGGAGGACCGGGTGCGGTCGTTCGGCGGCGAGCTCCGGATCGAGAGCCAGCCCGGCCGGGGCACGTCGGTCGTGGCGACGTTCCCCGTGGAGAGCTAGGCCGCTGGTCGGACTCGCGTTCGGCGCGGCGCGCCGAGGCTGCCGACCTACCCCTGACCAGACCCCGTGCGACCCAGCGTCGCCTCCAACGGGGCGGTCGGCGGCCGGCCGACGGCTGTCCGACCCGCGCCCTAGCCAGTCTGGCGCTGGAGGAAGAACAGGACGGCCGCCACCCGATGGTTCATGTCCAGCTCCTCGCTCAGGCCGAGCTTGCGGAAGATGGCGTTGATGTGCTTCTCCACGGCTCGCTCGCTCAAGGTCAGGTTGCGGGCGATCGCGGCGTTCGTCCGCCCGCCCGCCATCAGGGTGAGCACCTCGTGTTCCCGCTCGGTCAGGCCGTGCAGCTTCGAGCGGCTGCGCCGGCGCTGGGCCTCGAGCAGCCCGTCGACGACTTTGGGGTCGAGGATCGACCCGCCCGCCGCCACCTCCCGCAGCGCCTCGGCCAGCTGGAGGGGCGCTCCGAGGCGCTCCTTGAGCAGGTAGGCCCGCCCGTTCGACCCGTCGCGAAGCAACTCCAGGGCGTATTCGGGGTCGTCGAACTGCGAGAGGATCACGACGCCCATCGCCGGCCAGCGCTTGCGGATCACGTGAGCGGCGTCGATCCCCTCCATGCGGTGCGTCGGCGGCATACGTACGTCGAGCAGGACGGCGTCGGGGCGGGTCGACTCGATGACCCCCATCAGCTCCTCGGCGTCGGCCGCCACCCCGACCACGTCGATCCCCGGGATGGACGAGAGCGCGCTCCGCGCCCCTTCCCGCACCAGGTACCAGTCGTCGGCCACGACGACGCGCAGCGTCGAGCCCGGCGCCCCGCCGTTGCCCCCTGGCCAATCCCCCACGTCGTCGCGTCGCTCGTCCGCGCCCGGCATCGTAGGTGGTGCTCGCACCACCATCGGAGGAGGCCGGGTAGCACCCTGGCTTTCTGAGCGGTGAGCGACAACAATTCGCACTAGGGTAAAGCCCGCGTGGAGGGTTCACCCGTGGGAAGGGGTTGTCATGGCGCCTGCGACGGCGGACGAACACGTCCCTCGCCAGAGCCGTCCCCCGACCTTGCAGCCAATGCGCCGGTCTTCCCCCAGTCCGGCGCGTCCAGACGGCGATCGTGCGCCGGCCCACCGATGCAACAGTCGGCGCCTGCGACGGACGGTACCGGCCGCTTCTCCGGTGCTTGCGCACGCTCCCGACGAGGACGACGACTGCCTCCATGCACCTCTTGAGAACCGAACACATCCCAGCCGTCACGCCGGTGGAGTGAGCCCACCTTCTCCGCCGGCGTGGCGGGATCACGGCGCACCCGGAGGGGTCGGCACGGTGAAGACCTGCGCAGGGAAGATGAGGTCGGCGTTGTCGCGGTCGCCGAGCCGGGCCCGGTTGGCCTCGATCAGCCCCCGCCAGTAGGGCACGATCTCGGCGTCGGTCACGGCCCGGCCCCAAGCCTTGGTCAGCACGTCCTCCGCGATCGACCAGAAGCACTCGCCGGGCTGGACCACCCACGTCGTCCCCACCGCCGTCGCCGGCGCCGCCGCCGCCGCTCCCGGGATGGCGGCTGCGGGCGGCGGTGTCGCGATCGGCGCCGACACCGGTGCGGCTGGCGTCGCGGGCGCCTCGCCGGCGGGCACGACGCGCATCGTGAGCGTGGGGGGCGGGGTCGCGGTCGTCGCTCCCGGCAGCTGATAGACGACGGCGGGCGGACGCGGGATCGACGCTCCGGCGGCCAGGGCCGGCGGGAGCCCGGAAGCGAAGCTAACCCCGACCGCCGCCACCAGCAGCCGCCGGACCGGCGCCACGGTGAGGCGATCGGCGAATGCCACGAGCCCGTCGGCCCGCACAACGCGCAGCACGACGCCGACCGCCGCCATCGCCGCGACATACCACAGGCCGGCGAGCGTCATCAGCCGTAGCACGGCGATCGCCGCCACGACGGGATCACGGCCGGCGAGCCACTCGCTC
>JAHFUQ010000204.1 GCA_023265045.1 Acidimicrobiia bacterium
CCCATGACGGGGATCTCCGCCTGCGCGAGCGCAGCCACCATCGGGACCCGACGGGCGCCGCCCTCCAGCTTGACGGCCTGGGCGCCGGCTCGGATCAGGGCCGCGGCATTGCGCACCGTCTCCTCGGCCGTCAGGTGGTAGGTCAGCCAGGGCAGGTCGGCGACGATCAGCGCCGACGGCCGCGCCCGGGCGACCGCACCGACGTGGTGGACCATGTCGGCGAGGGTCACCTGGAGGGTGTCGTCGTAGCCGAGGACCACCATGGCGACCGAGTCCCCCACCAGGATCACGTCGACCCCTCCATCGCTGGCGATGCGGGCTCCAGGGGCGTCGTAGGCGGTGACCATCACCAGCGGAGCGCCTCCCTTTCGAGCTCGGACGTTTGGGACGGTGACGTGCTGAACCATGGCGGCCTCCTCCCGTCCAGCGCCACTCCCGGGCTGCCGGCGGTGCCGCCGAGTCTACCGACCGCCGGCGGCACCGATCGGCGCCGCGCCAGCCCTCATTTCGCCCGGGCGAGGGTGGTCGGCGGGTGTAGCTTCGACCCGCTGGACTGCGGCATCCGGTCGCGGTTCGTCACGGGAGGTGGGGCGGGATGCACAAGGTGCGTCGCCTTCTTGCACTCTTTCTGGTCGCACTGGTGTTGTTCACCGCGGCGTGCGCTACGGACAAGAGCGGCTCGACCAGCGGAGGCGGGGGGAGCCAGGCCACCGCGGGCGCGGTCAAGCCCGAGCTGGTCGTCGCCGTCGGGAAGGACAACGACCGCTTGGCGCCGGCCGCTCGTGCCAATGTGGCCACCGGGTACGGCGACGCCAACGCCCCCGTCTTCGAGCCCCTCGTGGTGCTCGCGCCCGACTTCTCGATCAAGCCGCTGCTGGCCACCTCGTGGGAGTTCCGCGCCCCCAACACGTGGCGGTTCCGGCTCCGGCCCGGCGTGAGGTTCCACAACGGCGCCGCCTTCGACGCCAAGGCGGTCGCCTACAACGTCACCGACCTGTGGGGCACGGACGTGAGCCTGTCGCTGGGGCCGTCCTCGGCGGTCGTCGTCGATGACCTGACCATCGACCTCACGCCGATCAAGCCGAACCTCCGCCTCGTCGAGCAGCTGGTCCATCCCTTGGACGGCATCCGAGCGCCGGGCACCTACGCCGGGGCGGGCGACACGCCGGAGAGCACGCCCACGGGCACGGGCCCCTTCAAGTTCCTGAGCTACCGCACAGGTGAGAGCCTCGAGGTCGAGCGGTTCGACGGGTACTGGGGCGAGAGGGCCAAGTCACAGCGCATCAAGTTCCTCTTCCTGCCGAACACCGAGGCACGCATGCTGGCCCTCCAGGCGGGCCGCGTCGACGCCATCTACGACTTCCCCCGGGAGCAGGCCGGCCTGTTCGCCGGCTCCAAGGAGCTGACGACGGTGAAGTCCCCGGTCGGCGCCTACGACGCGCTCTTGCTCAACATCAAGGGCAAGGAGCCCTATGACATCCTCACCGACATCCGGGTCCGCCAGGCGGTGGCGGCGGGGATCGACAAGGCGACGATCGTCAACAACGTGTGGAAGGGCAACGCCGAGGTGATGAACACGGTCATCCCGGCACCCGTGCTCGGAGCCAGCGCCTCGATGGTGAAGGGCATCGCCTTCGACCTGGCGCGGGCGCGCAGGCTCCTCGACGACGCCGGTTGGACGGTCGGCACCGACGGCATCCGCACCAAGGCCGGACGCCGTCTCCAGCTGACGATGCTCGTCATCGCCGCCGAGCTCCAGGTGCCGATGCCCGAGTTGGTGCAGGGCCAGCTCAAGACGATCGGCGTCGACGTCAAGATCGAGGTTCCGAGCGACCCGGCGGTGTACCGCGAGCGGCTCGAGAAGGGCCAGGGCGACATGTTCGCCGAGGTCGGCAACCAGAACGACGGCAACCCCATCTTCCTCGGCGCCCTGTTCACGGCCGAGCCGGGCGGCTTCGCCGACTACGCGGCGGCGTTCGGCGCCGGGGCCGACTACGACAAGGTCTTCACCAAGGCGATCGGCTCCCCCGACACCGACGAAGTGCGGCGCCTCGCCGCCCAGGCCATGAAGATCGCCGTCGACGACATCGTGGCCGTCGTCCCCATCGCCGGCATCAGCCGGATCTGGGGATTGCGGCCGAACGTCAAGGGTTTCACGCCGCACGCCTCCAACGTCAACCAACGCTGGGCGGACGTCTACGTCACCTTGTAGGACGGTGGCCGGTCCGTGACCGGGTACATCCTCCGTCGGCTGGCCGTCCTACTCCCGCTGCTGCTCGGGCTCAGCATCTTCTCGTTCACGCTGGGCCAGATCGCGCCCGGCGACCCTGCTCGGGCGCTGCTGATCCTGGAGGGCGACTCCCACCCCACCGACGAACAGGTCGCCGCGTTCCGCGAGGAGCTGGGCTTCAACGACCCCGCGGTCGTGCAGTACGTCCGCTGGCTCGGCAAGGCCGCCCGCGGCGACCTCGGGACGTCGTTCCGCACCGGCCAGTCGGTCGCCACCAGGTTGCGCCAGGCCCTGCCCGTGACGGTCGAGCTGGCCCTGCTCGCCTTCGCGGTCATGATCGCCGTCGGCATCCCCATCGGGGTCGCCGCCGCCCTCCGCGCCGGGCGGCTGCCCGACCACCTCTCGCGCCTGCTGTCGCTGGCCGGAGCCTCGCTCCCCAGTTACTGGTTTGCCTACCTGCTGATCATCGTGTTCGCCGTGCGCCTCGACCTGTTGCCGACGGGCGGCGTGCAGTCGGCCACGTCCTACGTGCTGCCCACGGCCACGCTCGCCCTTTACTCGACGGCGGTGATGGGGCGCCTGACGCGGGCATCGATGCTCGAGATCCTCGGCGACGAGTACATCCGAGCCGCTCGCGCCCGGGGGGTCCCCCAGCGGCGCATCGTCGTGCGCCACGCCCTGCGGGTGGCGCTGAACCCGATCGTGACCTACGGCGGGCTCGTGCTCGGCTCCCTGCTTGGTGGGGCCGTGATCGTCGAGACCGTGTTCGCCATGCCGGGCCTCGGCAGGCTCGTCGTGGACGCCATCCGCGACCGCGACTTCCCGGTCGTCCAGGGCTTCCTGCTCCTGTTCGGAACGATCGTGGTCCTGATCAACCTCGCGGTCGACGTGTTGTACGGGGTGCTCGACCCTCGGGTACGGCTCGCCGACCGGGGGGACACCCATGCCCGCTGACGAGCCGGGCACGGGCGGCGCCGGCACCGGGACCGGGACCTGGCGAGCCATCCGCCGCCACCGATCCGCCGCCGTCGGCCTCGCGCTGATCGCTCTCTTCATCGTGGCCGCCGTGTTCGCCCCGCTCGTAGCCAACCATGACCCGCTCGCCATCACCCCCGACGAGCTGGAGGGGCCGAGTCGCCATCACTTCCTCGGCACCGACGGCGTGGGCCGCGACGTCTTCTCCCGGCTCGTGTTCGGCTCCCGCCTGTCCCTCGGCACGGCCGCGCTCGCCGCCTCGGTCGTCTTGGTCGTCGGCGTCTCGGTCGGTCTGCTGGCGGGCCTGCGGGGCGGTTGGGTGGACGCCGTGTCAATGCGCGTCGTCGACGGGCTGCTGATCTTCCCGAGCCTGGTGCTCGTGCTGGCCATCGCGGGAACGCTCAGGGGCGGGTTGTTGAGCATCGTCGCCGGCCTGGCCGCGGTCTCCTGGGCGCCTTACGCGCGGCTGGTGCGCGGGCTCGTCCTCCAGTTACGCGACCGGCCCTTCGTCGAGGCCGCCCGCGCCGTCGGCGCGACACGCTGGCGCATTGCCGTTCGCCACCTGCTGCCCAACGTCGCGGGACCGGTGGTCGTCCTTCTGACCATCGAGATGGGGACGTTTGTGCTCGTCGTCTCGGGCTTGTCGTTCCTGGGCGTGGGCGCCCAGCCCCCGTCGCCGGAGTGGGGCACGATGCTCAGCGAAGGCCGGCGCGTCCTGCTCACGGCACCCAACCAGATGCTGTTCCCGGGCGCCGCCATCACGCTGGTGGCGCTCGGGTTCAACCTCGTCGGCGAGGGCATCCGGGACGTGCTGGACCCCAGGGGGCTGGTGTATGCGCAGGCGACGCCGCCTCGATCGAGGCGGCGGACCGCCCGTCAGGAGACGTAGGACTTCGGGCGGACGATCTTGCCCGATCCCCGCACCCACGGAAGCTTCGGGTCGCCGAACAGCCGGAAGGCCGCCTCGAACGCGGTCTTGGCGTGGAGGAACGGGATGTACTGCCGCCAGCCGCCGGGACTGACCCGGACGGCGATCTCGGCCGCCACCTTGGGGGCGGCGAACGACGTTCCCGTCCACGTCGCGAACCCCTCGAAGTGCTTGCTCTCGGCGTCGTCGCCCTCGACGAAGATGCTGTGCACCTCGACCCCGGGTGCGGACGCGTTGACCCACTCCCCGAAGTTGCTGAACTCGGGCCGGCCGTTGTCGTTCTCGTTGACGGCACCGACACTGATGACGTTGGTCAGCGACGCCGGGTAGAACTTGGCGTCGATGCCCGAGTTGCCGGCGGCGACGACCACCACGACATGGGGGTGCGTCTTGCGAAGGCCCTCGACGGCGGCCTGCGTGGCCCCCAGCCCGGTCTGGTCATGGGTTGTGCCACTGGCCGAGACGTTGATGATGTCCACCCCTTCGTCCGCCAGATCGACGATGGCCGGTGCCAGATCGGAGTCGGTGACCCACGCGTCGAACGAGTCCCGCAGCCGCCGGGCGATCACCTTGGCGCCGGGGGCGTGCTGCAGCACGATGCCGGCGATGAAGCGCCCGTGGGCGTCGGTGGGGGTGAACGGGCCGGTCCCTCCCGACCCGAGCGGGTCGACGTCATCGGGACCGCTCTCACACCGCCCGTCGAACCAACCCATCGGCGCCGCCGGCATGCCGGTGTCGAGCACGCCGACTCGCACCTTGTGGCCGGGAAGAGGGAACAGCCGGCGGCGCGGCAGCTTGCCCAGCTTCTTGGCCGGCTTGCGCGGTCCGGCCGGATGCCAGTCGGCGTGGTACTGCAGCGGAATGGCGACATCGGGATACACGCGGGGGGTGACCTCGCGCTCCACCCCGGAGGGGAACCGCCTG